>NZ_CP041217.1:650000-975000 GCF_006542275.1 Saccharibacillus brassicae
GCGCGGTACGCTTGCGATTCCCGGCCGGCCTCGTGGTACAGCTTCTCCAGCCGCTTGACGTCGGCAGGGTCGATCGGCACTTCGCCGGGATGCACGACGACCGCTTCGCCGCCGTAACGGTGTGCGTACTCCGCCGATTCGACGAGCAGCGATACCGCTTTGAGCCGGCGAGCTTCATCGTCAAAGCCGAGCAGCACCGAATCGGTGCCGTAATCGGGGTCCGGCGTATGCGGGAACGTATTGTGCACGCTGGACACGCCGATCTCCCCGCGTTCGATCATCGGTTCGATCTCTTCGAGCATCTCCCGCGTCACGTTATAATTCAGTTCCACCCGGCGGAAGCCGAGCGCGGCGATCTCTTCGATCATCGCCCGTCCGCCCGGCTGGCGGCGAATATTCCAGCAGGTCGAGAACGAATACTGCCCTTTGTCGCCGAATGGACTGCCTTTGGTGTCCCCGCGGCTTGCTCCATGATCGTTCATAACGCTTCCCTCCTTGCGCTTATCCCGTTTCGGCTCGGAATCAGCCTTTGACCGCTCCGAGCATCACGCCGCTGACAAAATACTTTTGCAGCCACGGATAGACGCACAGGATCGGAACGGTGGCGAAGACGACGGTGGCCGCTTTGAGCGCTTCCGGCGTCAAGGCGGTGCGGTTGGCGCCTTCCATCTGCGTCAGCTCGGTTACCATATTGTTCTGCACCATCTGAAACAGCTTGAGCTGCAGCGGATAGATTTGCGGATCGGTGATGTACATGAGCGCGTCCTGGAACCCGTTCCAGCGGCCGACCGCGTAGAACAGGGCGAGCGTCGCCATGACCGGCATCGACAGCGGCAGCACGATTTTGAGCAGCGTGTGCATATACGAACTGCCGTCGATTTCCGCGGATTCTTCCAGGCTCGGCGGAATGTTTTTGAAGAACGTAATGAGGATGATCAGGTTGAACGGACTGACGAGTCCCGGCAGGATAAGCGCCCAGACGGAATTGAGCATGTGCAGATCGCGGATCAGCAGGTACTCGGGAATGATGCCGCCGCTGAAGAACATCGTGATGACGATCAGGTACATGAAAAATTTGCGCCCTTTGAGATTGCCTTTGGTCAGCGGATACGCCGCGGCGATTGTGAACAGCATGCACAGCAGCGTCGTCGCGAGCGTCAGCAGGACGGTGAAGCCGAGCGAAGTGAGCATCGATTGGTCGGAAAAGACCTGCGTATAGGCGCTCCAGTTAAACTCGACAGGCAGCAGCGTCACCTCGCCCGACGTGATCGCCCGGTTGGAGCTGAGCGAGACCGCGATCATATGCACAAAAGGCAGCAGGCAGAAGAGGACGAACAACGATACGAACGTGATATTGACGATATCGAAAATCCGGTTGGAAGTGCGTGAGCTCATCTCGGAGTCTCTCCTTTCCCTCGTTCGGAAGTGGGTTCCGCCGCGCAGGCGGCGGATACAGGCTGTGTAAGGGACGACGGACCGGCTTTACATGATGCCGTCTCCGGTCACTTTTTTGGAAATGTAATTGGAACCCAGGATGAACACGAGCCCGACTATAGCCTGGAACAGACCGACGACGGTCGCGAGCGTGTACTGTCCCGATTCGAGGCCGATGCGGTAGACGAACGTGCTCAGCACGTCCGAATATTCGCGCACGGCCGTGTTGCCGATAATGTACGGACGGTCAAAGCCGATGCTGACCATTTTGCCGAGATTCAGAATCAGCAGCGTGACGATGGTCGGCTTGATGCTCGGCAGCGTGATATGCCAAATTTTCTTCATCCGCGACGCCCCGTCGACGTCCGCAGCTTCGAACAGCTCCTTGTTGACGCCGGTCAGCGCAGCCAGATACAGAATCGTGCCCCAACCCGCGCTTTGCCAGACGCCCGTGAACAGATACGTGATCAGCCACGAATTTTTGTCCGTCAGGAAAGGAAGCGGATCCATGCCGATGCCCTGAAGTATCGCGTTCACCATGCCCGACTGGGTGCCGAACAGCTGATACACGATCCCGCCGATAATGACCCACGAGATAAAATGCGGGATATACAGGAGGGTCTGCGAGATTTTTTTGAACCAGGCGTTCCGGATCTCGTACAGCATGATCGCCAGAATGATCGGCGCCGGGAACGAGACGAGCAGATCAAGAAAATTGAGCATAAACGTGTTGCGCAGCGTAATGTAGAAATCGTTCATGGCGAATACTTCGCGGAACGCTTCCAGGCCGATCCATTCACTTCCGTTGATCCCCTGGAATAAGTTAAAATCTTTGAACGCAATCTGCACACCGTACATTGGACCATAGCGGAAAATGAGGAAGTAGATCAGCGGCAGCGAGAGAAGCGCGTACAGCTGCCAATAGCGTTTGATGTAAGACTTTCTTTTGCCGAAATCGCCCGATTTAGTCGCTTGATTCACTTTGGTTAACGTCAAGTGGGTCTCCTCCTCGCGGACAGATCGGGATGAGACGCCCGCACGGGGCGGACGCCGTATCCTGTCTGCAAAATGAAACCGGGGCTAAGCCGTACGTCGTTCACGCTCTTCGCCCCGGTCTGTCGCTTGCGCCTGCTGCTTATTTCTTCTCCTGCATCGCTTGTTCCAATTCTTCTTTGAGCGCGGTACCGCCGATGTTCATGTAATCTTTCATTTCGCGTTCGTACACCGCTTCGAATTGATCCGGTTTCGCCATGGCGGACTGCACGATCACGATTTTGAGCTTGTCGTTCAGCGCCGTACCGTATTTCGATTCCGCTTCGATCGGACGATCGAACACGATCGGGCCAACCGTATCGGTGTTCGCGATATCGATCGATTGTCTCATCAGCTCCTGATTGTTTTTCGGGAAGCCGGCAATCCATGCTTTTTCGTTCATTTCCTGATCGCCGATCACTTTGCCGTTGGCCATAATCGCCATGTCGCCGCCGTTGTAGACGCGATCTTTCGTTTCCTGCGGCGCATCTTCCTTGACGACCGGAATCCCGTCCACCAGATCGTAGTTTTCGCCTTCCACGCCTGTCGACATCGTGAGCAGATTGTTCTCGGACGTCATCCAATCCAGATATTTGACGGCTTCGACCGAACGTTTGCTGCTTTGGGGAATCATGATGTACATGCCGTTCGGACCGTAGCGCGATTTGATATGCTTGCCGTCCGCGTTGGCGTTCGTGTAAGCGTCAAGCGCCACGACTTTGCTGTCCGGCATGTTTTTGGTCAGGTTGTCCAGCATGCCGTCCGCGTACAGGATCTGTCCCACGTCTTCCGACATGTAGCCGACGTTGCCGTTCTGGAAGTCTTTGACGAGCTGTTCCTTTTCTTCGTCGAGACTGAAGTCGGGGCTGATCAGCCCTTCGTTGTACAGTTTGTTCAGGAACTGCATCGAATCTTTGAAGCCTTCGTGCAGCGGCAGCTCGTAGCGCTGGCTGTACGTCAGGTCGCCCTGAACCGGCTTGATGAAGGAATAGATAAGCGTTTCGTATTGAGCCGGCGCGAGCGCCATGCCCATCGGGATATTTTTGGAGCCGAGACCGGCCGGATCTTTTTCTTTAAACGCTTTCAACGTTTCGTACAGCTCGTCTGTCGTCGTCGGCGCTTTCATGCCCAGCTTGTCCAGCCAGTCCTGGCGGATGTACGAGTTGTAACGGGCCGTGATCGCTCTTTTGCCCGGAATCGCGAACTGTTTGCCTTCGAGCTGGCCGAATTTCAACGTCTCGTCGCCCAGATACTTTTGCAGGTTCGGTCCGTGTTCCTTGATCAGTTCGCCGACGTCGGTCAAGCCGCCCTGCTGCGCATATCGGTAGAATACGCTGGAATCGTAGACGAACACGATATCCGGCACGTCGCTGGCGCTTGCCATGAGCACGTTCAGCTTGGTCGTTTCTTCGGAACGCTGGACAGGAACGAATTCCACGTCGATGTTGTTCGGATCGCCGAATTCTTTTTGTACGTACTGCGTCAGCCAGTTGTTCGTGATCGTGTACGGAGACGGGCTGTTGCCGCGGTCGAACACTTCCACTTTCAACGTGACCCGTTCGCCGTTCGCGCCGGCTGCCGCTCCTTCATTGGTAGAAGCGTCTCCGCCTCCGCAGCCGGAGAGCAGTCCGACCCCCATTACGGTAGCGATTGCGGCTCCCATTGCTTTTTTAATGACCCCTCTGCGTGCTTTGCCTGTCATGTTCCCATCTCCTTTTTCTGTGGTGTGACGGTACCGCCGGATCTTCCGTGATGTCGAGCGCTCTGTTCTGTCGAACGCGCTCTCCTATAGAAGAAAGGCGGTAGTTCAGACAATTTTTCTGTAGCGTTGGTAGACCTTGACGAGCATGTCGGAAACTGTCGGACGCTCGTTTCGGAGTGACCTCAGTATTCCATATCGCAGTTAGAACTGGCAATAAACCTCTTTCGGATTGGAAAAGGACGCCAAAAACCGCCTTTCGGTTTATCCGACCTTCTTTTTTCGTCAAAAAGACTGTTTTCGTATAAAAAAGTGCCAAGAAATCGCTTACAAAACCTAAAAAACCCCGATTTATAAACCATTTTCGTGCAACCTCCCCGATTCGTACACGTCTTTTACAGTCGAAAAACGACTTCAAACCTTCCTAATCCAAGTTATTCTCCGCAAAAAAAGCCGCAGACGTCCGGGTCCTTCCCGAAAACGGGAAAGTCCGTGCGCCTGCGGCTGAGGTTCGGGTCTTCTTCGTGCACGATCGGCCTCATTCGGCCAAGCGGACGAATGCCGCCGCGGGCAAGCCCGGGCGGCGAATACGCCGGTTGTTAATTCTCGACCGGCGGCAGATTGCGCTTCTGCCTGCGGTAATCGCCCGGCGTGATGCCGGAGATCCGCTTGAACACGCGGCCGAACGTAATGGCGTTGGCGTATCCGACCTTGAGGGCAATATCCTGCAGCGGGCATTCCGACTCCAGCAGCAGCCGCTCGGCTTCCTTCATGCGCAGCTCCGTGACAAAGTCGACGAATTTCATGCCGAATTCCGTTTTGAACAAATAACTCGCGTACTTGCCCGACACCTGAAACCGGTCGCTCAGATGCTTCAGGGACAGATCCGGATTGGCAAAATGTTCTTCGATATAGGCTTTCATCTCGCTGACCATCGCGCGGTAGCTTTTCGTTTCGCTGGCCGAAATGTACAACCGGAACAAATCCGTCAAATAATCGGACAGCAGGCCGCCGACTTCGTCCAGCGTGTCCGCTTCCAGCAGACGCTGTTCGAACACCACCGTCTGTTCTTCGGACAGCGCCTCCTGCAGCGCGTCGGACATGACGGCAACTTCGCGGCGCAGCATTTGGAGCAGCGCCCGGATCAGCGAGCGGATCGCTTCGTCCTGGACGAAATCGCGCTCGAATTCTTCGAACAGCCGTTCCAGCTGATCTCTCCACTGCCCGTTCGACATCCGGAACTGCTTGACCAGCTCGGCGATCGTCTGCAGATATTTGTACGTCTCCAGCAGCCGCGGGGAAGATTCTTCCGCGCCGGCTTGCACGATATCGCCGCTCATGAGCAGCTTGTGCCGCATGACCGATTCCGCGGCTTCGAACGAAGCCCCGATCTGTTCGGGTCCCTGCACGACCGGGCCGATGCCGCAGCGCAGCGACAGACGAAGATGGCTCGTCACCCACGTCTGATAGCTCTCGGCCAGGCTGCGCAGCGCTTCCGTCGTCTCGGGGCCTTCCTCCTCCACGAGGAAGACGACGGCGAGACGGTCGCCTCCGATCCATTCCGCCCAGGCGCGCAGGCCGGAACCGCGCACAAGCTCCTGGAACACGTTCATCAGCGCGAACTTGAGCGCATTTTGATCGCCGCGCGTATAGCGGTCGCGGAACACGCTCTCGTATTTCTCGATTTCGTGCACGACGACGGCGAATCGGGACGATTCGGACACGCCTTCAAGCGGCGACAGCGCCGTCAGGCGTTCGACCGCCTGTTCGGTGCGTTCGCTGCGCAGCAGTTCGGTGAACAGCCGGCTGCGCTGAAGCAGCTGGTTCTCGCGGCTCTTCTGTTCGTAATCCTGCGTATGATGGATCAGGCTCTCCAGCACGCCGTCGATCATCTTCAGCTCGTCGGTCCGGGCTTCGCCCTGATCCATCGTGCGGATCTGATGCGCTTCGATCCGGTTCATGATGACCTGCACCGGCTTGTAATTGCGGCGCGTGATATAGATCAGGTACACGATCGCGCACAGCACCGTCCCGACCGCGATCGCTACCCACAGATAAGAGATGACCGAGACCCAGCCGAACAGGCTTCCGGCCTTGATGCCGCTCAGGAACGTCCAGTTCAGGCGATCCAGCTTGAGCTCGTTGAGCGTCCGGCCTTCGCCCGAAGGTTCCGAATGCGCCTGATAGATCCCTGCTCCGCCGGGGCCCGTAATGTTCAGGAACGACAGCTTCTCGTTCACCCGGGTGTCCACGAGCCGCTCGATCGCGCTCATCTTCACGTTGATGACCAGCGTCCCTTCGGACCCGAACGGCAGCGGCATGTCTTTGTTGATCGTCAGCACCCGCACCGGATTGCGCGCGGAGAGGTCGGGCTTGTATTCCCGCAGCGGCTGCCAGCCCGGCGCAAGCTTGTCCGAGTCGATCCTGGCCAGCCAGGCCGCATCGAAAAATCCGTCCGTGCCGGTCCGTCCGCTCTGGGTCAGGACGCTGTCGTTTCTATGGTCGTACAGGTACACCGATTCGAGATAAGGCGAACCGTCGGTCAGATTGCGCAGGCTGCGCGCAATCGTATATACGTCCGTCGTGTCGCCGATCTCGGCGCCGCCGAAATAAGCTTTGTACGCCGACGTGCTCTCCACCGTATCCAGCACCGACATTTCGGTCTCGCGCACCGCGCGGTCCACCTCGTCCACCAGATAGCGGGAAGCCGCCCGGTCGGCTTTTTGCGTTTCCTGCCTTGAAATATCGTTGACGAAGACGAACGAAGTAAAAATCAGGATCGTGACGGTCAGCAGAAAAATCGGAAAATAAGACAGCAGCAGCCGTCGATACCAGGTTCGCGACAATGGGTGACTCCCTCCTCGCTGTTCGCCAGGCAGTCGGCCGCGTTACCGCACGCCTCCGCCTGGCATGATGGATAAAGCTTGGCAGACCGGGAACGCAGGCGATCGATTGAAGTGATCGATTGAAGCGCGCGCTTCCGCGATTTTTCGCAATTATAGCACAAGAACCGGGCCGGCCGCGGATCGGACTTAGCTGCGGTGCAGCGCTTCGCCGAGCAGCACGATCGCCAGCGCCTGGCCGTAGGCCATCGGCGCGGTGACGATGCGCGCGTAATCGTCGCGCAGCTTGCCGATCGGGGTGCCGGCCGACACGCCTTCGACGACGCCGGCCGCATCGATCCGCTCCAGCACCGCGGACACGGTCCGCATAGCCGGTTCGGCATAATGTTCCGGCAGCAGGCCGCGCCGCACGCCGAGCAGCAGACCGGCCGCAATCGCCGCGGAGCCGGACGTCTCGGTATAGCTGTCCGGCTCGTCCAGCAGCGTCGGCCACAGGCCGCCCGGCTGCTGAAGACTCAGCAGCGCATCGCTCTGGGAACGAAACGTCTGCGTCAAAAAGAGCAGCACGCCTTCGTCCAGATACGGACGCATCAGGTCGATATATTCCGGCAGGCCCAGCGTGAACCAGCCGTTGCCCCGGCACCAGAACGCTTCGCTGAAGTTATGCCGGCCGGTAAAATGCCAACCGTGGTAGAACAATCCCGTTTTGCGGTCGTACAAATATTTGATATGTAACAGCAGTTGGTGCAGCGAAGCCTGCCGCCAATCTTCGCGGTCATGCTTGATGCCCATCTTCGCCGTGAACAGAATCGCCATAAACAGCGTATCGATCCAGATCTCGTTCTCGTTCAGCGTCAATTCCGACGACGTGCTGCCGGTCGTCACGTGCTGATAGCCGTTCTCTTCCGTACGCGGCAGACCGCTTGCGAGCCATTCCGCCCACTCCAGGCTCAGCTCCTCCGCTTCTTCCAGCTCCATGAGCGACAGCAGCGGAGCCGTCGTATTGATGTTGCGGCTCGGCAGCCCCTGCTCGAAGCGCGCCGCCATCCACGGCCGCGCATACTCCGCGAAGCGCTCGTCGCCGAAGTAGGCGCCGATCTTCGCCAGGCCGTACAGACCGACGCCCTGCGGCCAATCCCATTCGTCCATGCCGAAATCGCGGGCAAAATAACCTCTGCGCTCCGCCTCGCCTTCAAGCGCCCGAAGTTCCTGCTCGTTGCCCGGACGCTGCAAATGCATCAGCTGATCCGTTACCCGTTCCAATGCCCCGATCAGCGTCTCCCTGATTGCGTGCTCCACGATCCCGTTGTTGTTCATGCCGTTCCTCCATTCGTTTGCTGGGCGGATCTTCGGCCGAACGACCGCTGCGGCAGCGGCCGGGAACCGGCTCGACGATCTTCTGTCCGCTTATCGCGTCTCCGCCTTATTATAGGCCAGCCCGTAACCCTTTTCAATCAAATTTGAAGCGCTTACAGGTTGTGTCACCTTCGGCCGGGTGCGGCGTTGAACCGAACAAGCACAAAAAGACGCCGCTTTTTCCCCGAAAGGAAAAAACGGCGTCTGCCTGAAAACTGGGAATGCCGAGAACCGGACTCGAACCGGTACGGGACTGCTCCCGGCAGATTTTAAGTCTGCTGTGTCTGCCATTCCACCACCCCGGCTTAGGTCGCCAAATATTGCCGACTTCAAAGATCATAGCACGGCCTTATTTGCCGTGTCAATGATAACCGGCTCGCCAATTCGGCGAGCCGAATCCCGGCCTGCCCGACCCCGGCGATCGACAACCGAAAGCCCCGTTCCGGAGAGGAACGGGGCTTGGAGTAGGATCGGCTTGGTTCAGGCCGATTGAAATCTGTCGAATGTATTAAATCTTGAACCGGTTGACGTTCTGGTACAGCTGCTCCGCCGTCTCCGACAGCGAAGAGGAAGACGAAGCGATCTCTTCCATGGAAGCGAGCTGCTCCTGCGTCGCGGCCGAGACTTCGGTCATGCCCGACGAAGCTTCGCCGGCAATCGTCGAACTCTGCTGCACGTAATGCAAAATTTCCGTCGTGCTGGCCGACATCTGTTCGGCGCCCGCCGACACTTCTTCGATATCGCTCGCGACCTGGCCGACCGCTTCGAGAATGTTCTCGAACGCGCTGCCCGCCGCCGACACCAGCTCGATGCCTTTATACACTTCGCGGTCGTTCGACTCGGCCGCTGTGATCGCGCTGTGCGTATCGGACTGGATCAGCGACACCAGTTCCGTAATGCGCTTCGCCGATTCCGAAGACTGCTCGGCCAGCTTGCGCACTTCGTCCGCGACGACGGCGAAGCCGCGGCCGGCTTCCCCGGCGCGGGCCGCTTCGATAGCGGCGTTCAGCGCCAGCAGGTTCGTCTGCGACGAAATGGCCGTAATATCGTTCGTGATCGTGCCGATCTCTTCCGAACGCGTGCCCAGTTCCTTGACGACGCCGCTCATCGACGCGACCGAATCGCGGATCGAATCCATCTGCACGATCGCTTCGCGGATCGCTTCGTTGCCGCTTTGCGACTTGTGCGACGCTTCGGCCGCGGATTCGGACACCGTCTGGGCCCGCGTCGCGATCTGGTCGGCGCCGATCGACATCTCCTGCATCGCCTGCGCGGACGTCTCGGCGATATCGACCTGGCGGATCGTGCCGGCAGCCGTCTCCTGCACCGTGGCGGCGATTTGCTCCGATGCCAGCTTGTTCTGTTCGGCGCTCGCCGTCAGTTCCTCGGAAGAGGCGGCAACCAGCTCCGAAGAAGCGGCGACCGATTCGATCAGTTCGCGCAGGCTCAGCGTCATGACGTTGAAGGACTCCGCCAACCCGCCGATCTCGTCGCGGCCGCGAACCCGGATCGCTTCGCCGGTCAGATCGCCGGCAGCGATACGCTCCGCGGCCTTCTGCACGCGCTTGAGCGGAATCGCGATCATCCGGCCGAGCAGAACGGCGATCAGCACCGCCAGCACGATGGCGGTTGCGCTCAGCCCGACGACCAAATTCGTGGCAAAGCCGGCTTTGTCGACCGCTTCGTTGGACTTCAGGCCCGCTTCGCGGTTATCCAGCTCGATCAGCTTCAAGACGCTGTCGTTCGCCGCGCTCCACGTCCCGTATGCTTGGCGATGCAGTTCGCGCGCGCTTTCCGCCTGATTGTTTTGCGCAGCCTGAATAAGCGGCGGCAGCTCGGCGATAAAAGCATCATAGTTTTGCGAAAACTGATCGTACAGCTGCTGTTCTTCTTCGGTACGGATCAGCTGCTGGTACTGCTCGCGTTCCTGTTCGATTTTGGCCGTCAAAGCCGTGTAGCTCTCCTGAATCGAAGCGAACTGGCTCGACCGGTTTTCGACGATCATGTTCAGTACGAGGCGTTCGACGTCCGAGACGTCTCCGTTCATCGTGCCCAGCAGCGTCACGCTCGGCATCCACTTCGTGTTGACTTCCTTGGCCTGTCTGCCCATGCCGTCGAGATTGCTGAGCGACACAAGGCTGATCAGGACGAGCAGCAGGATGACGCCCAAAAACCCGCTTAACAGTTTGGTCTGAATCGAAATCTTCATTTTCTTGTTCTCTCCTGTCTCTGGTTGCTTCAAACTTATTTATCGACAAAAACCGCAAATTTTTTAGAAAAAAATTATCTGCATTTCATTTGACCTTAGTCGGGGCTTATCTCTTTAAGGATCTTTGTTGTGAATTTTTCACCTTTTTACTATTAAATGTAGAGAATAAAGACTTGGGAATTTTTATGCGAAAAAGGGTTGGCAGCGGCGACGGCCTGTGCTACTATAACCTCAATAAAGAAAGGAGGTGCGTTCACATCTGTAACGACATGCTGAACGTGTCCCTTACCCGAATCGGTGCAGCTCTCTAAAGAGAGATTGTCCGATGGCGCGGGATACGGAAGTTAAGCAAATAGCGCCACGGGTAGAAAGGCCGTCCTCCGGGACGGCCTTTTGTCATGTCTGCGCTGCATCCTCATACACGTCTGCTATTTCTTCGCCGCCATCGTCGGCAGCCGCTTGCTCTTGGGCATCTCGCGTCTGCGGAACGGCGACGGGCGGCAGGCCAGAATCCGCTCCTGCAGAAACGTCCGGCGTTCCCCGCTGGTCAGGCAGGTCGAATAGACCCGTCCGCCGCGTATGCCGTGAACTTCGATTCTGCGCTGCGACAGGTGGCCGTTCTTGTCCATATACACGATCTCGACGACTTCTCCCACATATTTCACCGGCATAGTTGTTCCCTCCCAATAAGAACGTTTGTTCGTTACTTTGATTATAGGCGAACATAAGTTCCTTTTCAAGCGAACAATCGCCTTTTCCGTACAAAAAAACCGCCGAATTTCGTTCGGCGGCCGCAGGCGGATCGTGGGTTCGATCCGGTCATTCCTATACGGAAATCACTTATGCAGATGGAAAGGTACCGTCGTCACGATGACGTCTTTGTGGTTCAGCAGGTATGTGCGCATCATCAGGCTGGTCTGGTTATGCAGCACCGCTTCCCACCAATGCTTCGTAATGAACTGCGGAATAAGCACGGTGATGTTGTCATGTTCGCCTTTTTTCCATTCGACCGTCTCGATGAACTTGCGCAGCGGACGCATGATGCTGCGATAGCGGGATTTGAGCACGATCAGGCGGACGCCGGGGTCCCACTCGGCCCACTTTTCTTCCATTTTGCGGATCGACTCGTCGTCGAAGCCGATATAGACGGCCACCACGCTGTCGGACAGCGTCTTGGCGTAGCTGACCGTATTGCGCACGACCTGCGTAATGCCCGATACCGGGATGATGACCGTGTTGCCTTTGATACACGGCTTGTCGACCGCAAGATCGATACGCAGCTGATCGGCCGTATTCGCGTAATGGCGGTAGATCTTGGCGAACAGGTAGACGACGATCGGCAGGAACACGAAGATGACCCAGACCTGCGCGAATTTGGTGAAAATAAAGATCAGCGTAATCGACAGCGTCGTCAGCATTCCGACCGTGTTGATGACAAGCTTGCCCTGCCAGCCTTTGGGCTTGTGCTTGATCCAGCGGATCATCATGCCGAGCTGCGACAGCGTGAACGGAATGAACACGCCTACGGCGTAGAGCGGGATCAGGCTTTCCGTATTGCCTTTGAACGCCACGACGAGCACGGCGGACATGATGCTCAGGAAAATGATGCCGTTCGAGAAGCCGAGGCGGTCGCCGCGCACCATGAACATATGCGGCAGGTATTTGTCTTTGGCCAGCATGAACGCCAGCAGCGGAAACGCGGAGTACGCCGTATTGGCCGCCAGGAACAGGATCAGCGCGGTGACGCCCTGAATAACGAAGTACATCCAGTTCCGTCCGAATGTCGCTTCCGCGATCTGGGAGATGACCGTCGCTTTCTCGTCCGGACGGATGCCGTACCAGTAGGCGAGCAGCGTGATGCCGGTGAACATCGCGCCGAGGATCAATCCCATCATCACGAGCGTCGCCGCCGCGTTTTTGGGAGCCGGATCGCGGAAGTTCGGGATGGCGTTCGAGACCGCTTCGACGCCGGTCAGCGCCGAACAGCCGGAACTGAACGCCTTGAGCAGCAGGAACAAGCTGACGTTCGAGACGGCCGCTTCCATCTGCGGCGCGGCTGCCGGCGCTCCGCCGGTCAGGTAATTGATCGTGCCGATCACGATCAGCAGGAAGATCGAGACGACGAACGCATAGATCGGAATCGCGAGCACCGAAGCGGATTCCGTGACGCCGCGCAGATTCATAAGCGTCAGGAACACGATCATCGCCAGCGCGATCAGGACGCGTTCGTCGTGCAGGATCGGGAACGCCGACGTGATGGCGTCCGTTCCCGCCGAGGAGCTGACAGCCACGGTCAGGATGTAATCGACGAGCAGCGAGCCCCCGGCGATCAGGCTGGAGAACTTGCCGATATTGTCTTTGGCGACGACGTACGCGCCGCCCCCGGCCGGATAGGCGAAGATCGTCTGGCGGTAAGACACGATCAGAATGGCCAGCAGAGCCAGTACCGCAAGCGCGATAGGCAGCGAGAACCACAAAGCGGCGGCTCCCGCCAGGATGAGGACGAGCAGGATTTGTTCGGTGCCGTACGCGACGGACGACAGCGCGTCCGACGAGAGGATGGCGAGCGCTTTGAGCTTCCCGAGTCTTTCGCCCTCAAGTTCGTTCGATTTCATCGGTCTGCCGATCAGAAATCTTTTGATTTTGCCTGTCATGTCGGTTAACTTCCTTTTTCGATTGATGGAGTGGTCGAGATTCGAAGTACGAAACAGAACTTTCCGCGAATCTACCGCTTTACTTTAAGGATTTCGCCGCTAATTAGCAATCTCCGATTGAGGTCGTTTTCATTCGTTTTCGTTCTTTTTTTCACGTTTTCAAGAGTGGGTATCCCCAACGCGAAGCGCAGCGCGGACGATCTCGTTCGCACGGGGTAAATGCTTCTTTTGTGAACGGCGGAAGATTGCATTTTACGAAATGATTCATTCGGGCCGGGAACGTGTATCCTTTTTAAGAGAAAGATATCCAAAAGATCTCCAGAAAGGGTGACGACGATGACCAGAGACCGAGAAGCCGACGTGAACGATAAAGGGCCGGGCCCGGACGATATTCCCGATGTCGACCCGCGCTACGAAGAGACCGATCCGGGTTCGTTCGACCAAGTGACCCGCGACAACCTCAAAGGCGAAGACAGTCTGATCGACGATCCGGAAGATTCCGAAGAACTCGACAAGTAGCCGCTGGAAGCAGCCGATAAATTTGTGCACGCGAAACAGCCTCTTTTCCGGTATAATGAAGCTCCGACTACCGGTTAAGGAGGCTTCTTCGTGTGAGCAAAAAGAATTCCCGCAACAAAAAGGGCAAAGCGCCGTCGGTGATCACGATCGTCCTCGCCGCCCTGCTGATTCTGTTCGCCCCGCAGCTGTACAAAATCGTCGGTCCCCTGCTCGATCTGGACCTCGATATCGGAAGCCGCGGCAGCGGCGAGACGATTCGCCTCGAATTTCCCGTCGACCGCTATCCCGCCACGGCCGCGCATATCCGGGACGCGATCGCAAGCGGCGAATCCCGCGTCTGCACGATCGACCGCGGCGGCGCCGAGGAGAACCGCGACGACTCGCTGCGCGGCATCCCGACCAAAAAAGGCTTCGATCGCGACGAATGGCCGATGGCGATGTGCGAAGAAGGCGGCACGGGCGCGGACATCGAATATGTCGAACCGTCCGACAACCGCGGAGCCGGTTCCTGGGTCGGCCACGCGCTGGACGATTACCCGGACGGCACGCAGGTCGAGTTCATTCTCAACTGATCGGAGGAACTGTCTGTGAACGGAACGCAATCGACGGGATCGACGGAAAACAAATACGTCCAGCAGCATCTGGCCAACGAACGCACGTATCTGGCCTGGGTGCGGACGTGCATCGCCGTGGCGGGCCTCGGCTTTCTGGCCGCAGGGCTCTTCAATTCGACCTACGGGGAAAAAGCGCATCTGTTCGCGGTCGCGGCCGGTATCGGTTCGCTGTTGTTCGCCTTCTCGCTGCTGCTGTCCGCGACGCTCGATTACCAGCGCAAACGCCGGGACATTAACGAAGGCGTGTTCCGCTCTTCGCGCCTGATCGTCAATTTGACGCTGGGCTTCATGCTCGTGCTGTTCGTTCTGCTGTTCGTGCTGGCGGGATTTCTGCTGTTTGGCTGAATCGGGCGCGCAGACGCGCCGAACCTCTTGACGCTGTCCCTCTCTTGTTCCCATAATATACAAGACGATATAAATAGAACGAACGCGAAGGCAGAACCGGACGGAAGGAGGCGAAGACATGCTTGGAAAAAGCTCGCGCTTGGGCGCAAAAGCGGCGATTGCGCTGCTGTGCCTGCTGTTCGTGCTGCTGCCGGAAGTCCGGCTGCCGGGCACGGCGGTCAGCGTGCCGGAATCGGAACTTCGGCACGCGGGCTACCATCAGCAGCATCCGTACGCGCCGCCTGCCGCCCAGCCTTCGACGCCGGCGCCCGACACGGCGGCCCTGCCGCTGTTCCCTTGGCTTCCGGCGGCGCCTCTCGCGCTCGCTCCGCGCAATCCGCACACCGATTCGCGTATTCCGATCCTGCGCAGGCACCGCCTGCTGAGGCCGCTTAAGTTCAAGGGTTCGTTCCTGCCCTTTCCCCGGATGTCGAACGTAATCGAATCCGCTTCGAAAGGAGGAAAATCAAATGTCCAAAGGAACCATGCATCGCACCGAAGAGCATCACAAGCAGGAAGGTCTGCTCATGATTCGCGAACTGCGCACGATTCTGCTGTTCACGCTCGGCTCGGTAGCCGTCGTCGTCGGCCTGTCGTTTTTCCTGTAATCGACGCTGCGGCCGTTCAGGCCGCATGAAGCCATCAACCGCCAAGCCCTCGTTCGCGAGGGCTTTTTGGCGTCGTTTAACGGATATGGACAAAAAAAGAGCCCCGATGCCGAAGCACCGGGGCCAAAGTCTATGTTACAGAGGGGTTGTACCGTTAATATACCGACCCAAGCTTAAACGTACCTGATAGCAACCTGAAAATCCGATTAAAATTTGCTTGCTCTCTTTTTTTCAAAAAATGGGTTGACTCTTTATTTTATTTCATATACTATAATTAAGAAAGTTAAACTACAAAAGATATTTCAGGAGGAAACCATCCATGTCCCACGTTCTCTTCATTAAAGCAAACAACCGTCCGGCCGACCAATCGGCCACTGTCAAGCTGTACGAAAGCTTCGTGCAAAGCTACAGAGCCGCTCACCCGGATGATATCATTACCGAATTGAACCTGTTCGAAGCGGATCTTCCTTACTACGATAACGATATGATGAGCGGATTGTTCAAAGCGGCTCAAGGCATGGAAGCGACTGCGGAAGAACAGCGCCTGGCCGGTCTGGCCAACACGTATCTGGATCAATTCCTCGGCGCGGACAAAGTCATGTTCGCTTTCCCGCTCTGGAACTTCACGATTCCGGCTCAACTGCTGACTTACCTGTTCTACCTGAACCAAGCGGGCAAGACGTTCAAATACACCGCTGAAGGTCCGGTAGGTCTCGTAACCGACAAGAAAGTCGCTCTGCTGCAAGCCCGCGGCGGCGTGTACTCCGTAGAACCGATGAGCGGCATGGAAATGTCCCTCAACTACGTGAAGAACACCCTCGGCTTCTGGGGCATCCGCAATCCGGAAGTGGTCGTTCTCGAAGGACACAACCAATTCCCGGACCGCGCCGCTTCGATCATCGAAGAAGGCGTCAAGCAAGCGGCCGACCTGGCTGCCAAATTCTAAGATCGTTCTACTTCGTTCAAAAGCTCCGCTTCGGCGGGGCTTTTTTTGTATGCTCGAAAAAAGGATAACCACAAAAAACCGCTTCATTTAGGATGATGTTTTTTTTGGTATAACCACAAAAAACTGCTTCATCCAGGGTGATGTTTTTTTTGGTATAACCACAAAAAACTGCTTCACCCAGGGTGATGTTTTTTTTGGTATAACCACAAAAAAAAAGCTTCATCCCGAGGATGAAGCTTTCGCTCTATTCTATGCGATCAACATTAAGTTTGTCTATTCTTCGTGGCCGGGAACTTCCGTACTTGAAATGTCTTCAATCTCAAGCTGCTTCAACTCTCCCCATCTTCCGATCGTCAACTTACCGCCATTCAAGTCAAGCTCCGTAATCTGTCCCACAAACAGCTCGTCCGAACTGTGTACCCGAATCACGACAAAATAGCCGTTCGTAAAAATGCGCTGAAGATGTGCCTGTACCTTCATGACTTGCTGTTCTTCCAATTCCATATGGAGTCTCCTTTGTAAGGACCCACTAACGGACAGTCCGAACCGATGGAAAAGCACGGCTATCAATTGTACCCCTTTTGCAGTCTCTATACTTTACCATTGCAAGTTGCAAAAAGCAAACTTTTCGACCGCTGTTCGTTTCGTCTTCCGTGAAACGGGTATATTAATAAGTTATATATAAAGAGGTAACAAGAGAGGTCACCGGGAGGAGACGGTAAAATGGCAAGAAGCATGCGCAGACGCGGCGGCAGGCGGTCGGGAGACAATGACGGCAAATGGGCTTTTGTCGAGATACTGGTCGAAGTGCTGCTGGCTTTCCCGCGGCTGATCTTCTTGCTGTTCCGGGCTCTGCTGAACTTTTTGAATTAACGGGACCGGGGTCGATCCCGTGTCCACGCGCCAAAAAACCCGCACTCCGCCGGGAGTGCAGGTTTTTCGGTGCGCGTACGGAGTCGGCTGATCGGCTTCAAGGACGCTTCGGATCCAGGCTGCGAACTTCGAACGGAATCAACGTCTGTTCCAGCTGCGCACGATGCGCTTCGTATTGGGCGGGCAGCATCAGCTTCGTGCCCATCGTCTCCGGCGTCTCGTCATGCGCGAAGCCCGGAGGGTCGGTCGCGATCTCGAACAGGATCTCGCCGTGCTCGCGGAAATAGACGGCATTGAAGTAGTTGCGGTCCTGCACCGGCGTCACGCCGTATCCGTGATCCGCGACGTAATCCTGCCAGGCCAACTGGTCGGCGTCGTCTTCGGCCCGCCACGCGATATGATGCACCGTGCCGACGCCCATCGTGCCCCGCGCGACAGGCGTCATCTTCAAGTCGATCAGATTGCCGATGTCCGCTGTCGAGCGGTACCGGGCCAGATCGCCGTCGGTGCCGACGTACGTCAGCCCCATCACTTTTTCCAGCAGCTCGGCGGTCCTATCCGGTTGGGCCGACAGCAGCGTCGCGCCGCCGAAGCCTTTGATCGCCGTCTCCGGCGTCACGTCTCCGAACGTCCACGTGTTGGCTTCTCCGTCCGCCCGCTCCACCAGTTCCAGATGCAGGCCGTGCGGATCGTCGAATTCGAGATAACGCTCGCCGAAGCGGCTCAGCTCCGTGACCGGCACGTCGAACTTGGCCAGGCGTTCCTGCCAGAATCCGATCGAGCCGACCGGGATAACGAACGATGTGATGCCGACCTGCCCCGCTCCCACTTTGCCCCGATACGCATTGGCCCACGGGAAAAACGTCATGATCGTGCCCGGCTTGCCGCCCTCGCTGCCGAAGTAGAAATGATACGTCTCCGGATCGTCGAAGTTGACCGTTTGCTTCACCAACCGCAGTCCCAGCACGCCCGCGTAGAAATCGATATTTTCCTGAGGATGACCCACGATAGCCGTAATATGG
The DNA here is from genome assembly GCF_006542275.1 of Saccharibacillus brassicae. Classification (NCBI taxonomy): domain Bacteria; kingdom Bacillati; phylum Bacillota; class Bacilli; order Caryophanales; family Paenibacillaceae; genus Saccharibacillus; species Saccharibacillus brassicae. The sequence continues at coordinate 668,194 of NZ_CP041217.1, forward strand.
TGAATCCCTGCCGTTTGTTTGTTCATCTGAATCCCTCCGAATATTTTATTTTAAGAATCTTTATTTAAAAGTATTTCCGTTACGTTTATAATATCTTTGATTAAAGATAATGTCAAGCCTAATCGGTATGGAAAAAAGCTCGCCCGAGCGACAGCACGGACAAGCTTCGTTTTTCACCAAAATCCGTGTTCGGTTCCTCCGGTCCCGTCCACGCGTCGCCCGCTTCCGCTCAGCCGTACAGCGCCGTATCCGCGCCGACGCGTGCTCCCGCCGCAATCTTCGCCGACGTCCAGTGGGTATCCGGCTCCGCCCAGAACGGATCGTCCGGCGCAAGTCCCAGCGGCAGAAACGCGGTCGAACACAGATACAAGCTGCCTACGCTGATATACCCTTCCGCAAGCTCCGGCTGATGTCCGTACACGCCGGGCGTCAGCCAGCCTTCCGCGTCGAACGTGCCGGGCGCGTCCAGACTGCGCCGAATAACGGCGGTGAGCGCGCAGCGCACTTGAGCCGGAGCCAAATTGTCTTCCAGAAAATGCTGCAGCGCAGCCTGTGCCAAATGCTGGAACGCCCCGCATCGATACGCAAGCGAACGCCCGATATACGGATACGTGCCGCCGGGCGCGATCATCCGCTCCAGTACGGACGCATAACGCGATGCCCGGGACCGGATCGTCTTCTCCATTTTGGCATAATCGGGCGAAAGATGCCGGAACCTCCCTACCAGATCGACCAGCATGGGCTGGATCACGAAGCTGTTGTAATAATCCCAGCGAAACTCCGGCCCGTCTCCGTACAGTCCGTCGCCCTGATACCAGTCCATATGCAGATGCAGCGCCAGATCGATCCGCATGCGGTCGTAGTCCGCGTCGCCGAGCAGATCCAGCGCCGCTTCCACCATCGCGCTGAACAGCAGCCAGTTCGTCTTGGGCGGAACGGTCCGCCGTGTGCGGCGAAGCTCCGCGATCAGCCTCGTCTTGACCTCTTCCGGCAGACTCCCCGCAAGCGCGCGCGGCGCCCGTACAAGCGCATGGGCGAGAAAAGCGGCATCGACCAGCGGCTGGCCTTCGTCCGAGAAGTTCATGTAGTCCGGCGAGTCCGGATCGGTCGCGGCGGCGATGCCCCGAAGTACCGAGTCCTGGCAGCGCGCCCTCAAGTGCTCCTCCTCGCCTTCCAGCCCTTCAAGCTCCAGCCACGGCGCCATGCCGCAGATGAGCCGCGCGAACGCTTCCAGGCACGCATAGCGGGCGCGTTCGGGATGGAAGTGTGTCGGCAGGCGCTGTCTGAGCTCGCCCTGATCCAACGCGTCCAGAATCGGATCGCCGATCGCAAGCAGCGTATCGACCCAGGCTTTGCGCGTCCCGTCCGATTTTACCATAGATGCCGATCCTGCCCCGACAGCCGAAGCACGCCTTCGATGAAGAAATAATCGCCGTAGATGATCGGAACTTCGCGCTCTTCGCTGAAATACGCCACTGTCCCGCCTCCGAGGATACCGTCCTCGCCCGGCGCCCAGTTGGCGAATTTCTGCTCCGAAGCCCGCAGCATGCGAATCGCGGCCTCGACGTACAGCCGGCGTTCATGCTCGTCCACGGCTTCGGCAAGCTCCAGCAGGCCGCAGGCCGCGCAGGCCGCCGCCGTCGTATCGTGTACGACCGGCTCCGCCGGCGCGCGGAAGTCGGCCAGCGGCACGTAACCGGTCATGGCGGCATTGGCGATAAAATAGTGCGCGATCCGCTTCGCGGCGTCCAAATATTCGCTTTTGCGCGTATGCCTGTGGCTCAACGCCATGCCGTACAGCGCCCAGGCCTGCCCGCGGCTCCACGACGAACCTTCGGCAAAGCCCTGGCCGCCCGGCTTGTCCAGTACGGTGCCGTCGACTGGATCGAGGATCACGATATGGTTCGCAGAACCGTCCGCCCGCAGCGTCGTGCGCAGCACCGTGTCGACATGCGCGATCGCGATGTCCCGGTATCTCGGGTCCTGCGTCTCTTCGCTCGCCCAATACAGCAGCGGCACGTTCATCAGGCAGTCAACGATCATCCAGCCCGCGCGGTTGTTGCCCGGCTCGTCGTTCCACGCCCGCAGAAACCGTCCCGCCGGATTGTAGCGTCCCGCGAGCACGCTGGCCGCCTGCAGTCCCCGGCTCCGGGAACGGGCGCTGCCGGTCAGCCGGTAGTTGGCGACCGCCGTGTGCAGCCACATAAAGCCTACGTCGTGGTGCAGTCCGTCGAAGCCGAGCAGCGCCTCGTCGAGCCGCTCCTCCACTTCCTCCGCCGCCGCACGGTAAGCCGTTTCTCCCGTCGCCTTGTGCATCTGCCACAGCATGCCCGGCCAGAAGCCGTTCGTCCACCAGTAGATGTCCCGAACGCCCCAGTCTTCGTAACGTCCGTTCGCCGGAATATACGGGATGCCGCTGCCGATCCGGGCGCATTCCGCCGACATTTTCACCTTCAATTTGTCCAGCGTCGAGTCCAGCCAGTCCCGGTGTTCGCCGATTGCCGCGTGCTTGTCGTTAGATGGTTGCATAGCGTTATCCTCCACTCCTTCGCCAAAAGTTGTCGGGCTGCGCCGTATAGCCGGCGTGTCCCGTCCGCTTCTTTACTATAAAATTTTGCGCGGCGGCAAAGCGATAGCCTATAATGAGCAAAAACTGATCGATTGTGCGATCGAGAGGAGCCGCTTATGCTCAAGCTCGCCAAGTGCGGATACCATTCCACCCATCCCGACGGCCTGCTGATCGACCGGCCGAACGGCTCGGGGCGCTACGTGTTCGTGCTGTTCAAAAGCCATGCGCACGTCACCGTGAACGGACGCACGGTCACCGTATCGCCGGACACGTGGATGATGTTCCGCCCGGATACGCCTTACCGGTACCGCAGCGCAGACCGTTCGTTCGTCAACGACTGGCTGCATTTTGACGGCGCGGACGTCTCGGAACTGCTGTCGGACCTTGACCTGCCGCTCGACGAACCGGTGCCCGCCGTCCATTCGGGCTCGCTGTCCCGGCTCGTGATGGAACTTCAGCGCAGCACATGGCTCGGCGGTCCGCTGCAGGAGCGGATTATCGATTCCGACCTGCGCGGCCTGCTGCTGAAGCTTGGCAATCTGCGCCGGCTGCGCCCGGGTTCGGAGCGGATGGCGCGCTATTTCGCCCAACTGTCCGAACTGCGCAGCCGGATCTACAGCACGCCGCAGCAGCGGTACACGATCGACGAACTGGCGGCGGAAGTCAATCTCAGCCGTTCCCATTTTCAGCATGTGTACAAAGAACTGTTCGGCTGCCCCGTTTCGCTCGACCTGATCGGCAGCCGACTGGAATTCGCCAAGTATTTGCTCGAAAACGACACCCAGTCGATCGGCTCCGTCTCGCTCATGTGCGGCTACGAGAACGACACCCATTTCATGCGGCAGTTCAAAAAGTTCACCGGCAAAACGCCGAGCCAATACCGCAAAAGCTGTACGGGGACGCAGGCGTTACCGCGCTGAAGGTTCCGACGCCAACACCAAAACGATGCTTCCCCCCTGTACAACTTTTTCAAATAGGCTTACTATTTCTTGGGGAAAGATTTGAAGAACCATTTGAACCGGAAAAAGGAGACTTACGACCATGCTGCAATCCGATACACTCGCAAGTTTGGGAAAAACGCTGAGAACAAGCATCGAACGCCAGGAGATCGCCGGTGCCAATCTGCTCGTACTGCAAGGCGGCCGAGAACTTTTTTACCTGGAAGACGGTCTCGCCGATCCACAGTCGGGACGCCCGATGACCCGGGACGCGATCTTCCGCCTCTATTCGATGACGAAGCCGATCACGGCGACCGCTATTATGCTGCTGGTGGAGCGCGGGGAAATCGATCTGCTTGATCCGGTGAGCCGGTATATTCCGTCTTTTGGCCGTCCGCTGATCGAGCAGGGCGACCGATTGGTTCCGCCGATCCGCGAAGTCCACGTGCACGACCTGCTGCATATGACGTCGGGGCTGGTCTACGGCGGAGAAGACCGGGCGGGGCAGCATGCGGAAGCGTTGTTCCGGGAGCTCGGCGACCGACTGCACGGCGATCGTCCGATGGGCACGCTGGAGTTCGCCGACCGGATGGGCCGGGGCCCGCTCGCGTTCGAGCCGGGTTCGGACTGGCGATACGGCACGTCGGCCGATATCCTCGGCGCGATCGTGGAGATCGTCAGCGGCATGCGGTTCGGAGAGTTTCTGCGACGGGAAATCTTCGAGCCGCTGGACATGCCCGACACGGGCTTCTGGCTGCCGGAAAGTAAACGCACACGTCTGGCGAAAACGGTTCAAGACGACGGGAACGGCGGATTGAAGACGTACGAAGGCGACCACCTCGGCGTCCTGCACCTTTTCGACCGGGAACCGGCATTCGAGTCCGGCGGAGCCGGACTGTGCTCCACGATCGACGACGCCGCCAAATTCACGACGATGCTGCTTAACGAAGGCTGCCTCGGCAGCGCCCGCCTGCTGAAGCCGAGAACCGTCCGCCAGCTCACTTCCGCAGCGCTGAGCGACCGCCAACAGGCCGGCTTCGCCGGCTGGCATTCGCTGATCGGCCACAGCTACGGCAGCCAGATGCGCGTCCTCACCCACCCCGGCCAAGCCGGCCTGCTCGGCAGCGTCGGCGAATACGGCTGGGACGGCTGGCTCGGCGCCTACTTCGCCAACAGCCCGCTCGACAAGCTGACGTTCCTGTTTATGGTGCAAAAAAGAGACTCCGGCACCCTTGCGGTAACGCGGAAATTGCGGAATTTGGTGTTTGCGGGGTTGTAGGGGGTGCGAGACTGGAGCGGAGTTGGCGGATGAACGTGTAGACGGGTGGGCGAATGTGAGTGAGTGAATGAACAGGCGCGTAGACGGAAGGACGTGGGTGAGTAGGCGTGTATGGGCGGAAGGGTACGTTTGAGTGAGTGAATGAGCTGGTGTGGGAAGGAATAGCTGCGTGAGAGCAGTTATTTCCGTGTTGGATGCCCGGTTTGAGCAGAATAACTGCGTGAGGGCAGCTATTTGCTCATGCAGGCGATTGAAAGACCATTTTCCCGCCAAATAAATGGTTCTGTGCAGTTATTTGCGATCGGGTCGGTTTTTAGCGGAAATAAGTGTAGTGGTGCACTTATTTCGGTTAGATTGGGTTGAGCTGGGCTGGGCTGGGAATGAGTTGGATCAGAGCGCAAAAGAGCGGTTTGTTTTGTTGGAGTTTTATTTGATTAGGGGAACTTTGGACAGCCTTTACTCTGGAAAGTAAGGGCTGTTTTAACTTTCGAAGAAGACCGGGATTACTTGTCAGAACGTACGCATCTTATCTCCAAACGCAAAAAAACCCTTACTACGTAAGGGTTTTTGCCATAATGGGCCCTACAGGACTCGAACCTGTGACCAACCGGTTATGAGCCGGTAGCTCTAACCAACTGAGCTAAGGGCCCTGGTTCCGGTTGCGGCCGGAAGACCGAGCCGGGACAATCTTGCTTCAATTGCGGGGGCAGGATTTGAACCTGCGACCTTCGGGTTATGAGCCCGACGAGCTACCGAGCTGCTCCACCCCGCGACATTTTCAATGTGCTATCCGTGAACAGCAACATTGAATAGTATAACCCCTGCGTACCGTCAAGTCAAGAGCTTTTTAGCATCGGTCTATACAGGCCCGTAAGTCCTTGTCCAAACTCCCGCTCGCCAAGCGCAAGCGTGCCGTCTTCGGCGAACGGACCTTTGAGCCAGCGGCGGCCTTCGTTCTCCCATTGTTCCAGTCCCTGCTTCGCCGGAAGTTCGCCGCGCAGCACGCGCTGGAACAGCTGACGGCCGGCGTCGCTGATCTGCCACAGCTGCGGATTTTCCTGTACGGCTTTCTCTTCGCGCTCGGCGATCGGCTCGGCGGGCCTCAGCTGCGTGAACGCTTCGCTCCGGTAGCCGTGACGCTCCGCTTCCTGCGCGATCGCGCTCAGCCGGCTCGGCATCCGGTACGGATCATGCAGCTCCATGCCCTGCATCCGCTCGCCGGTCACGAAGTCGATAAATGCCCAAGCCTCGGCCTGCTTCTTGCTCGAAGCGACGATCGAGAACGTATCGCCGAGCTTGACCCCGGCGCCGATCCCTTCCCGGCCGGGATGGACCGGCAGCGTCACGGTGTTCCATTTGAACGCGTCGAAGCCTTCGATCCGTTCCGCGTTGCGCGACGCCGTCTGCAAGTTCGACGCGTAGCTGCTGTCCGCGATCGTCATGGCCGTCTGTCCGCCGAGGAACAGGTCGCCGCCGAACGGATCATAGCGGTCCGGATCGGTATTCGGGCGAAGATTGAGCGGTATCGCTTCCTGCTGCGCCATATCGGCAAGCTTCGTCCAGACGTCCAGCCACTGCGGCGTATTGACGGTCATCTCGCCTTTGTCCGAATCGAACGTCGACAGCCCGAGCGGATCGGTGTACAGGCGGATCGCCCAGAGCGGATCTTCCGCGAGTGTCTGGGTAAAAGACAATCCGTACACATGCCCTTTGTCGGCATTTTCTCCGCTCGCCGCGCGGGCCAGCGCGAAGATCTCGTCCCACGTCATGCCGTCTTCCGGCGGCTTGACCCCGCTGCGCTCGAACCAGTCGGCGTTGTAGTACAGCGCGGACGACGCATACTCCGGCGCCAGCGCGTACAATTCGCCGCCGCCAAGCTCTTTGAGTCCGCCGATGACGGCCGGAGCGAAGTCCTGTTCGCTTGCGCCCGTCTGCGCCAGATAAGGCGCCAGCGGTGCGGTCCAGCCGTTACTTGCGGCCGCGCGCAGCGTCTCGGGATCGAGGATCAGCACGTCGACCGGGTCGTCGCCTTCGGTCAACTTTTTAAGCTCATCCAATGGAACTTCCGGTCGATACTGCTCCGAGTCCGGATCGAGATACCGGTAGCGAGACGTGTCGACGGCAGGCACGATCTGTATATCGAGCTCGGGGTGCATATATTCGTAAACGTCCGTGTAGGCTTCGCGATAATAGCGATCTCCGGCTTCGCCGGTCAAGATGCCGATCCGCAGCGTATCGCCGCTTCCGCGATTGCCGGCGGACTCGCCGGCAGCGCCTTCCGCATGCAGCGTCGGCTTCGGCAGGTCGTTCTCCGAAAAACAGCCCGGCAGCACAAGCAGCCCCGTAAGTAGGGTCATCATGCCCGTCCAGTACGGTCTGGTCAACCTCTTCATGATCCCTGCCCCTCTCGTTGTCTTGGTGACGTCCCGCTTGTATGAACGCCGATATCGTGGGATTGGTTACGGATATGACGGTTTATTTTGAGAACTATTCTTAGAACAAGCTTACCCCATTGCGCAGAGACCGTCCAGAGACGCCGCGCCGGGAAATCGTCAAAAGGCCGGAATTCCGATTGCGGATTCCGGCCTTGCTTAGGTTATAAGGGCATTGATCAGCGGCCGAACGCCGACGGGTCCGCGCGCCACGATTGGAGCAGCTCGACCTGGCTTTCTTGAATCGTGCCGAGCTCAAGCGCCGTCTGCATCAGCGCCGTATAGTTGGACAACGTCGCAAGCGGCACGTTCTCCTCGGCAAAAGCGGAAGTCGCGCGGTCCAGCTGATAGCTGAAAATCGCGAGTACGGCGAGCGGTTCCGCTCCGGCTTCGCGCACGGCCAGCGCCGCCTTGAGCGAACTGCCGCCGGTGGAGATCAAGTCTTCGATCACGACGACTTTCTGCCCTGCCTTGATCAGTCCTTCGATCTGATTCTGCTTGCCGTGGCCTTTCGCTTTGTCGCGAATGTATGCCATCGGCAGATTCAGCTTCTGCGCCACCCACGCCGCATGCGGAATGCCGGCCGTCGCCGTTCCGGCGATAACTTCCGCGTCCGGGTACTGCGTCCGGATCAATTCGGCGAAAGCGTCCGCGATCCGCTCGCGCACTTCCGGGTACGCCATCGTCAGGCGGTTGTCGCAGTAGATCGGGGATTGGATACCCGATGTCCATGTAAAAGGTTCGTCGGGGCTCAGGGCCACCGCGCCGATGTTCAGCAGGTCTGCCGCAATTTTCGCTTCTGTTGCCGTATGAGTCGTCATTGTGTCATCTCCTCCAATATTCGAATGATCGCTTCTCTCGGATCGGCTGCGGCGGTGATCGGCCGGCCGACGACGATATAGTCGCTGCCGCCGGCGATCGCTTCGCCCGGCGTCTTCGTGCGCGATTGATCGTCCGCCGCGCTGCCCGCAGGCCGGATACCCGGCGTTACCGTACGGAAGTGCGCGCCGCAGGCGTCCTTGATGCCCTGCGCTTCGAGCGGGCTGGCCACGACGCCGTCCAAGCCGGCGCCGGACGCAAGCTTCGCGTAGTGGATGACTGCGTCTTCGATACTGCCCGGGATGCCGATTTCTTCGTTCATCGTGCCTAGATTGGTGCTCGTCAGCTGCGTGACCGCGATCACGAGCGGCCGGCTCAGCGCCGAATCCGCCGCCAAAGCTTCTTCCACGCCCCGCATTGCGGCGGCCATCATGGTCGATCCGCCTGCGGCGTGCACGTTAAACATGTCGACGCCGAGCTTCGTGATGCTGTTCGCGCCGCCTTTGACCGTATTCGGGATGTCGTGCATTTTCAAATCGAGAAAAACCGAGTATCCCCGCTCTTTGAGCTCGCGTACGAACTGCGGTCCCGCTTGATAAAAAAGCTGCATGCCCACTTTCATATAGCAGGGAATGCCTTCCAGGCTCAGCATGAGCTGCCGCGCTGCCCGGTCGTCCGGATAATCGAGCGCGACCATGAGCCGCTGCGCCATCGGCGACGTGTGGATCGAAGTCATGGGGTTCCTCCCTTTTCCGTGTTGCGACGGTATCCGGCCCGGCGCGCAGACGACAGGCGCCCGCAAAATCTGCATGGCGCCTGTCGGTGTTCGCTGTTCCGGTTGTCGATGGTTACAGGCTCTGCGCTCCGACCGGCATAGCGCGGGACGTGAAGCTTACCGTCTCCAGCATGTCCAGCAGCGCCGCGACCGTATCGAGCGAAGTCATGCAGACCACGCCGTTCTCGACCGCTTCGCGGCGAATACGGAATCCGTCGCGCGCCGGCGTTTTGCCTTTGGTCAGCGTATTGAACACGAAGTTCGCTTCTCCGCTGCGGATTTTGTCCAGAATGTTCGGCTCGCCTTCGCTCAGCTTGTTGACGCGCGTTACCGGGATACCGGCGTCTTCAAGCGCTTTGGCCGTGCCTCCGGTCGCCATGATCGAGTAACCCAGCGTGTAAAAGCCTTCCATCAGCTTGACCGCTTCCGCTTTGTCTTTTTCGGCGACGGTGACGATGATCGATCCGGTGGACGGAATCTTCATGCCTGCGCCGACGAGACCTTTGTACAGCGCTTTGGCGTAATGTTTGTCGCGGCCCATGACTTCGCCTGTCGACTTCATTTCCGGTCCGAGCGTCGGCTCGACGCGGCGCAGCTTGGCGAACGAGAACACCGGCACTTTGACCGCGACCTGGTTGCTTTCCGGCCACAGTCCTTCTTTGTAGTCCAGATCCGCCAGCTTGACGCCGAGAATGGCCTGCGTCGCGAGGTTCGCCATCGGGATGTCGGTGACTTTGCTCAGGAACGGTACCGTACGCGACGAACGCGGATTTACTTCGATGACATAGACTTCATTTTGGAAAATAACGAACTGGATATTGAGCAGGCCGATCGTCTTCAGCTCTTTCGCGATGCGAATCGTGATGTCGACGACTTTCTCCTGCAGTTCTTTGGACAGATGCTGCGGCGGGTACACCGCGATCGAGTCGCCGGAGTGAACGCCCGCGCGTTCGATATGTTCCATGATGCCCGGCACGAGCACCGTATCGCCGTCGCAGATCGCGTCGACTTCGACTTCCTTGCCAAGCATGTAGCGGTCGATCAGAACCGGATGCTCCGGATTGATGTCTACCGCTTCCTTCATATAGCTGAGCAGCTCTTCGTCGGAGTACACGATCTCCATCGCGCGGCCGCCGAGTACGTACGACGGACGCACGAGTACCGGATAGCCGAGGCCTTCCGCCGTTTCGACCGCCTGGTCGACCGAAGTGACCGTTTTGCCTTTCGGCTGCGCGATATCAAGACGGGACAGCATCGCTTCGAACCGCTTGCGGTCTTCCGCTTCGTCGATACTGTCGAGCGACGTGCCGAGAATCTTCACGCCCGCGTCCTGCAGCGGCTTCGCGAGGTTGATTGCCGTCTGGCCGCCGAACTGCACGATGACGCCGATCGGCTTCTCCTGTTCGATGACGTTCATGACGTCTTCGAAGAAGAGCGGCTCGAAGTAGAGACGGTCGGACGTGTTGAAGTCGGTCGAGACCGTCTCCGGGTTGTTGTTGATAATGATCGCTTCGTAACCGGCTTTGCGGATCGCCCAGACGGCATGCACGGTCGAGTAGTCGAACTCGATGCCCTGGCCGATACGGATCGGGCCGGAACCGAGCACGATGATCTTCTCTTTGTCCGTCTGCGTCACTTCGTTCTCCTGCTCGTACGTCGAGTAGTAGTACGGCGTCTCCGATTCGAACTCGGCCGCGCACGTATCGACCATTTTGTAGACCGGCACGAGCCCGATCTCTTTACGGTAAGCGCGAACGTCGGCTTCCTTCGTCAATCTTCCGTTCTCGCGTCCCTGCGCGCGCAGTTCGGCGATCGCGCGGTCGGTGAAGCCCATGCGCTTCGCTTCGGTCAGCAGCTCGTCCGACAGTTCGTCGGTCTCGGCCAGCACCGTCTCGAACACGACGATGCGCTCGATCTTGTCGAGGAACCACCAGTCGACCTTGGTCAGATCCTGGATCGTCTCCAGCGCGTAGCCGCGGCGGAACGCTTCGGCGATCAGGAACATGCGCTCGTCGTCCGGCTTCGCCAGGCGGCTGTTCAGGTCTTCTTCGCTCAGCGCGTCGGCGCCTTTGACGAGCAGGCGGTGCGTGCCGATCTCCAGCGAACGGACCGCTTTTTGAATCGACTCTTCGAACGTGCGGCCGATCGCCATGACTTCGCCGGTCGCTTTCATCTGCGTGCCGAGCTTGCGGTTGGCGTGCATGAACTTGTCGAACGGCCAGCGCGGGATCTTCGACACGATGTAGTCGAGCGCCGGTTCGAAGCAGGCGTACGTCTGCCCGGTAACCGGGTTCATCAGCTCGTCCAGCGTGTAGCCGAGCGCGATCTTGGAAGCCATTTTGGCAATCGGGTAGCCGGTCGCTTTGGAAGCGAGCGCCGACGAGCGGCTGACCCGCGGATTCACTTCGATGACATAATATTGGAAGCTGTGCGGATCGAGCGCGAACTGCACGTTGCAGCCGCCTTCGATGTTCAGCGCGCGGATGATTTTGAGCGACGCGGAACGCAGCATTTGGTATTCGCGGTCGGACAGCGTCTGGCTCGGCGCGACGACGATGCTGTCGCCGGTATGTACGCCGACCGGATCGAAGTTCTCCATGTTGCAGACGACGATACAGTTATCGTTGGCGTCGCGCATCACTTCGTATTCGACTTCCTTCATGCCGGCGATGCTGCGCTCGACCAGGCACTGCCCGATCGGGCTGTAGCGCAGGCCGGACACGACGATCTCGCGCAGTTCTTCTTCGTCCACGCAGATGCCGCCGCCGGTGCCGCCCAGCGTGTAGGCCGGACGCACGATGATCGGATAGCCGATCTCGCCCGCGAAATCAAGCGCTTCGTTGAGCGTCGTCACGATAACGCTGTCCGGAACCGGCTGTTCCAGCTCGCGCATCAGGTCGCGGAACAAATCGCGGTCTTCCGCTTTTTCGATCGATTCCAACTGGGTGCCGAGCAGCTTGACGTTCTCGCTCTCAAGTACGCCGGCGCGCGCCAATTCAACCGCCATGTTCAGACCGGTCTGGCCGCCGAGCGTCGGCAGCAGGCCGTCCGGACGTTCGTGGCGGATGATCTGCGTCACGAATTCGAGCGTGATCGGTTCGATGTATACTTTGTCGGCCATGTTCGTGTCGGTCATGATCGTAGCCGGGTTGCTGTTGATCAGGACGACTTCCACGCCTTCTTCACGGAGAGCCTGGCACGCCTGGGTACCGGCATAATCGAACTCGGCCGCCTGACCGATTACGATCGGGCCCGAACCGATCACCAGAATTTTTTTGAGTTTGTCGTTTTTCGGCATAATTAACGTGCTCCTCTCATCGCGGCCATCATTGCGGCTTGTCGCGGCTGCTTGGGACTGCTTTTTTTGAATTCGCGGATCGTATCGATAAAGCGGTCGAACAGGTAGCTGTTATCAAACGGACCGGGCGCCGCTTCCGGGTGGTACTGTACGGAAAACGCCGGGAATTTCGTGTGCCGCAGCCCTTCGATCGTCTTGTCGTTGTTGTTGATATGCGTAACTTCAAAGTCGGTACCGGCCAGCGATTCTTCCTTGACCGTGTAGCCGTGGTTCTGCGACGTGATGTAGCAGCGGCCGCTTTCCAGTTCCTTCACCGGGTGGTTGCCGCCGCGGTGGCCGAACTTCAGCTTCTCGGTATCCGCGCCGCCGGCCAGCGCCAGCAGCTGATGCCCGAGGCAGATACCGAAGATCGGGTATTCGCCGAGCAGCTGCTTGATCGTCTCGACCGCCTGCGGCACGTCTTTCGGGTCGCCGGGACCGTTGGACAGCTGGATGCCGTCCGGGCTCATGCGGCGGATCTGCTCGGCCGTCGTGTCCTGCGGCACGACGACGATGTCGCAGCCGCGTGCGCTCAGTTCGCGCACGATGCCGCTTTTGGCGCCGTAGTCGATCACGACGATCCGCTCGCCTTTGCCGGGGCTGTTATACACATGCTGCGTGGACGTTCTTTGCACCTGGTTCGTGACCAATTCGGAAGATTGCAGCATCTCCTGCAGCTCTTCGACGGACTTGCTGCCCGCGGTCAAAATGCCGCGCATCGTGCCGTGGTTGCGCAGGATGCGGGTCAGCATGCGGGTGTCGATGTCGCTGATGCCGACGATGCCGTGCTCTTTGAGCAGCTCGTCGAGCGTGTACTCGGCGCGCCAGTTGCTCGGCACCGGCTCGTAGCGCCGCACGACGAAGCCGTTCACGAACGGGCGGACCGATTCGAAGTCGTCGCGGGTAATGCCGTAGTTGCCGATCAGCGGGTAGGTCATCGTCACGATCTGGTTGCAGTACGACGGATCGGACAGTACTTCCTGGTATCCGGTGATGCCTGTATTGAACACGACCTCGCCGGTTGTGTCGCCTTGGGCGCCGAACGAGCGGCCGGTGAAGAGCGTGCCGTCTTCGAGCAGAAGTTTTGCCTGCATGGGTGTGTATCCTCCTCGGTTTTTGGAAAATAATAGGTGTGGGGGGTGGTTGGGAGACGCTGCGGGCTGAAGAGGGCTTTCGATCGCCGTTGAAATCCGTTTTTCTTCCGATTGGACTTAAAGCAGCTGTCGGTAGAAAAGCGGATTTCAAATGCGAACGCTGCGCTTCTCAATCTCCTCTTCAGCCCTCCGCTCCCTTTGGATGTAGGCGTTACGGTAAGGTCAAAGACTCAAAGCTTAAGATCAAGGGACTCAAGATCGGGAGCGTCGGCGAAGCTATGGCTTCTGGACGGCTCGGGCAAGGCATTTAAGATCGGGAGCGTCGGCGAAGTCATAACTTCTGGACGGCTCGGGCAAGGCATTTAAGATCGGGAGCGTCACCGAAGCTATAGCTTCTGGACGGCTCGGGCAAGGCGGTCAAGATCGGGAGCGTCACCGAAGCTATAGCTTCTGGACGGCTCGGGCAAGGCATTTAAGATCGGGAGCGTCACCGAAGCTATCGCTTCTGGACGGCTCGCGCGGGTCAGCTGTTCACGCTCTGGGTCAGTTCGGCGCCGAAGACGGGGCGGCCGGCGACGAGGGTCATGACGGGCCAGCCGGACAGCGCGCGGCCGGTGAAAGGCGTGTTGCGGCCTTTGGTCGCGAACTGGTCGGGATCGACGATCTTTTCGAGTTCGAGGTCGATGACGGCGAGATCGGCGGTTGCGCCGACCTGCAGCTTGCCGGCGTTCAGGCCGAACACGCGGGCCGGGTCCTGGGTCAGGCGGCGGACGAGGAAGTCCAGCGTCCAGCGTCCTTTTTGGACGAACTCGGTGTACAGCAGCGGGAAGGCGGTCTCGAAGCCGACGATGCCGAACGGCGCGAGCAGCATGCCTTTGGCTTTCTCTTCCGCGCTGTGCGGCGCATGGTCGGTCACGAGGATATCGATCGTGCCGTCTTCAAGCGCTTCGATGCAGGCCGCGACGTCGCGCGGGGTGCGCAGCGGCGGGTTCATTTTCCAGTTGGCGTCCATGCCCGGAATGTCTTCGTCGGACAGCACCAGATGGTGCGGGCACACTTCGGCGGTCACGTTCACGCCGATCGACTTGGCGAGGCGGATCAGGCGGATCGACTGTTCGGTGCTGACGTGGCACACATGGTAATGCACGCCCGTCGCTTCGGCCAGCAGTACGTCCCGTCCGACATGAATCGCTTCGGATTCGTTCGGAATGCCTTTGATGCCGTGTTTTTTCGCAAATTCGCCTTCGGACACGTACAGACCTTTGACCAGCGAGTCGTCTTCGCAGTGGGCGATGACCGGCATGCCGAGCGCGGCGGCTTTGGTCATGGCGTCTTTCATCATCTGCGCGTTCTGCACGCCTACGCCGTCGTCGGTAAAGCCGATCGCGCCTGCCTCTTTCAGCGCTTCGAAGTCCGTCAGTTCGCGGCCCAGTTCGTTTTTGGTAATTGCCGCGTACGGCAGCACGTTGACCAGGTTCGCTTCTTTGGCTTTGCCCAGCACCAGCTTGACGGTCTCCGGATTGTCGGTGACCGGCTTGGTGTTCGGCATGCAGGCGATCGTCGTGAATCCGCCCTGCGCCGCGGAACGCGCGCCGCTCTCGATCGTTTCTTTGTGCTCGAAGCCCGGTTCGCGCAGATGCACGTGCATATCGATCAAGCCCGGCGTCACAAGCTTGCCCTGGGCGTCGTACACGAGCATCGCTTCGTTCTCGTTCTCGATCATCCGGTCGTCCGCCGATTGGTACCAGCCGGAAGACAGAATGGCCAGCACTTTGCCGTCCTGAATCAGAATATCGCTCCGCTGCAGCTGCCCGTCTTCGCTCAGCACGCTTGCATTTTGAATCCATACGTCCACGTTCGAATAATTCATCATGGTCCAAATCCCTCCGGTTCCGTTCTCGCTTTTCGTTTCCGTCCGCCTTGTCCGTCCGTTGTCCGCCGTCTATCCGTTATCCGTGTGCCGCTCTGCCGGGGTCCGCTTAGCGCAGCGCCCGTTCGACGACCACCATGCGGATCGGCACGCCGTTTTGCATCTGCGGGAAAATCCGCGAGTTCGGCGCTTCCACCAGTTCGCTGTCGATCTCGACGTCGCGGTTCACGGGAGCCGGATGCATGATGATCGCGTGCGGCTTCATCTTGGCGGCGCGCTGCGTCGTCAAGCCGTACTGGGCGCGGTATTCGTCAGCCGACTTCAGCACGCCTTCGGCATGCCGCTCCAGCTGCACCCGCAGCATCATGACGACGTCCGCGTCCAGCGCTTCGTCCATCGTCACATAAGGCGCATGTTCTTCGAGTTCCGCAGCCTGCATGCTGTGGGGGGCGCAGAACTTCACGTTCGCGCCGAGCGCTTTGAGCGCCCACAGATTCGAGCGGGCCACGCGGCTGTGCTTGATGTCGCCGACGATCGAGACGGTCAGGCCGCGAATCTCGCCGAACTGTTTCTTCATCGTGTACAGATCGAGCAGCGCCTGCGTCGGATGTTCGTTGTTGCCGTCTCCGGCGTTGATCAGCGGCACTTTGACGTGCTTGGCGAGTTCTTCGAGCACGCCGATCGGCTTCAGCCGGATGACGCCGGCGTCGATACCCATGCTTTCAAGCGTGCGGACCGTGTCGTAGACCGACTCGCCTTTTTCGACGCTCGAAGCGGCTGCCGCAAAGTTCAATACCTGCGCGCCGAGTCTTTTTTGCGCCATTTCGAACGAGAAGCGGGTGCGCGTGCTGTTCTCGAAAAACATATTGGCGATAAAACGGTGCTCCAGCACCGGAATGCGCTTTTCTTCGTGTGCTTCCCAGTAAGCGGCTCGTTTGAGGATCGATTCCAGCTCGGCGGCTCCCATGTCTTTGAGGCCGAGCAGCTGGCGATCGCGGAGCGAAGGATGATAGGCGATCATGCGAGCACCTCCCGGCGGCTGCCGATACGCACTTCTTCGGCTCCGTCGATTTCGCTTAGGAACACTTCGATCTCTTCCGTCCGCGAGGTCGGTACGTTCTTGCCCACGTAGTCGGCGCGGATCGGCAGTTCGCGGTGTCCGCGGTCGGCGAGCACGGCGAGCTGGATCATCTGCGGCCGTCCGCAGTCCATCAGGGCGTCCATGGCGGCGCGGATCGTGCGGCCCGTGTAGAGCACGTCATCGAACAAAATCACTTTTTTGTTCTCGATCGACACATCCGCGTCTCCGAACAGTTCCTGGCAGTTGATGTTCGGCTCTCTCGAATCGCGGTCGTCACGGTACGAGCTGATGTCGATCTCTCCGCAGGCGACCGGCGTTCCCTCGATTTCGAAGATGCGTTTGGCGATCCGCTTGGCCAGCGGTACGCCGCGCGTCTTGATGCCGACAAGCACGCAGCCTTCGATCCCTTTGTTCTTTTCCAGAATTTCGTGGGCGATCCGGGTCAATGCCCGGCGAATAGCGGCTTCATCCATAATGACATGCGTTTCGTTCATGAGCGTGCGCCTCCTTAGGCAAAAGGTTGGTGTCACCTCTCGGCCCCGTGAACGTCGGTTCTTTTGCCGTTGTGCGCAAAAAGACCCCTCGCCCGAATGGGCAAGGGGTCGAAATCGACACATTGATGCGACGAAGCGCGCCAAAAATGTACCCGCTCTCGGCGGATGCATACCTGGTGAATCGTCGTTCACGTTACCTTGCCAGTCTCACGGGACTGAATTAAAGGTGCTATTCATTGGGCGCCGCAGCGCCTCTGTTGCAATGAATTATGACAGAAGCGCTTGCTCCTGTCAACCACCCGCCTTCGCTTTGGCCTCATCTGTGCCGCATGACCGGCGTGACGCGGCTCCGCTTGAGTGCGTCTTCGATTCATGCGGCATGCGCAAGCTCGTAAACCGTTTGTTTTCTTGTTTATAATTATACATTTAAATGTTGTATTTATGCAACAGGTTTTTGTTAAACTTCTCCCGGGCTTTTTTCGAAAACGGTTGCTGGAATTTCTGGATTGGATTACCGATATTATAGGTTAGAACGCAACTAGGGAGCGATTACTGAATGAACTTGTTAAAAAGCAAACGTTTTTCTTTATCTTTGGGCAGCAAACTGTTAATCTTCTTCATCTCCATCCTGGTCGTCTCGCTGTTCGTATCGGCCGCCTTGTCTTACCGCTCGGCCGTAACCGCGCTCAGCCGAGAGCTGACGACCAACTCGACTTCGAGCGTCAAAACGATGAATGCGATCGTCTCGCGCGATATCCAGTCGAGAATCGACGCGGTCGATTATCTGGCGTCCACGCTGACCTCGACCGCTTTCGCGTCCGGCGGATTCAAGACCGGAACGGTGAACGCGCCGCTCGATACGTACGACTTGACGCAAAGCGACGTCGACCTGGCTTACGCCGGCTCTGCGACCGGCGCCTATATCGGTTCCGCTTCGAGCTACGTCAACCTGCCCGCCGATTACGATCCGCGCACCCGGGATTGGTACACCCTTGCGATGGACAACCCGGATCGGGCGGTCGTCACGGAACCTTACGTCTCGGCTTCAAGCGGCAAAACGGGTATCACGATCGCCAAGCGCATGAGCGACGGCAGCGGCGTGGTCGGTATCGATCTCTCGATCGATTCGCTGCTGCAAACGACGCAGGCGATGACGATCGGCAAAGAAGGCTACGCGTTCATCACGACAGAAAGCGGCACGTATATTTCGCATCCGACGTACAAACCCGGAGAAAGCAACGATATTTCCGTCCGGCTGTCCGAACAAACCGCGGCCGCCGGCACGTTCAGCTATATTTTCGAATCGGAACCGAAAGTGCTCATTTATGAAAAAAACGAACTTAGCGGCTGGATCATCTCCGGCAGCTATTACGAAAACGAAGTGCAGGAAGCGGCGCGGCCGATCTTCTACCTGCTTATGACCGTGCTCGCCGTGTCTCTGCTTGTCGGCGGAACGATCATCTGGCTGCTGACCCGTTCGATCGCGCGCCGCCTGCAAAAAGTCGCCCGCGCCGCCGAAGCGATCAGCGCCGGCGATCTGACCGGCACGATCACCGATTCCAGCGGCGACGAGATCGGCCGGCTGGCCGCTTCGTTCCGGGACATGAACGCTTCGCTCGGCGGGCTCGTCCGCTCGATCAACGGCTCGGTCTCGGACGTGGCGGCTTCTTCCGAGCAGCTCAGCGCAAGCGCCGAGCACACAGGCAAAGCGACCCGGCAGATCACGGAGTCGATCGAAGGCTTCGCGGCCGGCAGCGAACGGCAGAGCGAGAAAGTCGCCGACAGTTCGCGCCGCCTGGCCGAAGTATTCGAATGGCTGTCCGAGCTTCGCACCGGTTCGGAACGTCTGGCGCACGCTTCGCGCAGTTCGGCCGAGATGGCCGAAGAAGGCGACCTGCTGGTCGACCGGACGCTGGACCGCATGCGGGAGATCGACGCGTCGGTCCGCGAAGGCGGCGAAGTGATCTCCGGCCTGTCCGCCAAATCGCAGGCGATTACCGGCATCCTGCATACGATCGACGAGATCGCTTCGCAGACGAATCTGCTCGCCCTGAACGCTTCGATCGAAGCGGCGCGCGCCGGCGAAGCCGGGCTCGGCTTCACGGTCGTCGCGAGCGAAGTCAAGAAGCTCGCGCAGCAGTCGGCCGATTCGGCCAAAACGATCGAAGGCCTCATTCAGGACATCGTGGCCGATATCCAAGCTTCGCTGGAGACGTTCGTCAAGATCCGCCACTCCGTCACCGGCGGCCTGGAGACGGCCGAGCAGACCGCGGACAATCTGCGCCGGCTCAAAGCGGCATCGGAAGAAGTATCCGACGACCTCAGCGGCATGAACACGCAGGTCGGCGAGATCGCCGGGCATGCCCAGGAAGTCGCCCAGGCGGTAGGCGCGATCGCGCAGGCCGCACAGGCGAACCAGGCCGGCACCCACGAGATCGCCGCCGCTGCCGAAGAACAGCTTGCTTCGATGGAGCAGATCGGGCAGTCGTCGTCTTCGCTGGCGCTGCTCGCCGAGCAGCTGCAGGGCGAAGTCGAACGGTTCAAGATCGATTGAACCGTGCCTCCTTCCTTTTGCGAATCCGCAAATCGAACGCAAAATCGAAACGCAAATCGAAATTCAAAATCGAAACGCAAACCAAAACGCAAAAAAGCCGATTCCCGGATCATCCGGGAATCGGCTTTCTGCTTGTTCGGACTTGGCTTGGGTCCAACGTTGAACGTATTGAAATCAGACGGAAATCGCCGATTAAAATTCGAATTCTACGTCGCTCAGGCGGCGCTTGATCTCTTCGATGACGCGTTTCTCTTCGTCGAGGCCTTTCGCTTCGAACGTGACGGAGAAGCGTACGAACGAACCCGCGTCGTCCCACGGTACGGTGGAGATCAATTTTTCACGAATCAGGAACTGCGAGAACGCTTCGCCGCTGCCGAACGTTTCGCCGCCTTTGATTCCTTTGGGTGCCTGTACGTACAGGAAGAACGAGCCTTTTGGCTTCGTGGCGGTAAAGCCCAGTTCATTCAACGCTCCGACCAGCATGTCGTGGCGGCGCGAATATTTCTCCGCGATGCCTTCGGTGATCGACGGATTGGCCAGGCCGTACGCGGCCGCTTTCTGGATCGCGATGAATTGGCCGGAATCGTTGTTGTCCTTCACGTCGCTGAACGCTTTGACGATCAGCGGATTGCCGGCGACGAAGCCGATTCTCCAGCCGGTCATGTTGTACGACTTGGACAGGGAATGCAGTTCGATGCCCACGTCTTTGGCGCCCGGTACGCTCAGGAAGCTGAGCGGCTTGAGGCCGTCGTAAGTCAACGCCGCGTAAGGGGCGTCATGCACGACGATGACTTCGTTCGCTTTGGCCCACTCGACTACCTTCGTGAAGAACTCGACCGTGGCGCTTGCGCCGGTCGGGTTGTTCGGGTAGTTCAGGTACAGCAGCTTGGCGCGCTTCGCGATATCGGCCGGAATCTCGTCGAGATTCGGCAGGAAGTTATTCTCCTGGGTCAGCTGCACATTGTACACTTCGCCGCCCACGTACTTCGTGTGCGTACCGAGCACCGGATAGCCCGGTACGGTCAGGATCGCCACGTCGCCCGGATTGATAAATACGGACGGCAGCATCGCAAGCGCCGGCTTGGAGCCGATCGAGTGGACGATTTCGGTGTTCGGATCGATGCCTTCGACCTTGAACACGTCGGCCAGATACTGCGCGGCGGCCGCTTTGAATTCCGGAATGCCGTTATCGGCGTAGCCGCGGTTTTCCGGCTTGGCCGCTTCTTCGGCCAGCTTGGCCACGATGCCCGCATCGGCCATCTCGTCCGGCTCGCCGACGCCCATGTCGATCAGTTCGACATCGGGGAACGCCTGGCGCGCGGCCGCTTTGGCACGCTTGATCTTCTCGAATTTATAAATATTGGTGTCCTTGCCGTAGTTGGCTCCGCCGATCCGGTCGGCAAATACCTGCTGGACGAACGTGTTCTGATAGCTCTCGATACTCATGGTTAAGTTCAGCTCCTTGGACAGATTGTTCTATGTTCCATCATGCCGCAGATTCGCGGCGGAGAACATGGATTATGTGGCGGAAAATTGGTGTTTTTGCGACGGTTGGAGACGCTTCGGGGTGGAAGGGCCGGCGGATCGCGGCTGCCGTCCCAACCGGCGCGCGGCGGGACGGGAAGGCGAAAAAAGGCTTGCCCTCTTCAAGCAGGGCAAGCATGGGCGGTCCTTGCCCTTGGGTTCGCCTCACCGGGAGGCGAACGGTACAAAATGGGCTCCGCTTCGCGGCTCGCCAAGAGCAGCGCTTAGCGGCTGCGAAGATGGGTCAGCAGCTCTTCCAGATCGGCGGGAATCGGCGCGGAGAACTCCAGCCGTTCGCCCGTCGTCGGATGCGTGAAGCCGAGCGAGGCGGCGTGCAGCGCCTGGCCCTGCAGCTTAAGTCCGCCGGTGCGGCCGTACATCGGGTCGCCTACGAGAGGGTGGCCGATGAACTTCATATGCGCGCGGATCTGGTGCGTACGGCCGGTCTCAAGCTTCAGTTCGAGCAGCGTGTAGTCGCCGAACCGTTCGGACACGTTGAAATGCGTGATCGCGTGCTTGCCGCCGCTCTGAACGACGGTGAACATTTTGCGGTCGTGCGGGTCGCGGCCCAGATTGGCGTCCACGGTGCCGTGGTTATGCGCGATGTTGCCGTGCGCCAAAGCGGTATAGATGCGGCTGACGGAGTGCTCTTTGAGCTGTTCGGCCAGCGAGGCGTGCGCTTTGTCGTTCTTGGCAGCCATCAGCAGGCCGCTCGTGTCTTTGTCGATGCGATGCACGATACCGGGACGCACTTCGCCGTTGATGCCCGAGAGGTCCTTGCAATGGAACATCAAGGCATTGACGAGCGTGCCGGACGAATGGCCGACGGCCGGGTGCACGACCATGCCGCGCGGCTTGTTCACCACGATGACGTCGGAGTCTTCGTACACGACGTCGAGCGGGATGTTCTCCGGCACGATGTCGACCGATTCCGGCGCGGGCACGCGAACGTCCACCGTCTCGTTCGGGGACAGTTTGTAATTGGCTTTGACGGTCTTGCCGTTGACGGTGATATGCCCCTGATCGATCCAGAGCTGGATCTGGGAGCGGGACACTTCGTCGCCCATCGCTTCGGTTACGTATTTATCGACGCGCTGCTTGTTGAATTCGGCAGACACGTTCCACTGCATACTTTCTTCTTCGACTGCGATCTCTTCCGGCAAAGCGCCGGGATCGGCAGATTGATGCTTATCCATGTCTATTCCTCCGTGCGTTGCTCAAGCTTGTCCGTAGACTGCGGTTCGTTCGGGCGTTTGGCGTCAAGCAGCGTATCGATGATGATCAGGGCGACGCCGACCACGATGCAGGCGTCCGCAACGTTGAAGATCGGGAAGCTGTAACTGCCGAAGTTGAACAGGAAAAAGTCGACGACTTCGCCCATCCGAAGACGGTCCAGGAAGTTGCCCAGCGCTCCGCCGAGCACGAGGCTGAGCGCGATCGGCAGCAGGCGGGCCGAACCTCTGGCGTTTTTGACGCGCTGCAGATACCAGATGATCCCGGCGACGACGACGAGCGTCACAATGATGAAGAACCACTGCTGCTCCTGCAAAATGCCGAAAGCCGCGCCTTTGTTCCGGTGCGAAGTCAAAATGAAGAAGTCGCCGATGATCGGAATTTGATCTCGAATCTCCATGCGCGTAGCGACCAGGTATTTGGTCCCCTGGTCAATCAGAAAAGCTACAAGCGCGATCACATAATAAATCACGTTAATCCGTCACCTCATACCTTCAAGTTGGGACCGGCGGACGATGCAAGCTTCCTTTCCGGCCCGTCTATTGTAGCACAGCGCCAAAGATAGCGTCTATCGTGCCGACCGGCTGCCGCCGGGCAACACAAGACCCCGCGGCCGACCGTCCGCAGGGACGATCTCCGCGGGGCTCCCGCAGCGGTCTTGCTTGCTGTTCGCCCTGAATTCTAGCGAATCTTGATGCCGACTTCCTTGCCGCCGAGCGTCATTCTCTCCATGCCGTCTTCCGAGCCGAACGATACGCCGTCCACGAGCACGTTCTCGCGCAGCACGGAATCGAACGCTTCGAGCGCGGCCTGCAGTTCGGCGTCGACGTCGAGCGTCAGGTCGACGCGCTGCTCGACTTTGAGGTCGAGCTTTTTGCGCGTATCCTGCACGGCCCGGACGATCTCGCGAACCCAGCCTTCCTGTTCGAGTTCAGGCGTCACGTCGGTGTTCAGCGCCACCGTCAGGCCGTAGCCGGACGCGGACGCGAATCCTTCTTTCGCTTTTTTCTCGATCAGCAGCTCTTCGCCCGTCACTTGAAGTTCTTCGCCTTCCGGCGACGCGATATTGAAGTGTCCGTTGTCCACGACCGCACGCGTCTCCTGCGCCGTCATGCCTTTGAAGTGGTTTTGCAGGAAGCCGACGTTTTTGCCGTACTTTTTGCCTGCCACTTTGAGGTTCAGCTTGAGCGTGTAGTCGACGAAGTCGCTGTCTCCGCTCTCGATCCGGATCTGCTTCACGTTGATCTCGTCCTTGACGATCTCCGCGTAATCGGTCAGGTCGAACTCGCGGTCCATCGAGACGATCAGCTCGGACAGCGGCTGGCGCGTCTTCAGGCTGTTCTCGTTGCGCACGTTGCGGGCCAGTTCCACGATCTGCTGCGACGTCTTCATGTCGCGTTCCAGTTCCGCGTCGATCAGCGAAGCGTAGGCCGTCGGATAATCCGCCAGATGCACGCTCGTCTGTCCGCCCAGGTTGCCGTACAGGTCTTCGGCCAATACCGGCATGAACGGAGCGATCAGGCGCGCGAGCGTCGAGAGCACTTCGGTCAGCGTGCGGTACGCGTCGAGCTTGTCGTCCGTCAGGCCGCTGCCCCAGAACCGGTCGCGCGAACGGCGGATATACCAGTTGCTCAGGCCGTCGACGAATTCTTCGATGCCTTTGGCGGCGCTCAGGAAGTCGTTGTCTTCAAGCGCTTCGTTCGCGGCCGCCACCAGGCTGTGCAGGCGCGACAGAATCCAGCGATCCAGACGTCCGGTCGGCACCTGGAAAGGATGCGCCGCCGGATCGAATCCGTCGATGTCCGCGTACAGCGTCAGGAACGCGTGCGTGTTGACGATCGTGTCGACGACTTTGGACTTGGCTTCGCCGACGACGCTTTTGGAAAAGCGCTTCGTGTTCCACGGCGCGCTGTCGGCCAGCATCACCCAGCGGAACGCGTCCATGCCGTATTCTTCGAGCACTTCCCACGGATCGACGACGTTGCCTTTGGACTTGGACATTTTCTGGCCGTTCTCGTCCAGGATATGTCCGGTCGCCATAACGGATTTGTACGGCGCTTCGCCCGTGATCATCGTCGAGACCGCGAGCAGGCTGTAGAACCAGCCGCGCGTCTGGTCGATACCTTCGACGATCATGTCGGCCGGATACTGCGCTTTGAACGCTTCTTCGTTTTCGAACGGATAATGCTGCTGGGCAAACGGCATCGAACCGCTGTCGAACCAGACGTCGATCACTTCGGACGTCCGGGTCATGACCGCGCCTTCGGCGAACGGGGACTTCAGCTTGATCGCGTCCACGTAAGGCTTGTGCAGCTCGATGTCTTCCGGCACGAAATCAACCGCGCGCTCGCGCAGGTCGGCGATGCTCTTCGGCGCGTATTCCCTGCCTGTCTCTTCGCATACCCAGACGTTGAGCGGCGTGCCCCAGTAGCGGTTGCGGCTGATGTTCCAGTCGATCAGGTCATCGAGGAATTTGCCGAAACGGCCGTCGCGCACATGTTCCGGATACCATTTGACGCCTTTGTTGTTTTCGACCAGTTTGTCTTTGACGGCCGTCGTGCGGATAAACCAGCTGTCTGTCGCGTAATACAGCAGCGGCGTGTGGCATCTCCAGCAAAACGGATAGCTGTGCTCGTATTTTTCTTTGCTGTAGAGACGTCCTTTTTCCGACAGCGCTTTGACGATCTCGATATCGGTCTCGCCGTCTTTGACGAAACGTCCGGCAAAATCGGTCACTTCGTCGACGAAGCGGCCCTGCGAATCGACCAGGTTGATAAAGCTGATCCCGTTCTCGCGGCAGACGCGGTAATCGTCTTCGCCGTGCGCCGGCGCCAGATGCACGACGCCCGTACCGCTCGCGTCCGTGACGAAGTCCGCGCCGAGGATCAGATGCCCTTTTTCCGGCGTGAAGTAATGGAACGGCGCGTCGTAGCTCAAGCCGACCAGTTCAGAGCCCGGCAGTTCGCCCAGCGTCTCGAACTCGCCTTTGAGCACGCTGCCCGTCAAGTTTTTCGCCAGGATCAGCACTTCGCCTTCCTGCTGTACTTTGACGTACGTCATCGCCGGATTGACGGCCAGCGCGATGTTCGAAGGCAGCGTCCACGGCGTCGTCGTCCAGGCCAGCACGTACTCGCCGCTCTCAAGCTTGAACTTGGCGGTCGCGCTCAGGTCTTTGACGTCTTCGTAGCCCTGCGCCACTTCGTGCGAGCTCAGCGTCGTCTGGCACGAAGGACAGTACGGGCTGACGCGGTGTCCGCGGTACAACAGCCCTTTGTCGTGGATCGTGCCGAGCAGGTTCCAGACGCTTTCGATATATTTGTTGTCCAGCGTGATGTACGGGTTGTCGAGATCCGTCCAGTAGCCGATCGCTTCGGTCAGCTCGCGCCACTGCTTCTCGTACGTAAACACGCTCTCTTTGCACTTTTTGATAAATTTCTCGACACCGTACTCTTCGATATCGTGCTTGCCGGAGATGCCGAGCTGTTTCTCCACGCCCAGCTCGACCGGCAGGCCGTGCGTATCCCAGCCCGCTTTGCGAACGACGTGGAAGCCTTTCATCGTCTGGTAGCGACCGACGAAGTCCTTGATGACGCGTCCCAGCACGTGTCCGATATGCGGCACTCCGTTTGCGGTCGGCGGTCCTTCGTAGAAGACGAAGTTCGGCTTGCCTTCGCGGTTCTCGATCGACTGCTTGAACGTATTCTCTTCATTCCAACGGTTCAACACCCGCAGGTCGCGCGCGCGCGCTTTTTCTCTGACATCGACTCTTTGCATGTCTGTCGGCTCCTTTTGTATGGGGAATAAATGCTCGTCAATCCAAATCAGCGATCCGAAAACAAAAAAAGCCCCGCCCCCGTAAAGGGACGAGACCTGCTCGCGTTACCACCCTTGTTTCGCCTGCCTGCACAGTCTGTCCGAAAAACGCCGGAGAACGCCGCTTTTCGGGCATCGCGCAGCAGAGCGACACCTTGTCTTCCGCGTCCAATAACGCGGGGCCGCTGTAACGGTCGGCATCCGATACGGCCTACTCTCTCCTGCATGAATGTCGCAAAAGGATTCGGGCGTACTTCTCCGGGACGATCTTCGGTCAATGCTTCGTACGCCGGCTTGCAGCTCTTGAAGGCCCGGCTCTCTGGAGAACGAACGGCATCGCTTACTGTTCCCATCGTGGAATTTGGTTCATGTTATGGATCTCATCCGGACTTGCCGTCCGGAACGCCGCAGCGGCGTTCTTTATTTATAGCGCTATCCGCGGCGGTTGTCAATAGCTGACACCGACCGCCGCAGCGGACCTAAGCGCGGTCCGCCTAGTACGATTCGCTCGCGCGGCGGCGTTCGGCCTGGGCCTGCTCCATCTCGCGATCGAGTTCGCGGCTCTGGCGATCCAGCGCGTCCCAGCCGTCCTGGGCGAGCAGTTCGAGCTGCGCTTCGATCAGCGTCCGGAAACGGGTGCGGTAGATGGACGCCTGCTTCTTGAGCTCTTCCATCTCCACGGCGACTTTGCGCGATTTGACCAAAGATTCGTTGATGATGCGATCGGCGTTTTTCTCCGCTTCCTTCACGATCAGCTGGGCTTCCTTCTTCGCGTTGCCGCGTACTTCGTCCGCCGCTTCCTGCGCCACGATGATCGTCTTGCTCAGCGTGTCTTCCAGGTTCATGAAATGGTTGAGACGCTCTTCCATCGACGTCATGCGGTGCAGAAGATCTTTATTTTCGCGAATGACGCTCTCGTAGTCTTTGATCACCTGATCCAAAAACTCGTTGACTTCATCTTCATCGTATCCGCGAAGACGCCGGCTGAATTCTTTGTTATGTATATCCAGCGGTGTTAATGCCATGATGTGCACCTCCAAGTGTATTGAGCACGCTGCCAACCCCTCGGCGAACGGCCGGCCGTATCCGGTTTGTGAATCGGGCCGCCCGACTGCGGCCCCTTTGCTTTATCGGA
The DNA here is from genome assembly GCF_006542275.1 of Saccharibacillus brassicae. Taxonomy (NCBI): domain Bacteria; kingdom Bacillati; phylum Bacillota; class Bacilli; order Caryophanales; family Paenibacillaceae; genus Saccharibacillus; species Saccharibacillus brassicae. Next base: position 695,141 of record NZ_CP041217.1, read on the forward strand.
ATTTCGACGTTCGCACGCGAATTCCTGCATGAAACGATACGCCTTCTCCACAAATTCTATACAAACTTGCCGATCCGGACCCGATACCGGCCTTTTTTGGTCAAATCGCCGACTTCCAGCACCCGAAAGCGCCCGAAGCCCTGCAGGGAGACCGTGTCTCCTTCGCGCAGCATTTTGGAAGGATCTTCTTCCACTTTCCAGTTCACCCGGCAGCGCCCCGCCTTGATCGGAGCGAGAATCTTCGCCCGGCTCATACGGTATACGTCGCTCGCGATCCCGTCAAGCCGCGGCGAAGCGACCGTCAGTTCCAGTTCCGCAAGCTCCGATTCCGCGGCAAGCAGCGAAGCAATCGGCAGCACTTCAGTGAACACGTTCACCCGGTGCACCTGACGCAGCTCCAGATTAAGAAAATCCGCGATCTCGGCGGCTACCACGATATGGCAGCCGTCTTCGCGCGGATGGATATCGCCGACTTTGGAACGCTTCATGCCGAGTCCCAATACCGAACCCATATAATCGCCGTGCCCGAGCTCCATGAACTTGGTGTCCGACGGAGTGATCGACAGCACGGCAAGCTTCGTGTCTTCTTCCTGCAGGTCCCGGTAATCCGGAGCGATCACGGCGCGCCGGCGTTCGGCAGCCTCGCTGCCCCCGTCCAGGCGAAAGTCGACGTCCGGTTCGCGGTTCGCCAGCATCGTCAAAATCTGCAGCTGGCGCGGATCGAGAAAATCGGTCAGCTTCGTCTCGTGATAGCGGGCCGCGCCTTCAAGCCATTCGGAAGCGCGGTCGACGAATTCGCGTTCGTCGGGATGGATATGTTCGTACATGTTTTTACTCATGTCAGGCCCTCTTTAACCGATCGCTCTGGCAAGCAGTTCGATCAGGTACAGCACGCCGCGCTGCACGAATTGAAGAACGAAGAATGCCACGATCGGGGAAATGTCGAGCATGCCGCCGATCGGCGGGATGAAGCGGCGGAAGATGGCCAGGTAAGGTTCGGCAATTTTGCCCAAAATGACGCCGACCTGGCTCTCGCGCACATTCGGTACCCAAGACATCAGGATATAGATGATCAGAATCCAGGAATAGATCTGGAAAGCCCAAGGAACAATGACGTTATGGAGCAGAAGAAGAAATTCCATTAAACGATATTCACCTCATTTGATTATTAAATTCGTGATCTTCGCGGATCAGGTCCGCGATGGTGCCTTCCACTTCCACCGTATCCGGCGTGCAGAGGAAAATGTCTCCTCCGACTTTGGAAATGTTGCCGTTGATCGCGTACACGGTGCCACCGAGAAAATCGATGATCCGCTTGGCGTGGTCGCGGCGAACCTGCTGCAAATTGACGACGACCGAACGGTGCGCGCGCAGATGGTCGGCGATCTGTTGGGCGTCGTCGTACGTACGCGGTTCCACCAGAATCACTTTGACGCTTTTCTGAGCATGGATACTGACCACGTTGTTCGCTTTCGCGTTTTTGCGTGTCTCGTAATTGGAAGCCGCGTCGTAAGGCTGATCGTCCGGATCGGCTACTTTCTCGCGCTCTACGATCTCTTCTTCTTCCTGCAGGCCGAGAAAATTCATAAAACGGTTCATGACACCCATCTTCAATCCTCCTCTTTTCCTACCAGAATGGAGCCCAGGCGAAGCCAGGTCGCTCCTTCTTCGATCGCCACTTCAAAATCGCCCGACATGCCCATCGACAGATGCTCGATCGGCGCGGACCACGCTTCGCGGGCATTGAGTTCGTCCCGCAGCTCGCGCAGTCCCCGGAACGTCGGGCGGGCGCCTTCGGCGTCCCGGTCGAGCGGCGCCATCGTCATCAGGCCCACCACGTTCAGATGGGAATAGTCCCGCAGCTGCCGCACGAAATCGTATACTTCTTCGGGCGGCATGCCGGATTTGGAATCTTCGCCCGATACGTTGACCTGAACGAAGACGTTCACCTCTATATCGGACGCGGCGGCCTGACGTTCCAGTTCTTTGGCCAACGAGAGACGATCCAGCGAATGAATATACGCGAATCTCCCGATCACGTCTTTTACTTTATTGCTCTGCAGCTGGCCGATAAAATGCCACGTGCCCTGGCTGCCGAGCGCTTCCCATTTCGGTTTGGCGTTTTGCCAGCGGTTTTCGCCGATATGGCGAATGCCGCTGTCGAACACCTGCGCCGTTTTTTCCGTCGAGACGTACTTCGTTACCGCTACAATGTTCACTTCTTCCGGCGATCGGCCCGCGCGCGCGCAGGCTTCGGCCACCTTCTCGTTCACATGCGCGATCCGCTGCTGTAAAGTCACCGGAGCGTGCCTCCTTCTCGTAATCCGATCCAGCTCGCCATTCGGCCGGTCTGTCCTTTTTCCTGTCGATGCGAAAAGAACAAATCGGTCCGGCTGCCCGTGCACCACTGCGTGCGCAGCACGTTTTCCGGACGTAATCCTGCTCTTATCATAAGGTGTCGATTCAATTCTTTCAAGTTAAGCAGCGCTTTGCCTCCGCCCAAATCTTCGGAAAAGTCAGACAGCGAACGAGAACCATTACCCGACTCCTTTTCCAGCAAAACGCCGACCTGCCCAAGCACCGCTTCGTCCACCTCGTAGCGGCGTTCCCCGATGCAGGGACCGATCGCCGCCAGAACGTCGTCGGGCCGGCTGCCGTACTGCTCGCCCATGCGCTCGACCAGCCGCCGGCCGATCCCGGCGACCGTGCCTTTCCAGCCCGCATGCGCAAGGCCGATCACCTGCCGTACCGGATCGAACACGTACAGCGGAGTGCAGTCGGCGTAGAACGAAGTCAGCAGAATGCCCGGCACGTTCGTCAGCAGGCCATCCGTATCGGGAAACGCGCTGTCGCGGTCCGACCGGCCCCGGCCGCGGTCTTCTTCCGTCACAATAGCGATCTCGGCCAGATGCACCTGTTCGCCGCTCGTCCAGTCTTCGAACCGGAAACCGGCCGCTTCCGCGACCCGCGACCGATTCTCCGCTACGTGAGCCGGATCGTCGCCGACGTGCAGCGCGCAGTTGAGGCTGGCGCGGAAGCCCTCGCTGACGCCGCCTCCGCGACCCGTGAAGCCCGCGCTCAAGCCGTCGAACCGCTGCCACGGAGCGATATCGAATACTTCCGCCCCGTTGTCCGCCGTCCGGCGAACGAAAGGTTCCGTCATGCTCGTCATCTAATCGATTCCTCCTTGCCGAATACGCACAGCGTATAGCCCCGTATCCGTATGTTGAAAAAAAGATCCGCTTCCGTATAGCGAAAGCGGATCTTTCGTAAGTCGCAATCCTTGTTAGTCGTTGTTCTGGCGCGAGCGGTTCCGCAGGAACGTCGGAATATCCAGCTGGTCGCCTCCGGCCTGAGGCTCGAAAGCGGGACGCTGCGGCTGCTGCGGCTGAGGACGGTCGGGTTGACCGCCTTCGGGCTGCTGGGCCGCCGGACGACGGATCAGAGGCTTCATCGGCGCAGGCTTGTGTTCGAAGCCGGTCGCGATAACGGTCACTTTGATCTCTTCTTTCATCGTCTCGTCGATGATGGCACCGAAGATCATGTTCACTTCCGGATCGGAAGCTTCGATGACGATTTCGGCCGCTTCGTTGACTTCGTACAGCGAGAGGTTCGAACCGCCCGTGATGTTCATGATGACGCCGCGGGCGCCTTCGATCGACGTCTCGAGCAGCGGGCTCATGATCGCTTTGCGCGCGGCGTCCGCCGCACGGTTCTCGCCGGCCGCTTCGCCGATGCCCATCAGCGCGGAACCGCGCTCGGTCATGATCGTCTTGACGTCCGCAAAGTCGAGGTTGATCAGACCCGGAACGGCGATCAGGTCGGAAATGCCCTGAACAGCCTGACGCAGGACGTTGTCCGCTTCGCGGAACGCTTCCAGCATCGGGGTCTTCTTGTCGACGATCTCAAGCAGGCGATCGTTCGGAATGACGATCAGCGTATCGACTTTTTCTTTGAGCGCTTCAATGCCGAGTTCGGCCTGCGCAGCGCGCTTGCGGCCTTCGAACGTGAACGGACGCGTGACGACCCCCACCGTCAAAGCACCGCATTCGCGCGCGATCTCCGCGATAACCGGAGCTGCGCCCGTGCCCGTGCCGCCGCCCATGCCGGCGGTAACGAACACCATATCCGCTCCTTTGAGCGTATTGCTGATCAGTTCGCGGGATTCTTCCGCCGCCTTCTTGCCGACGTCCGGATTGGCACCCGCGCCAAGACCTCTTGTCAGCTTGTCGCCGATCTGCAGCTTGTGTTCCGACTTAGCCAGGTGAAGTGCCTGGGCATCCGTGTTGACCGTAATAAACTCCACGCCTTGAACGCCGTTCTCGATCATCCGGTTGACGGCATTGCTGCCTCCGCCGCCTACGCCGATGACTTTAATACGCGCCAGGCTTTCCATTTCGAAATCGAATTCCAACATATTCCTCCATCTCCCCCTCGTTTTCCTTGGATGGGCTCGTTTTTGTGTGACTTAAATAAATTCGCTAAACATATTTTTGAGCTTTTCTAGGAAACCGGTTTTCTGGGTCGTCTCCGGTGCGGGATTGGATTTAGGTCGATTGACGGGTTTCTTGCCCGGCGCTGCGTTTCCTCTGCCGCGATTTTTCCGAATGACGCTGTACAAAATGCCGATCCCGCTCGTAAAGGCCGGGTCCCGCACGCCGATGTAATCCGGCACGGCAAGACGGACAGACGCCGACAGTTCGCTTTGGGCAACTTGCAGAACCCCCGGCATCGCGACCGTTCCGCCGCTCAGCACGTAGCCGCCCGGAATGTCCGGATAACCCATGCGCTGAATCTCCTGATGAATAAGCTGGAAAATCTCCTGCACCCGCGGCTCGATGATCGCAGCCAGGTCTTCCTGCGTATATTCCTTCTCGATCGTGCTGCCGATCCGGTTGACCTTGAATACGACGTCAGCCGCCGCATCCGCCATCATAGCGCATCCGTACTTCAGCTTGACCTTCTCGGCCTGATCGGTCACCGTGCGCAGTCCGTAAGCGATATCGTTCGTGACGTATTCGCCTCCGACCGGAATCGTCGAGACGGCCGTAAGATGGCCGCTTTCGAAGACGGAAATGGTCGCCTGGCCGGCTCCGATATCGATCAGTGCCGTACGCATCGTCTTCTCGTCCTTGGTAAGCGCCAGCTGGCCGGCCCCGAGGGAAATCAGCACCAGTTCTTTCACCTTGAGGTCGGCTTTCTCCACGCAGCGCAAAAGGTTATGTATAGCCGTTTTTGCGCCGGTGACAATCGTAGCTTCCACCTCCAAGCGGGATCCGATCATGCCCCGCGGATCCTGAATTCCCTCCAAGCCGTCAACCACGAATTGCTTGGCAACGACATCGATGATTTCACGTTCCGGCGGAAGAGCCACGACTTCGGCCGCCTTGGTTACGCGCTCGATATCGTCCTCCCCGATTTCTCGGTCTTCGTTCGACACGGTCACGACGCCGCGGCTGGACTGCAGCCCGATATGGCTGCCCGATATTCCGACGTAAACTTCCGTTATTTGAATGCCGACCATTCGCTCGGCATGCTCCACGGCGCCGCGAATCGATTGGACGGTCTGATCGACGTCAACAATGGCGCCTTTTCGGATTCCTTCCGAATCGGCAGATCCAACTCCAATAATATTAAAGGTTCCGTTGTTGATTTCCCCAATAATAGCACGAACTTTGGATGTACCGATGTCCAAACTAACAATGATGTCATTGCTGCTCAAGCCCTTGGCACCTCCCGTTTGCAAAATTGTTCATCTGGTTCGTCTAAAGCCGGATGTTTGGCGTATCTCCATACCTAATTCAACACGGCTTAAACTTTCCCTCTTTCGTTTTAAAGATTTTTATGCGGATTGTGTATCTTTTTGCGAGAATACAGCAAACATTATAGCATCTTTTGGCAGCGGGGAGTAGCGGGCTTTAGGGCGAGATCACGCCGTTCTCTCCGTCTTCCGTACTCACGAAAGGAACCAAATCGTTGGCTTCGAGCATTTTGATCATGCCCGGCGCCTGCGTTTCGGTAATTCCGCCCAAAATTTCGAGCTTTTCCTTCAGCAGCGCGACGGTCGTCTCCACCTCGAACCGCGAGCGCGTGTAGATCCGGATCTTGTCCGGATAAGCCTCCGACGGCCAGGGCATAATCTCGGACAGGTCGGCCAGCAGGCTGTCGGGCACCGAATCCAGCACGCGGCACAGCTTCGCCTTCTCTTCTTCCCGTCCGGCCCACTCCGTCAGCATCGGCTTCTCGGCCGGCAGCCCCTGATCGCGCAGCTTGATCTCCGCGCCGCTGCCGAGCAGCGCCTGAATGCTGCCGTCTTCCAGCAGTTCGTACGCGACCGGATCGTATTCGTCGACGATCAGCCGCACCGTGCCCGGAAAATTTTTGTCCACCGTCACTTTTTCGACCGCGTTCAGATTCGCTACGACCCGCTGCTCGACGCTCTCCGCGCTCGATCCGAAAAATTGGCCGCCGATCCGCAGTCCCGCCGCTTCGATCACCGCCGAACGGTCGACGTACACGTTGCCTTCGACCTCGATCTGCTGAATGCGGCTCAACGAAGAACGGAAAAAGATCAGGCTTAACCCGGCTGCCAGCAGCAAGGCAAGGATCAGCCCCAACTTCCAGCGTTTCCCGCGGCGCGGCTTCCGGGTGTCCGACTCTCGGTTTTCGATCGGTTTGACTACTTTAAGCATGCATATTCTCCATCCGGCCGCCCGGCGTCCGCTTCTCCAAAAACGGGAATAGGAACAGAGCGGTTAATTGCGCGGTACGCGGCATCCGCGCCGCCGAAAAAACGACGGGCTTTTGTGTTACGTTCATTATACACGTGCGAAGCACGATGGCAAAGATAACACCGTCACAAGACGCCCCGGCGAATCGCCTGGGCCCTCACGGCAAGCTTGCGAAGCTCGGTCGCAATGACGACCGCGGAGTCCGGCTTGCCGAGTTCCGCCGACCGTTCCGCCATGCGGGTGCGCAAATATTCGTCGCGCATGACCGCTTCGACAGCGGCGAACAGACTTTCTCCGCCGAGTTCGCGCTCCAAAATGACGATGGCCGCGCCGTCTTCTTCCAGCGCGCGGGCATTCACTTCCTGGTGATTGTTCGTGACGTTCGGCGACGGAATCAATACCGCCGGGATGCCGAGCGACGTCACTTCCGCCAGGAACGAAGCACCCGCGCGGCTAACCACGAGCGTCGAAGCGGCCAGCACCTCGGGCATGCGCTCCACGTAAGGCAGCACATGCAGATTGGAAGGCGTCACCCACGGCGCCTCTTCCAGCGTTCTTTTGGCTTCTTCGTAGTATCTTTTGCCTGTCACGTACACAAAATGCACGTCCGGCATGCGCACGATGTCCGGCACCATCTGCAGCATCGCTTCGTTGATCGCTTTGGCGCCGATACTGCCTCCGACCACGAGCACGACCGGCGTTTCCTGCGGCAGGCCGAGCAGGCGGAATCCTTCCGCCGCATCGGCGCTGTGCACGGTCGTGGCACGCGGATTGCCGCTGTACATGACACGTCTGGCTTTGGGGAACTGATCCTGCGTCCCGTCGAAACTGACCGCCACCGTGTTCACGTAGCGGCTGAGGAAGCGGTTCGTCAATCCGGGAATCGCGTTCTGCTCGTGAATCAGCGTCGGAATGCGCAGCTTGTGGGCCGCGTAGACGACCGGGCCGCACACGTAGCCGCCGGTCCCGATCACGACGTCGGGCTTGAACTTCTCCAGCAGTTCCGAAGAAGCCTGCACGCCGCGCAGAAAGCGCAGCACGGTCTTGATGTTGTCGGCCGAAAGGCTGCGGCGGAACCCGGTGATGTCCAGCGTCTCGAAACGCATGCCCGTGGCGGGCACGATCGTGTTCTCCAGTCCCCTTTTTCCTCCGACGTACAAAAATTCGGTATCCGGCTTGTCCGCCTTCAACTGCTCGGCAATGGCGAGGGCGGGATAAATATGTCCGCCGGTCCCGCCGCCGGTCAATACGACACGCATACGATGTCCTCCCGTCTATTCAGATATCGAACGGACCGCTTCCTTGAACAGCCGTCCCCGTTCTTCGAACGAAGCGAACATGTCCCAGCTGGCGCAGGCCGGCGACAGCAGCACCGTGTCGCCGGCTTCGGCGAGGCGCTGCGCTTCGGCGACCGCGGCCCGCAGCGTGTCCGCCGCGTCGCCCAGCGGTTCGACGACCGAGACCTCGCCCACGCCCGCGCGGCGCGCGACGCCGGCGATCGTGCTGCGCGTCTCGCCGAAAGTGACGAGCGCTTTGACTTTGGACTGCAATCCCGGCAGCAGCTCTTCGTAATCGGAACCGCGATCGAGTCCGCCCGCGATCAGGACGACCGGCGCTTCGAACGCCGACAGCGCCGTCAGCGTCGCCTGGGAGTTGGTCGCTTTCGAGTTGTTGTAATACGACAGGCCGCCGAAAGTGCCGAGCGCTTCCAGGCGGTGTTCCACGCCTCCGAACGCGGCAAGCGGCGCCCGGAGCGCGGCGGGTTCGACCCCGGCCGCGATCGCCGCGGCGCAGGCCGCCATCGCGTTCGCCACGTTGTACGTGCCCGCAAGGCGGATCTCTTCGGTGCGGATCAACTCGTGCACCGTTCCCGACGCGTCGCGGTAGACGATTCGGCGGTCGGCGTTATCGCCGCTGCCGTCCGCCGGATAGGCGGGCGAAGCGTACACGCCTTCGAGCGTCAGTTCCTCGGTCATCGAAAAAGGGAATACCCGCCCTTTGAGATACGGAACCAGATCCCGGCAGAACGGATCGTCCCAGTTGACGATGCTGACGTCTTCCGGCGTCTGGTTGACGAAAATTTTCGCTTTGGACGACGAGTAGTCTTCCATGGAACCGTGATAATCCAGATGCGTCTCCGCCACGTTCAGCAGGCAGGCGATACGCGGCGCGAACTTGAGCGTGCCTTTGAGCTGGAAACTGCTCAATTCGACGACGAGCCAGTCGTCCGGCTGCGCATCGAGCGCGGCGTCGCACAGCGGCGTGCCGATATTGCCGGCGACGATCGGGTTCAGGCCGGCGGACTTCAGAATCTCGCCGATCCACGTCGTCGTCGTCGTCTTGCCGTTCGAACCGGTAATCCCGATCATCGGAGCGGCCGAGAGATAATAAGCCACTTCCACCTCGGTGACGACCTCGATCCCGAGCGCAAGCGCGGCGGCAATCGGAGGCGACGAGTACGGAATGCCCGGGTTCTTAATTACCAGCGCGACTTCCGAATGAATCAGGTCGTCGGGATGGCCGCCGCACACCACTTTGATTCCCAGTTCTTCCAACGCGGAAGCTTCGGGGCTTTCTTCGCGCGTTTTCCGGTCATTTACCGTCACGTTCGCGCCGAAAGCGTGCATCGTTTTGGCCGCCGATACGCCGCTGCGCGCAAGGCCCAGCACGACGACTTCGCGGTTTGCATATTGTTTTGGATGTTCCATTTGTCTACAGCCCCTTGCCGAGATACAGCCCGAGCGCGGCCAGAAGCAGAGCGACGCCGAAGAATACGGCAACGATCCGCCATTCCGACCAGCCGGACAGCTCGTAATGATGATGAATCGGACTCATTTTAAAAATCCGCTTGCCCCGCGTCTTGAACGAGATCACCTGGATCACGACGGACAACAGTTCGATGACGAACACGCCGCCGATCAGCAGAAACAAAAATTCCTGCTTGGTCAGAATCGCCACGGCGCCAAGCGCTCCGCCGATCCCGAGCGAGCCGGTATCTCCCATGAACACTTTCGCGGGATGCGCGTTGTAGACGAGAAAGCCCAGAACGGCTCCCGCCATCGCCGACGCGCCGAGCGCGGCCGGAAACTGGGTCGCCTGCATGGCGATCAGCGCGTACGCGCCGAGCGCCGGCGCGCTGACCGCGGAGAGCAGTCCGTCCACGCCGTCGGTAAAGTTCACCGCGTTGGAGATCGCCAGCAACATCAGCACGATGAACGGATAATAGAACCAGCCGCCCCAGTCGAGCGAGATCGAAGTGCCGGGAACGGACAGCGCCGTGCTGTGGCCCGAATCGATCAGCAGCCAGCAGACGATCGCGGAGAAGACCAGCTGCCCGGCGAGCTTTTGCAGCGAAGTGAGGCCCATGGAACGCTTCCGCACGATTTTGATCCAATCATCCAGCAATCCGACCAGGCCGAACCCGAGCGTCGCGGTCAGCAGCACGTAAAACTCCGTATTGATGACAGAAAACTTGGCAAAAGACAGCGTGAACGCCAGCAGGATCACGATCCCGCCCATCGTGGGCGTTCCCGCTTTTTTGAGATGGGCCTGCGGACCTTCCCCCCGTACCTGCTGCCCGAATTTCAGGCGCTGCAGCAGAGGGATGCACAGGGGACCGGCCAGCACGGCCAACAGAAACGAGACGGCGGCGGTCAGGAAAAGCAGCTGCAGGTCCATAGGCCGCTCAGACTCCGTTTTCCCCGGTCAAAGGCTCGCTCTGGAGCGCCTGTACCGCTTCTTCCAGCCGCATGCCGCGCGAAGCTTTGAACAGTACCGCGTCTTCGGACTTCAGATGCGCGCGCAGATGCGCAATCATCGCCGCCTTGTCGGTAAACGCGTGCACGCGGTCCGGCGCCATGTTCTCGCGCGCGCCTTCGGCGGCGTCCGCGGACAGCGGGCCGTACGCGTATACCGCGTCGATCCCCGCATCCGCGGCATACCGGCCGACTTCGCGGTGGTACCGGCGTTCGTCTGCGCCGAGCTCGAGCATGTCGCCGAGCACGAGCACGCGGGAAGCGAAGCCCTGTAGCCCGGCCAGCACGTCGATCGCCGCGCGGGCGGACGTGGGACTTGCGTTGTAGGCATCGTTGAACAGGGCAAGTCCCGACACGCCGGTCAAGCGTTCGATGCGCATGCCGGTCAGGCGCAGATTCGCCAAGCCGGTCTTCATGCGCTCGGCGTCGATGCCGAATTCCCGGGCCGCCGCCATCGCCGCGAGCGCATTGCCCACGTTATGGCTGCCGAGTACCGGAATCGCAAAGCGGGCTTCGCCTTCGCTTCGCGCCGAGAACGCCATGCCGCCGCCTTCCGGCTTCATGCCGATCGGATAATCGTCGCTGGCAGCGTCCGCGCCGAACGTGAAGATCCGCAGATCCTGCGGCAGATCGGCCTTGATCTCTTCCAGCACCTGCGGGATCAGCGGCTCGTCCCCGCTGCAGATCAGCAGCCCGCCGGGCTTCGTTCCCGCGGCGATTTCAAGCTTGGCGCGCGCGATATTGTGCCGGCTGCCCAGATTCAGCAGGTGGGATTCGCCGATATTGGTTACGATCGCCACGTCCGGCGGCGCGATACGCGCAAGCAGCGCGATCTCGCCGAGATCGCTCATGCCCATCTCCAGCACGACGACTTCCGTCTGCTCCGGCATGGACAGCAGCGTCAGCGGCAGCCCCAGATGGTTGTTGAAGTTGCCCTGCGTCTTATGGACGCGCAGCTTGGTATCCAGCAGCGCGTACACCATATCTTTGGTCGTCGTCTTGCCGTTGCTGCCGGTAATGCCGACGACTTTGGCGCCGCTTTCTTGCAGATAGGCCGAAGCGAGGCGCTGCAGCGCCTCCAGCACGTCGTCCACTTCGATCAGCGCGCCTTCGGGCGCACCGGCCCGGCCGCGCTGCCACAAAGAAGCCGCGCCGGCTTCCAGCGCCCCGGCCACGAACTCGTGCCCGTCCACGTTCGAACCGCCGAGCGGTACGAACAGCGAGCGTTCGCCCAGCTTGCGGGAATCGATAACGACGCCCGCGATCGGCTTGTCCGCGTCGGCCGCCCGGAGAAGACGGCCGCCGCACATATCGGCTATCCGGCCGAGTGTCCGTTCGATCACTTCGCGACTCCCCTTACCGCTTCCGCCGCGACGATCCGGTCGTCGAAGTCCAGCACTTGTTTGCCGACCAACTGGTAGGTCTCATGCCCTTTGCCCGCGATCAGCACGACGTCGCCGGGCTGCGCTTCCGCCACGGCGAGGCGGATCGCTTCGGCGCGGTCCACGACGAGCGTGTACCGGCTTCGATCGACGCCGTCTTCGATGAGGCCCGCTTCGATGTCGCGCAGGATGGCGTCGGGATCTTCCGTGCGCGGATTGTCCGACGTGACGAACGCCATATCGCTGTATTTGACCGCGATGCGGCCCATGATCGGACGTTTGGTCCGGTCGCGGTCGCCGCCGCAGCCGAAGACGCACAGCACCCGCTTCTCGGCAAACTCGACCACGGTGCGCAGCACGTTCTCCAGTCCGTCCGGCGTATGCGCGTAATCGACGATGATCGCGAACGGCTGCCCCGCATCGACCGCTTCGACGCGGCCATCGACGCCGGCGACAGCTTCGAGGCTGGCTTTGATCTCCTCCAGCGCCACGCCTTCGATCAGGGCCGCCGAAATGGCGGCCAGCGCGTTATAGACATTGAACTTGCCGACCATGCGCAGCTGGACGTCGGCCGAGCCTTTGAACGTGTCAACGTGGAAAAACGTGCCCTGGGCCGTGATCTTGATCGCCGAAGCGCGAACGTCGCAGTCGTTCTCGACGCCGTACGTCACGACTTCGGCCGCTGTCGCTTTGGCGAATTCCGCCGAAGCTGCGTCGTCCGCGTTCAGCACGGCGTATTTGCGCTGCGACGGGTCCGCCGGAAGCGCGTTGCCCAACCGGGAAAAGAACAGCCCTTTGGCTGCGCGGTACTCTTCCATCGAATGATGGTAATCGAGATGATCCTGCGTCAGGTTCGTGAAGACCGCCGTGCGGTAATCGGTCCCTTTGACGCGTCCCTGCTCCAGTGCGTGCGAAGACACTTCCATGATGCAGCATTCCACGCCCCGCCCTGACATGTCCGCGAGCGAGCGCTGCAGGCCAAGCGATTCCGGCGTCGTGCCCGACATCGGGAACGTCTCGCCGTCGTAGCGCATCTCGATCGTGCCGATCAGTCCCGTCTTGACGCCGTGATCCTGCATGATCCGCTCGATCAGGTAGGTCGTCGTCGTCTTGCCGTTCGTTCCGGTGACGCCGATCATGCGCATCGCGCGGCTCGGCTCGCCGAAGAACGCGTTGGCCAAGACGGCCATCGCCATCCGGCTGTCGCGAACGAGCAGCTGCGGCAGCTGCGTGTCCAGCTCGCGCTCGACGACGAGCGCGACCGCACCTTGCGCTTCCGCCTGTTTGGCGTAATCGTGTCCGTCTACCGTGAAGCCCGGCAGGCAGATAAACAAGTCGCCGGAAGAGACTTTGCGGGAATCGATCTCGATCCCCGTACATTCGGTTTCTCCGCTGCCGATCAGACGCGCGGTAATCAAGTTTGTAGCCAACTGCTGCAATCGCATCATTCATTCTCCCCTTATTCCTCGTAATCGTATTGCTCCGTCTTCCTATCCTGCCCGGGCCGCAAAATGCCCGAGCCCGCCAATGGCAGGCCCGGGCTTTGCTCGCGCATCAGTTCAGAGGAGCCGCGTCGCTTTCCGGAGCGGGATCGGCCGGCGCCACGATGCCGCCGTCGATCAGCGGTTCGTTCGTCTCGATCTCCCCGTCCTCTGCGGCCGGCTCTTCCGCTATCGCTTCGCCTCCGACCGTCACGTCCTCGGTCTCCGGATCGTCGATGCCGGTCACGGTCGTTTTGGCCGATTTGAGCGTCAGCACGACCACCCGGCTGCCGTCCGCATGCTTCGACAGCTTTTGCGAAGCGACGTAGCCCGATCCTTTGGTACTGATCGAGACGTCCAGCAGCGCCAGGATGTCCACCGCGTCGCGCAGCGACAATCCGGTCAGATCCGGCACGTTCATCTGTTCCTTGTTCTCGGACAGCAGATAGATCTTCTGTCCGGCATACATGGCGCTGCCCGCGGCCGGATACTGCTCCAGCACGGTCTTGCCCGCACCGACCTGTTCATAGGCCAGCCCTTCGTCCAGAAGTTTGTCCTTCGCGTCCTGCAAATTCATTTTGACCAGGTTCGGCGCCGTGACTTTGAGCAGCGTATCGCCGGTCTCGGCGTTCTCGGATTCGCTCTGGATTTCGGTATCGGAAAATTTCTTCGGCACGCCCATATATTCCAGCGTTTGCGCCAAAATTTCTTTGGCGACCGGAGCGGCGATCCGTCCGCCGCTCGCGTTCGGGTCATTCGGTTCGTCCAACATGACGAAAATGGCGACTTTCGGATCGTCGGCCGGCGCGTAACCGATAAACGAGACGGCGGAACGCGTCTTGTCATAAGCGTTGCCGTCGGCATTGACGGTGCCCGTCTTCTCGGCCGTACCGGTCTTGCCCGCTACCCGGTAGCCCGGAATGTAGGCGTTGCGGCCGGTGCCGATTTTCTGGTCGGACACGACCTGCTCCAGGTAGCCGCTGACCACTTTCGCCGTTTCGGGCGTAATGACGTCGCGCACTTTGGCCACGTCGTTCAATTTCTCGACTTCGCCCGTCATCGGATTGCTTTCTGACTTGACGATATGCGGCTTCAACAGCCGACCGCCGTTGGCGACAGCCGAGATCGCGGCAATCTGCTGAATCGGCGTCACGTTAACGTTGTGGCCGAACGTAATCGCCGCCTGGTCGATCAGCGGACTGTTCTCGGTTACGTTCATCGTACCGGTCAGTTCGCCCGGCAGTTGAATGTCGGTCTTCTCGCCGAACCCGAAGTTTTTGATATATTCGGCCAGCTTCTTCGTACCGACCATCTCCATGCCCAACTTCACGAACGCGACGTTACTGGAATGCTTGACGCCGTCCAGGTACGAGATGGTGCCCCAATTCCGGCTTACGTCATGCACCGTGCTGCGGCCGACCTGGATCGTTCCCGATTGATACAGATCGTTCGGGTTGAACTTGCCTTCTTGCACCGCCGCCGACAACGTGACGATCTTGAACGTGGAACCCGGCTCGTACATGCCCGATACGGCCAACGCGCGGTACGGATCGTTTTCCGGATCGGCGTAGTCCGCATAGCTGTTCGGATCGAACGTCGGCATGTTGACCATGGCCAGAATATCCATCGTGTTCGGATCGGCCATGACGATCGACATACTTTTCGGTTTGTACTGCTCGTACGCTTTTTTGGCAGCCTGTTCGGCATAATACTGGATCGTGCTGTCGATCGTCAGCTGAATCGAAGTGCCGTCTTTGGGTGCGGTCACTTCACTTTTCGCGTTCGGCAGTTCGACGCCTTTGGCGTCTCTCTGGTAAGCGATTTTGCCGTCGATGCCCTGCAGTTTTTCTCCGTAAAAAGACTCGATGCCGTATTTCGGGTTGCCGTCGTTATCGACGAAGCCGAGCACGTTCGCCGCCAGCATATGCTGGGGATAGAAGCGCTTGATCTGGTCGTCGAACACGATGCCGATATCGGCTTTTTCCGACAGGTCTTTTTGCTTGCGCACCGAGGCGATCTCGGTTTCGATTTCCGCTTTGAGGTCGCCGTCGATTTTCCAGCCCTGCGGCCGCACTTCGACCCAGACGCTGTAATCGCCTTTTTTGTACGTGCCGTTCTCGCTGTCTTTGTCGTACGTTCGCGAGACCATATCGCGCAGTTTCGTCTCGTCGACGCCCAGCTTGTCATGCAGAATCCGGACGACTTCGTCCGCCGTCCCGCGCTGGTTGATGATATTCGGTTCCACCACGACGGAATAAGCAGGCGAATCGACCGCCAATTCCTTGCCGTTGCGGTCCGTGATCGCGCCGCGCTCCGCGCGCAGCACTTTGGAAGCCGACCACTGGTCGACCGCCGTCTTATGCCAGAAATCGCCCTGAATCACTTGGAGGAAAAACACTCTTCCGACCAGAACGAGAAAAAAGAGGGTAATTGCCCCTCCGATTAAAAGCGTACGCATTTTCACTCTTTTTGTCAGCATGGCGATGGAACCTCCTGCTCGTTTCGTTCCACGCTTCCGCGCGGGGCCCTAACACCGGGGCGCTTCGGTCTTCAAAAAACGGCTAATTGCTGCCTTCCGCGGCCGGCTGCGTTTCTTCGCCGCTTTTGCGCTCGACGAAGATCGGCTCGTGTTCCGTGGCCTGCACAAGGCCCATGGACAGCGCCGTCGGAACGATCGCCTGGCGAAGTTCCTGCTTGTCCCGTTCCGCCTGGGCAATATCTTTGTTGATCTGGTTCGTCTCGCTCTGAATCGTAGCGATCTGGTGATTCAGATCGTAGATATGTACGTATCGCCAAGCCACGATGCTGCACAGGGCGACCGCGACCAGCACGCTGGCCAGATACAGCATTTTTTCCCGCATCGGGAGCTCGGCCCGGCGTGTGACCACCGTCGTCTTTTGACGATACTGCTGCGAGCTCTGCCGCTGCTCCTGTTCCCGGACCGCCAGATTTCCGCGTGTCTGTACCATTGATCAATCTCCTCGTCGTGGAATTATTTCGTCTTCTCCGCTACCCGAAGTTTGGCCGAACGCGCTCTCGGATTTTGTTCGATCTCTTCATCCGTCGGCAAAACCGGTTTGCGGTTGATCAATTTGATGCTGTTCGGCCCTTCGTACACTTCGACGGGGAATCCCGGCGGAGCCACGTTTTTGCCCGTATAACCGAGTAAAATCTGTTTACAGATTCGATCTTCGAGCGAATGGAACGTGATCACGCTGATCCGTCCGCCCTTGGCCGTGCAGCGTACCGCTGCGTGCAGCGCGTCCTCGAACGCGGACAGCTCGTCGTTGACGGCGATCCGCAGCGCCTGGAAACTGCGCTTGGCCGGATGGCCGCCTGTTCTGCGGGCTGCGGCCGGAATGCCTTCCTTGATAATCTCCGCCAGTTCCGTCGTCGTCTCGATCGGCTGCTTGGATCGATGCTGCCCGATCTTGCCGGCGATCCGGCGCGAGAACTTCTCTTCGCCGTACCGGTACAAAATACGCGTGATTTCTTCTTCCGGCCATTCGTTGATAATCGTTCGCGCCGTCAGTTCGGCCGACTGGTCCATCCGCATGTCCAGCGGGGCTTCGTGATTGTAGCTGAATCCGCGGGAGCCTTCGTCGAACTGCGGCGAAGACACGCCGAGATCGAACAGAAAGCCGTCGACCTGGGGCACGCCGTCTTCGCCTTGCGGAACGCCCGCTTCGATCAGCGCCTGTTCCAGCTCGCGGAAATTGGTCTTGACGAGCGTGATCCGGTCGCCGTAGGCGGCCAATTTCTCGCGCGCGTTGTCAAGCGCCCAATCGTCCTGATCGAGCGCGATCAATCGTCCGCCTTCGCCGAGCGAGGACGCGATCAACGCGCTGTGCCCGGCTCCGCCGAGCGTGCAATCCACGTAAATGCCGTCCGGCTTAATATTCAGCCCTTCGACGGCTTCTTCCCTAAGCACCGTAATGTGATGAAACAATTTCGTATCCCCCAGACGTACCTTGTCAAATTAATGGATGTTCCTGTTAAAAGTCGATGTCAAAATCGGAAAGCTTCTCCGCAATTTCGCCGAACGACTCTTCCGACCGCTTGTAATAACGGTCCCAGTTGTCCCGGCTCCAAATCTCGACCCGGCTGCCCGCGCCGATCACGACGCATTCTTTGTCCAACTGCGCGTACTCGCGCAAGTTGGCGGGCAGGTTGGCTCTTCCCTGCTTGTCCCATTCGCATTCCGCCGCGCCCGAGAAAAAAAACCGGGTAAAAGCCCGCGCGTCGGATTTCATCAAAGGCAGGTTGTTCAGTTTGCGTTCGAGAAGTTCCCATTCCTGCTCGGAGTAAACGAAAAGGCATTGGTCCAGACCCCGGGTCACGATGCAGCGCAAGCCCAATTTCTCCCGGAATCTGGCAGGGACGATCAGGCGGCCTTTATCGTCGATGTTGTGCCGGTATTCGCCCATAAACATCGTCAGACCCACCCTTCGTCCTTTTCCCTCCACTTTGTACCACTTCCCGCCACTTACAGCATAATGGATTACACGCCCAAAATCAAAGTCCTTCCGCAAATTTCACGCTTTTTCGCCGTATTTGACGTTTTTTCTGTCTTTGTGCTCTTTCATAATTAGAAAAAAGCCGCTTCTCCCGGTTGATTTGGGAGAAACGACCTGTTTTTGGATGACGATTTAGACGTTCCAGCTCTGCAAATACGTTTTTTGCATCTCGCTTAATTCGTCGATCCGGATGCCCATGCTTTCCAGTTTGTAGCGGGCGACCTGCTCGTCGAGCTCGTACGGCACCTTGATCATATGGCGGCCGATTTCCTCGTAATTTTCGTTGATGTAACGCAGCGACAGCGCCTGCAGCGCAAACGTCATGTCCATGATTTCCGCCGGATGTCCGTCCGCGGCGCCCAGATTGACGAGGCGGCCTTCGGCCAGCAGGTAGATCTTCCGGCCGTCCTTGAACTGGTACTCTTCGATGTTTTTGCGCACCGTGCGGATCGATTCCGAACGTTCTTCCATGTCCGGCTTGCTGACTTCGACGTCGAAGTGTCCGGCATTGGACAAAATCGCGCCGTCTTTCATGACGTCGAAATGTTCGCCGGCGATGACCGCTTTGTTGCCCGTCACCGTAATGAAGAAGTCGCCGAGCGGCGCCGCTTCGAGCATCGTCATGACGCGGAAGCCTTCCATATGCGCTTCCACCGCTTTGATCGGATCGATTTCGGTCACGATCACGTTCGCCCCGAGTCCGCGCGCGCGCATCGCCATGCCTTTGCCGCACCAGCCGTAGCCGACGACGACGACCGTTTTGCCGGCCACGATCAGGTTCGTCGTGCGCATAATGCCGTCCCACGCCGATTGGCCGGTGCCGTAACGGTTGTCGAACAGCGATTTGCAGAACGCGTCGTTGACGCCGATCATCGGAATGCGGAGCGTGCCTTCGTTTTCGAGCGAACGCAGCTTGATGATGCCCGTCGTCGTCTCTTCCGCGCCGCCGCGAATCGTTGCCAGCAGGTCGGGACGCTCTCCGTGCAAAATCGTGGCCAGATCGCCGCCGTCGTCGATGATCAGGTCCGGCTTCGCTTCGAGCGCTTTGATATTCAACGCTTTGAGCTCACCCGGAGCCGGCTGGTACTTGGCGAATACGGTAATGCCGTCTTCGACCAGCGCCGCGCACACGTCGTCCTGCGTGGAGAGCGGATTGCTGCCCGTAATGGTCACTTCCGCGCCGCCGGCCTGAATGACTTTCGCCAGGTAAGCCGTTTTGGCTTCGAGATGCAGGCAGACCGATATTTTGAGTCCTTTAAAAGGCTGATCGCGTTCGAACTGCTCCCGGATACGATTCAGTACCGGCATGTGCGCCGAAGCCCAGTCGATCTTCAGGCGGCCTTCCGGTGCCAGATTGATATCCGCGATAATGCTGTTTTGCTTGGCCAACGAACTCATAGGTTTTCCTCCGCTTCGCTTGCGTAATGGTAAAGCGATCCGCGATTCGCGAACCGGTCAAGCTTCGATGATGCGATGCGCTCCCGTCAGGTCCGGCTCGATCCGCATCAAATCGTCGATCCAGTCGGGGCCATAACGGTTCAGCATGTAAAAGACGGTATAGACGCGTTCCTGCGGACGGTCGAGCGGGAACAGCGTTTTGTAAATGCGGTCCCATCTGCGCAGCTCCGCTTCGTTCTGCCGGGCGATCGTCTGCTTCGTCTTGCCCTGCAAAAAGTCGATCTGCGCCATGATCTTGCCGCGGTTCGTCTCGCCCAGGTCGGCAAGGCCGGGATGCAGCTCGCCGATCCGTTCGATCAGCGGCGCGTACAGCTGCTCGAATTCGGCTTTGGTCTGCTCGAACAGCCCGTCCGTGCCGAGCTTGTCCTGCTCCGCAAGCCAGGCTTCCTTGCGCTCGCCGAACCGCTCCATGACGTCTTCGAAGCTCAGATCGTACGCCTGCATATATTTCTTCGTCGAAGCGTCGACGAGCGTGAACGACATGCGCGGCAGCAAAATCGGCATCTGCATATCCGCCGCTTCGAAACCGTCTTTGGTTCCGGCCCAATAGGCGACTTCGCCGAGGCCGAGCACCGCATACAGCACCGGGAACAAATAATCCTGCATAAGCGGACGGGTCAGTACGTTGTTGCTAAAACATTCCGGACATCGCTCCACGCGTTCCAGCAGTTCGTCCCGGCTCAAGATAACCGTGCCGCGCCGATCGACGAATTTGCCGTCCTGCTTGAACAGCAGCAGACGCTGCCCTTCATGGATATAGAACAGGTTGGCCGCGCCTTCGGCGGCCTGCGCCTGCTGCTCGTAGCCCGCTTCTTCGATCCGCGCGGCCGCTGTCAGATACGCCGCTTCCAGCTCGTCGTTGCGTTCGATCAACCGCCGGAACATCGGCTGTTCCACCTGCCGCAGCGACGGATCGGCCGAATCGACCAGCACTAGGCCGTAGCGGCCGAACAGACGGCCGATCAGACGGGCGAATCCTTCGCTCAGACTGATCGAATGCGGCAGTTCGCTGCGCAGCATATCAAGCAGCTCGCTTTTGAACGCCGAATCGGCCAGTACCCGCTCCAGCTCCGCGATGACCGCTTGCCATTTCTCCGCCGTCACTTCGACATCGCTCACGGAAGACTTGCCGTCATGCCACGATTCCATGCGCAGCCGGCGCACTTCCAGTTCCGGCGTCAGCACATACGTATGGTCCGCTTCGTCCCAGTCGTGGTCTTCGCCCGCGATCCAGAATACCGGCACGACGTCGCGCCCGAGCTGCTGCGCGGCGAGCCGCGCCGCGTTCACGATCGTCGCCGCTTTGTAGATGACCAACAATGAACCGGTAAACAATCCGCTTTGCTGGCCGCCGACTACGACGAGCGCACGCTCGTCGGCGAGCGTCGCGATCGAGCTATGCACCGCTTCATGATCGTTATATTTGGCATTATAGGCGCTCAGCACTTTCACCAGCGCTTGGCGATCGGCCTGCGGCCGGTGCGGGGCATCCAGCCATTCGGCTCTGCGCCGAAGCGCCTGAGCATCCTCTAAATCGTATTCGTATAAGTTATGCGCGTGCTGTCCGCGCACATAATCTTCTCCCAAGGCCGAACCCTTGCGAAGCGCCTGCGGAATGACATTCATGTCTGGCCTTGCCTCCTGTCTGCTATCTGCTTAAACCCTTCTTGATTGTACCCAATCGCTCTCAAGTCGTCAAAGCCACTTTCTGCCGATTCGGATAAAAGTCCGGCGCCGAACCAAACAAAAAGCCGTCTTCCCGAAGCGGCGTGCGCTTCGGAAAGACGGCTGAACCCTGTCCGTTCAAAGGCGGACAGAGCGTGCGGCGAGGCGGAAGGTTCCCGATTAATAAGATCAGGGTCCGTCCTGCCGCTATTTTCGATCAAACGTTCAATCTTTTAGTGAGGCATGGCGACCCAGTGTCCCGGAGAAACTTCGACCAGCGCCGTTTCTTCGCTCTGCTCGCCGGCCGAACGGATCGGACCGCCGCCTTCCGCCGTCAGCAGAATACGCTTTTTCTGCGATTCGACTTCCGGGTCCGCGATCGGAATCGCGGACAGCAGCGATTTGGTGTACGGGTGGATCGGATTGCTGTACAGCTCTTCGCTCTCCGCCAGTTCCACCATTTTACCCAGATACATCACGGCCACGCGGTCGCTGATATGCTTAACCATCGACAGATCGTGCGCGATGAACAGGTAGGTCAGGCCGAGACGTTCCTGCAGTTCCTGCAGCAAGTTGACGACCTGCGCCTGAATCGAGACGTCAAGCGCCGAGATCGGCTCGTCGCAGATGATGAATTTCGGATTGACCGCGAGTGCGCGGGCAATCCCGATCCGCTGACGCTGGCCGCCCGAGAATTCGTGCGGGTAACGCGTAGCGTGATCGGTGTTCAAGCCGACCAGATCCAGCAGCTCTTCGATCCGCTTTTTGCGTTCGCCGCCGGTACCCGCCATTTTGTGGATATCCAGCGCTTCGCCGATAATGTCCGACACCGTGAAGCGCGGGTTCAGCGAGGCGTAAGGATCCTGGAAGATCATCTGCATATCGCGGCGCATCGCTTTCATCTTGTTCGGCGGCAGTTTGTAAATATCCGTTCCGTTGTACCGCACGCTTCCTCCGGTAGGCTCGTACAGGCGCAGAATGGTCCGGCCCGCCGTAGACTTGCCGCAGCCGGATTCGCCGACCATACCCAGCGTCTCGCCTTCGCGGATGGAGAAGTTCAAGTTGTCGACCGCTTTGAGCACTTTGCCTTTTCCTACATTAAAATACTTCTTCAGTCCTTCAACCTCAATCAGGTTTTTGCCGAGTTCTGTTCTCATGGCTGACGCCTCCTTCACTTTAGGATCTGCGAATTATTTGTTTTTGAGCGACGGATCGAGCGCATCACGCAGGCCGTCTCCCAGCAGGTTGAACGCCAGCATGATGATGCTGATCAGAACAGCCGGGAACAGCATCCGCCAAGGATAGAACATCCAGCCGGTCAAAGCGTTTTCGACCATCGAACCGAGCGAGGAGATCGGAGCCTGAACGCCCAGACCGAGGAAGCTCAGGAACGACTCGGCGAAGATCGCGTTCGGAACCGACAGCGTCAGCGTGACGATGATCGGGCCGCTTGCGTTAGGCAGCAGGTGACGGAACAACAGTCTGCCCGTACCGGCGCCCATCGAGCGGGAAGCGAGCACATACTCGCGGTTTTTCAATTTCATGATTTCGCCGCGGACGATCCACGACATATTGATCCAACCCGTAATCGTCAGCGCCAGGATGATCGTGCCCAAGCTTGGCTTGAATACGACGAGCAGCAGGATCGTAACGAGCAGGTAAGGAATCGCGTACAGAATTTCGGAGAACTTGTTCATGATCGTGTCGACGCGGCCGCCGAAGTAACCCATGATGCCGCCGTAGATGACGCCGATCAGCAGGTCGATCAGCGCGGCAGCGATACCGACGATCAGGGAGATCCGTGCGCCCGACCACGTTCTGACGAACATGTCGCGGCCCAGATCGTCCGTTCCGAACCAGTGCAGCGCGGAAGGCGGCTTGTTGGTCGCCAACAGGTCGTTCGTCTGGTAATCGTAACCGTGTACCCAATAGGAGACCAGCGGACCGAAGATGGAAGCGATAATGATGACGACGAGCGCGACGAGGCCGCTCATCGCGACTTTGTTTCTGCGCAGGCGTTCCCATGTATCGCGCCAAGCCGTAAGACTTTCGCGTTTGATAACTTCCGATTCGCGTTCGTTAACGTTGACAGACTCGAAATCGGCCGCCGTCAAAGCGGGAAGAGGCTGTTTGTTTAAGTTTTTTTCGTTAGACACTGGTTTAGCCCTCCTTACCCGATGTTAATTTGATACGCGGATCGACAAGGACGTAAACGATATCGGTAACGAAACGAGCCGCCATCAAAATGATACCGTAGAAGAGCGTGATGCCCATGATCAACGTGTAGTCGCGGTTAGTGATGCTGTCGACGAACACTTTGCCGATGCCGCCGATACCGAAGATGCGTTCCACGACGACGGAACCGGTAATGATGTTGGCCGTCATCGGTCCCACGTAAGTGACGACCGGTAAAATGCCGTTGCGGATAACGTGCTTCCAGAGAATAGCCGGCCATTTCAAGCCTTTGGCTTTGGCCGTTTTGATGTAATCGGCGTGCAGCACTTCGAGCATGCTCGAACGGGTGAGGCGCGCGATATAAGCGATCGGTCCGGCCGAGAGCGCGATAACCGGCAGAACATAGCCGAGCGGGCTGCGCAGGCCCGTGATCGGGAACAAGTCCAGCCTCAGGCCGAGTGCGTACTGCAGCAGCGAGGCCAGCACGAAACTCGGCACGGCTATGCCGATGACGGCGAGCACCATGACCATACTGTCGATGAATTTTCGATGGTAGAGAGCGGCGAGCAGACCGAGGGTCACCCCGACGATCGTCGACACGACAACGGCAATCAGACCGAGACGCAGCGAAACGCCGAACGTCTGACCGATAATGCCGGATACTTCCTGATTCAGCTTTTTCATCGAGATGCCCAGGTCGCCCTGCACGATGTTGCCGAGATAGTTCGCGTACTGCGTCATGAGAGGTTTATCCAGTCCGTACTGCGCTTCCAAACGTGCACGAATCGGAGCGGGAACTTCTTTTTCGGACATAAACGGATCGCCCGGGATAGCTTTCATCAAGAAAAACGTCGCCGTTATCAAAATAAACAGCGAAAGCAGCGTATATAGAAGTTTACTGGTTATATACCGTGCCATCTGCGTACCTCTCCTCCTTCATTCTGGTCCTGCTCGAAATGTCACCTAATATCTTGAATGTATAGTTGCATATTCATTATATTCAACCCTATTTACTGGTTAAGCAAGAGCAAAAATGGAAGTTTAGCGAACATGCAAAAAAATCGGGATATATATGGGAATCCACATATATCCCGAGCCTTTATTTAACTTTGGTCGATCTTCTTTCAACTTTCAAAGCGGGAATCTTATTGTTGTTCCAGATAAGCGCGAGTGAAGTTGATAGCACCGGAGAAGTCAGTCGTTACGCCTTTGAGGTAAGGCTTGGTGAGCGACGCCTGCGTGTAGTAGTAGACAGGCATGATAACCATGTTGTCTTGGATCAGCATTTTTTCGGCTGCAGCCATATCCTGCATACGTTTTTCCGGATCGTTGCCGCCTTTGTAAGCGCCGTCGATCAGAGCGTCGTAAGCCGGGTCCGCATAGCCGGTGTTGTTGTTGCCGCCACCGCTTACGAACATATCCATGTAAGTCATCGGATCGTTGTAGTCGGCAGACCAGCCTGCGCGAGCGATTTGGAAGTTGCCCGTTTTTCTGCTTTCCAGGAATACGGACCATTCTTCGTTTTTCGTTTCGATCTCAACGCCAAGGTTCGTTTTCCACATGTCGGCTACGGCCAGGGCCAGCTTCTGGTGGTTTTCGCTTGTGTTGTAGAGCAGAGTGATCGGAGGAAGCGTGGTGTAGCCTTCTTCTTTCATGCCTTCTTCAAGCATCGTTTTGGCTTGTGCCGCATCTTCCTTGAAGTATTCGCTGTCCGGATGCTCGTCGCGGAACGATTGGTTGTTCAGTCCTGCGATCGAAGTCGGTACGAAACCGTATGCCGGCGTTTGTCCGGCTTTCGTTACGTTGTCGATCAGGGATTGACGATCGATCGCCATAGCGAAGGCTTTACGGATCTTGACGTTGTTGAACGGTTTTTCTTTGGTGTTGAACTCGTAGTAGTACGTCGAAGCGATGTCAGTCAATTTGAACTCGTCAGCGAACTGCTGCGAGAGCGGTTGAATTTGGTCGGTCGGGATTTCGCCGGTAGGTGCGCCCGCGTAATCGATTTCGCCGCCTTGGTACGAAGCGGTTTCGGTTGCGCCGCTGTTTACGATCGAAGCTGTTACGTTCGTCAGCTTGATGTTGGCCGCATCCCAGTATTTTTCGTTTTTGGTCCAGCCCATTTCGGAACCTGTCGTCCAGGTCGTCAATGTGAACGGTCCGTTTGTTACCATCGTGCTTGCATCGGCTGCCCAAGCTTCGTTGCCTTCAACGGTTGCTTGGTGAACCGGGTAGAACGTGTAGAACGAAGTCAGACCCAGGAAGTAAGGAGTCGGGTTCGTCAGCGTAACTTCAAGCGTGTTCTCGTCAACGGCTTTGACGCCTACAGTCGAGAAGTCTTTCGTTTTGCCGGTGTTGAACTCTTCAGCACCTTTGATGTAGTAAAGCTGGTAAGCGTAGACCGGAGCCGGAACAGTTTCCGGGCTCAGAGCGCGTTCCCAAGCGAATACGAAATCGTTCGCCGTTACAGGGTCGCCGTTGCTCCAAGTTGCGCCTTGACGCATGTTGAACGTGTAAGTCAGGCCGTCTTCGGAGATGTCCCACTTCTCGGCAGCACCCGGAGCCGGGTTGCCGTCAGCGTCGATCGTCGCAAGACCTTCATACATGAAACGCAGCGCCGTGTTGGCTTGGCTGTCTTGAGCTTGTGCCGGATCAAGCGTCGGCGGCTCAGCACTGAGGTTCAAGTGCAGGGTCTGGTCGGCGGCAAGGTTAGCGTCGGCTGCCGGTTCGGTAGCCGTACCTTCCGTAGTTCCGGTCTCGGTCGTAGTACCCGGTTCCGTAGTCGTTGTCTCGTTGGCGCTTCCGCACCCTGCGAGAACCGTGCCGATTACAAGAACCAGCGTAAGAAGCAACATCCAGCTTTTCTTTTTCATCCTGCAACTTTCCCCCTACAAAAAGATTATTTTTTTTATTGATTATACCCCGGGTGGCAAAAAAAATCTATAACCTTTTTTCAGAATCTTACGGTTTTTTTCAGATTTTATTCGTTTTCTGTCATCTTTTCTGTCTTGAAGCTTGAGATTTCGGTAAAAAAAGACTTTGTTTTTCACTCTTTTCCCGTGTATCTCCCATCGTCATGTCAGCTATTCACGATATGCACGATAAAACCGCTCACTCCGAGCAAAACGTAGCAAAAAGCCAACAAGAGGAAGCTCAATCGCCATACGCCGCGCAGCAGGCGCATCGGCTCGATCCGGCCGCGCTTGCGGTTCTGGGCGCTGCCGAGCAGTCCGGCAAGCAGCAGCAAAATAAGCATAAACAGATAAAATCCGAACGAGGACGCGAAAAGGTAATTGTACAGCGCGGCCGCGGCAACCAGCAGAAACGGCGTCGTGACGTCCATCGCCTGCCGAAACGAGCGCGGCTTCGATTCCCTGCGCAGCAAACCTGCGGCGTACACGAGCATGAACGGCAAAAAAGGCAGCACGCACAGCGTAATCAAAAAGCCAGAGACCGTTTCGAGCATACCGCTCCTCCTTCTTATTCGCTTCCCTTTCCTATCGGACAAGCTGCACGCTTACCGCTTGTCCGGGCGTATGCCCTCGATCAGGCGCAGCAGCATTTCGTTGAGCGGCGCTGCGGTGCCGCAGCGCCGGGCAAGCGCCGCGATGCCTCCGCCGATCCATTTCGCTTCCGTCTCCCGGCCGTGCGACACGTCTTCGAGCATCGAAGACCGGTTGCGGGAGGTCGCGCGGCAGACGCCGAGCAGTTCGTCCCACCATTCGGGCGGAACGACCACCCCCGCGGACGCGTAAACGGCGACCGTCTCGTCGAACAGCGCTTTCATCGCCGCAAGCCGGTCGGCGCTCTCAAGCAGGGCGCCGTTCTCGACGTGCCAGAGCGCGGTCAGCGGATTGATGACGGCGTTCATGAGCAGTTTTCTATAGATGGCGGTCTGGATGTCATTCGACGCCGACAGCGGCAATCCTGCCGCGGCGAAAGTGTCGGTCAACTTTTTCTCCGCCCCGATCCTGCCCGGCGTCGACGACTCTCCCCCCTGCGGCAATCCGAACGAAGTGGAACCCTGCCCGGCATGCAGCGCGACGTCCGGTCCGAGGCGCCTCGCGCCTTCGGTCGTAATGGCCGCGTAGACGTCGGCCTGCGGCAGCGCCGCGGCCAGCCGTTCGATATGCCCGATACCGTTCTGCAGGCAGAGCAGCCGGTCACCGGGGCGTATTCCCCGCGCCAACGTTGCGATCAATACGTCGTCCACGTCTTTTTGCTTGACCGTGAGCACGATCCAGCGGTCGCCGTCGTCGGTCGGCCGCCCTTCTGCGCCGGACACTCCGAACGCTTCGATCGGCCTGGCGTGCAGATTGCGCCGGATCCGGCGCCCCGTCCCCGCTTCGCCCGGGCTTCGCACTTCGATGCCTTCGCGGGCGATGATCGCCGCTTGTTCGCCGGTTCGCGTATACAGGACGGTCGGCGTTGCCGCCGAAGCCGCACCCGCCGCGAACAGCAGGCCGAGCGCGCCTCCGCCGATCACTTCGATTCTCATCGCGATTTCCTCCCAAGCGTTGTCCCCGGTCTCCCCCGGTTTACTCGCACGGTCCGCAGGCCTTATAATTAAAGCAGGAAAAAGCGGTCCGGACGCATAATCGGGGCAAGTGATAAATAAAATGAATCACTCCGGTTGATTCAAAATGCGGCATGCCGTCGATGATATCGATTTCCGCCGCGGATTTTCATTTTATCACAGCGCCACGGTCCGGGAAACGCCGTACATGCAAGTTTCGAAGACGGAAACGGAAAGCGGGGAATACAGCCATGTCGAAACGTGTATGCGCCGTTATGCTCGCGGCCTCGCTCGCCTTCGCTTCCGGCGCGGAGAGCGCGCGGGCGGAATCGTTCGGCGGGGACTGGACGCCCGAGCAGCGCGAGCTGCTGCAGGATACGTTGTCGCTAAGCGAGCTCCGGCGCGATGTGGAGCGGATCGCGGAAGAACAGGAACAACTCGCGCTTGAGCGCAGACAGCTCGGCCTGGAGATCGACGCTTTGGAGAGCCGCGTCGCGGACAACCGCGAACTCACCGCGACGCTCGTACGCGCCCAATACTTGCAGAGCCGGCGCCCGATGCTTCTGTCGCTGCTCAACGCAAGATCGCTCGGGGAATTCAACCGGCTGTACGGTTACTACCGCATCGCCGTGCGGTACAACGAAGACGCCCTGCTGTCTTTCCGCGAAGATACGGACGCGCTGGAGAGTCGGCGCGGCGCATTGGCCGCCAACTCGGAGCGGCTGGAGCAGGTCAAGACCGGCATCGAAGAGCAGCAGCGCCGGCTGCGCTCGCTGCAGGAGGATATCGATTCCGGGCTGCTGGAAAGCGGCGATCCGGCCAGCCTCAACCGCCTGGCCGAAGAATTGGACGCGTACTGGAACAATGTCGGCCTGTACGAAGTGGACGAGTATTTCTCGCAGCTGGCTTCCGCAAGCTCCGAACTGCCCGACTTTTTGCAGAGCAGCGGCAAACTGAAAGTGTCGGGCCTCGGGACCCGCTATACGATCGAGCTGACCGATCAGGAGTTGAACGGCTTTTTGCGTTCGCGCAGCGCGGATTTTGACAACTTCTCGTTTGCGTTCGAAGACGGGCGGGTCATTGCGGAAGGCCGGCGCGATCGGCTGACGCTGCGGATCGAAGGACGGTACACGCTTCAGACCGAACCGCAGAACGCCGTGCTGTTCCATGTCGACAAGCTCGTGTTCAACGGTCTCGAACTGCCGGAGAGCACCCGCCGGGAGCTGGAGCAAAAGTACGATCTGGGCTTCTATCCCCAGCAGGTCGCTCCCGTCGAAGTCAACGACGTGGAGATGCAGCAAGGCCGGCTCCGCATCCGCCTCCAGCTGACGCTCTAGGTTATTTCACGTCTCTGCGCCTGTTTGGCGGCAGCGGCGACGTGTGAACGAAGCAAAAACGCTCTGCCGATTCGCGGCGGAGCGTTTTTGGGTGCGCGCATTTTCCGCAAACGGACCGGGCTGCGGCACAAGACTCTAAGGCCGCAAAGAAGCGGAAAACCCTTCGACGCTCAACTCTCCCTGGTAGAACCGGTCCAGCGACCGGCTCCACAGGCTTTCGCGGGCCGCGGCCGTCTTGGGATCGGCTGCCGCGCCGGCCGCGGACGCCGGACGACCGGCCTGCGGATCGGGCAGCCAGCGTACCAGCTGCGCGCTGCCCGGCTCGTCGTAGATTGCGCGCAGGACGGGCAGATGTCCCGTGGAGACGTACCAGTCGCTCTGCGCTTCCCGGCCGGTCACATACGAGATCCAGAGAGAAGCCTCGCGCGAGCGCTCCGTGTCGGCCGTAATGCCGAAACAGCGCAGCGCCGCTGTACGCGCGGCGAAAGCGAGCGGGCGAAGCCGGGAAGTCTCCGAGTCTTCGGCCCCAAGTTTGGACAGTCGGTCGACCGCGAGCCCCAGTTCGCGGGCGTCGACCTTTTCGCGCAGCGTCGCGGCCGGTCGTCCTTCCTGGGCGGACATTCCGGACAGGTAGGTCCGACCGCGCAGCGTGCCGGCCAAGTTCAGCGAACGCTTCAATCCGGCCGCTTCGGTATCCGGTTCGGTCCACAGCGCGATCAAGGCCGCAAAAGCCCGAACGTCGCCGGACGGCAGGCCGAGCGCCGAGGCGGGATCGGCGGCGCGGCCTGCCGACGATTTGCCGCCGGCCGCCGGCGAAGCCCACGCTTCCCAGTCTGCGGCAGTCTGCGGCAGCTCGCCGGAAGTCTGCTCGAACCGCTTCGGGTCCCAGACGGCCCCGTACGGATCGAGGTCGAGCGGCACGGCCCAGCGGTAGCCGTTCCATTCGACCGAAGCCGCCGGCAGCGGCAGCGAATCCGCGGCGGCGGCCACGCCCGCTTCGTACAGATCGGCGGGCAGCAGCCGGCCGGCGGAAGCGAAGTCCGCCACCCACGCTCCGTCGAGCATCAAGACGTCCGGTTCCCGTCCGGACGCGTACGCTTCGCGGTACGTTTTGTAAGCCTGTCCCGGCGCCACGTTCACGAGCGTAACGACCGTTCCCGAACGACGTTCGTATTCCGCATTGACCGACTGGAGCGCTTCGAATTCTTCCGAAGCCATCATCGTGTACACTTCGATATCGCGCAGCGGCCGTTCGGACTGGCCGCCTCCAAGCGCTGCCGATCCGGTGCCCGCACGCGGCTGCGGGCCGGAATCGGAAGTTTCGGGCAGAGAAGGCGACAAATTGATCAGGGCAAGCAGCAGTACGCCGAACAGCACGAGATGATTTTTTCGCTTCAAAGTCCGTCCCCTCCTTTTCCTGATTTCCCTATTGTAACAAACGATCCTTTTTCCAACCAAAAAAAGAATCCGGTAGCAAAACCGGATTCTTTCTATATTTAGGCGAGCTTCCCTATCCAAGCGGCTTCTACAGCAGATCCGCCGCCAGCTGCGCAAGTTTCGACCGTTCCCCTTTTTCTAGATGGATATGGCCGGCCAACTTCTGCGTCTTGAATTGTTCCACGACGTAGGTCAGCCCGTTGCTTGCCGCGTCCAGATACGGATGGTCGATCTGTTCCGGGTCGCCGACGAGCACCATCTTGCTGCCTTCCCCGGCGCGCGAGATGATCGTTTTTACTTCGTGGCGGGACAAATTCTGCGCTTCGTCGATAATGATGAACTGCGAAGGAATAGAGCGGCCGCGAATATAGGTCAGCGCTTCGACCTGAATACTGCCGAGTCCCATCAGAATCTTGTCGATATCGCCCGCACTTTTCGTATCGAACAAAAACTCCAGGTTATCGTAGATCGGCTGCATCCACGGACGCAGCTTTTCTTCCTTCTCGCCGGGCAGGTAGCCGATATCTTTGCCCATCGGCACGACCGGCCGCGCGACGAGCAGCTTTTTGTACTTGCGTTCGTCTTCGACTTTCATCAGGGCCGCGGCGAGCGCCAGCAGCGTCTTGCCCGTGCCCGCTTTGCCGGTAATCGTCACGAGCGGAATATCGTCCGACAGCAGCAGTTCGAGCGCCATGCGCTGCTGGGCGTTGCGGGCTCCGATGCCCCAGACCGGATCATGTCCCTGAAACAGCGGGTCCAGCCGGTTCGCTTCGGCATTCAGCTTCACGAGCGCCGATTTGCCGCCGGCTTCGTCTTTGAGAATCGCAAACTCGTTCGGGTAGAGCCGCTCCGCCGCCCCACCGACTTCGGAGACGAACACGTACTTGTCGCGGTAAAAACGGTCCACGATCTCTTCCGGCACCTGCAGCGTCACGTAACCGGCATAGAGCGAGTCGGGATCGGCGGCCCGGTCCGTCATGTAATCCTGCGCGAGCACGCCGAGCACGTCGGCTTTGACGCGAACGAGCACGTCTTTGCTGACCATGATCACCGGCCGCGCTTCGCTGTCGGGCAAATTTTGTTGTTCGTTATGATAATTAAGCGCAACGGCCAGGATGCGATTGTCGTTCGTCATCTCGCCGAACTTGTCCTGCATGCTCTGGAAGCTGCGATGATTGAGTTCAACCCGGAGTGTGCCGCCCGATTCGAGCGTGACTCCGTCATGCAGATGCCCCCGTTCCCGCAGGGCGTCCAATTCCCGCGATACGCTTCGGGCATTGCGTCCGATCTCGTCGGCCAGCCTTTTTTTCGAATCGATTTCTTCCAGCACCGTAGCCGGAATCACCACTTCATGTTCCTGGAACGAAAAAATGGAGCGCGGATCATGCAGCAGAACGTTGGTATCGAGAACAAAAAGCTTTTTCACGAGAAATCCCTCCCGAGGCTTAATGGAACACGAGTCTGATTCATTCGCGGTGCGCTTCACACGAGCCGTCCAAAACCGGGCCTCACCCCCTTTCAATCGCCGTCCAAAGGAAAAAAAGCCTGCGGAAAACCGCTAGGCTTTTTTCATGGCGCTCATGACCTGTCCGTCCAGCGTTTCGGCGGCGCGCAGGTCGAGCATACGGGTATAGACGGGAGGCGAAGACAGATGCGCTCCGTAAAAAAGAGCGTTGCGCACCGCTTCGACTTCGACGTCGAAACAGCACATTTTGAACGGTACGTCCTGCAGCGGGTCCTGCGCGACGACCGCGGTTCCGTTGACGGCGTACACTTTCTCGCCCCCGAACACGGTGAGGGTCACCTGCGGGTTGGCCAGGATATTGCGGACCAGGCGCGAACGATGGTCCACCACAAACCGGAGCGTGCCCGGATTGACGGCATAAACCCAGGAAATCGCCGTTGAAGTCGGACCTTGTGTCTCGGCATCGACGGTGGCCAACAAGGCGAAAGTCTCGCCCTGCAGCTGCGTGAAGAGGGTCTCGGTCAATTGCGTAACGGCTTCGGACATGACGTGGCCTCCTATACGGCATCTGATCGGAATAGTCGCAAGAACGTTTCTGTTGCTAATCCGATTATATCACACCGGCAAAAGAGCATTCAATCAAGGCGAAGCTTCGGCCGCGGCCGCGCGGTGATTGCCGGCGAGCTCGTCTTTGAGCGCCTGCTTGGCGGCGGACAGCTCGCCGTCGTTAATGTACACGAACGGACTGTTCCACGTGCCGGACACTTTCGGGAAACGGATATTCTCTTTGGGGATATCCCAATACGTTCTAACCAGATTGAGAATCTGCTTGTTCTCCAGATCGGTCTCCGTATTGTGCGCTACCGCGTCGATCAACGAACCGGATTTGGTCAGCGCGTTGAACGACTGCACCTTGTCCATGATCGCGCCGATAACCTGCTGCTGGCGCTGGTTGCGGCTGAAGTCGTCCGACGGTGCCGTCGGCGGCGTGCAGTTCGTTTTGCGGTAGCGCACGTAATCGAGCGCGCTTTTGCCGTCCAGCTTCTGCAGGCCGGCTGTAAGATCGATGTTCGTGCCGTCCGCCGTATCTTTGTAGCACATGTCCATCGTCACGTCGACTTCGATGCCTCCGAGGGCGTCGACGATGTCGCGCAGGCTCTCGAAGTTGACGACCGTCACGTAGTCGAGCGGAATGTCGAAATATTTGCCGAGCATCCGCTGCATCGCTTCTTTGGCTTCGCCTTCTCCCTTCTTTTCCTGCGCCAGGAAAGCGGGGTAGTAGGCGTTGACTTTGCGGACTTTGTAGCCTTCGAGTTCGATCCGCGTATCGCGGGGCAGCGATACGACGGTCGCGGTGTCGGTATTCGGATTCAGCGCCGCCACCATCACGACGTCGGTGAGGTGGGAACCGGTCTCCGTCCGAAAATCGGTGCCGAGCAGCGCCATCGCGATCGGCTGCGTATCGGCGGGCTTGGCCGGTTCGCCGCCCGTGCCGATCGACTGCGATTTCTGATACACCCAGGCGAAATACAATCCGGCCGCGGCGATCAACAGAATCAGGAAAATGACGAAGAACGTCCAGAAGCGCTTGGCGCCGCTTTTTTTCTTTTGGCCTGCGGGCCGGCGTCCGCCGCCGTTACCTCCGCTGCCGCCGGAACCTCCGGCGCTGCGGCGGACCGGCGGCGCTTCCGCGGGCTTGGCGCCGCGGGCTGCGTTGGAACGCGGCGGAAGGCCGCCTCCTTGTGTACTGCTCATGTCTATCCAGCTCCTTCTCTTGTGCAATCCGCACGAATCGCGCAGGCGGCCGTTTCACAAGACCGTCTGCCGTTTTCCGTACAAACGAAAACAGGGTCCGCACGCCACCCCGGCGGCGGACCCTGTTCGCCGAACCGCCTGTCGTCTCGTAAATCAGACGTAGGCGGGGCGGGAAAAGTTACCGATTGCTTGCTTTTGTCGTGCTATGGCTTACAGGCTCGCTTGAGCCGCTTTGCGTTGTTTCTCGAAACGTTCGCGCTCGCCTTTGTTCAGAATCTTTTTGCGCATCCGAACGTTTTTAGGCGTGATTTCGCAATACTCGTCGTCATTGAGGTACTCCAGCGCTTGCTCCAGCGAGAACAGGCGAGGCGTCTTCATTTTGACCGTATCGTCTTTGGTCGCGGAACGTACGTTGGTCAGCTGCTTTTCACGGCAGATGTTAACGACGATGTCGTTGTCGCGAGTGTTCTCGCCGACGATCATGCCTTCGTATACTTCGGCACCCGGTTCAACGAACAGCGTACCGCGATCTTCGACGCCGAGAATGCCGTACAATGTCGCGTTGCCGTTCTCGGTCGAGACGAGTACGCCCTGGTGACGTCCGCCAACCTGTCCGCCGATCAGCGGGCCGTAGCTGTCGAACGCGTGGTTCATGACGCCGTATCCGCGCGTCAAGCTCAGGAAGTTCGTGCGGTATCCGATCAGGCCGCGAGCCGGGATCAGGAACTCCAGGCGAACCTGGCCCGTGCCGTTGTTGATCATGTTGACCATTTCGGCTTTGCGTGCGCCGAGGCTTTCCATGACGGCGCCCGTGCTTTCTTCCGGCACGTCGATCAGCAGACGTTCGATCGGCTCCATTTTCTTGCCGTCGACTTCTCTGACGATAACTTCCGGCTTGGATACTTGAAGCTCGTATCCTTCGCGGCGCATGTTCTCGATCAGGATGCCGAGGTGAAGCTCGCCGCGTCCCGATACGATGAACGCATCTGGGCTGTCGGTCTCATCCACGCGCAGGCTGACGTCGGTCTCGAGTTCGAAGAACAGACGGTCGCGCAGTTTGCGGGAAGTGACCCATTTGCCTTCGCGGCCCGCGAACGGGCTGTTGTTGACGAGGAACGTCATCTGCAGCGTAGGCTCGTCGATCTTGAGGACCGGCAGAGCTTCCGGATTTTGCGGATCGGCGATCGTCTCGCCGATGTTGATGTCCTTGATGCCTGCGATGGCGATGATGTCGCCGGCGCCGGCTTGGTCGGTCTCGATCCGCTTCAGTCCCTGGAAGCCGAACAGCTTCTCGATGCGTGCCTGCTTCATGCCGCCGTCGCGCGTCATGACCGCAACGGATTGTCCTTGACGGATAATGCCGCGGTTAACGCGACCGATTGCGATCCGGCCGAGGTATTCGTTGTAGTCCATCAGCGTAACGAGGAACTGCAGCGGCTCATCGACGCTTTCCGTCGGCGACGGAATGTTCTCGATAATCGTGTCGTACATCGCCTTCATGTTGTCGTCCTGCTGATCGGCGTTTTTGCTCGACGTGCCGTTCAGTGCGGAAGCGTACACGACAGGGAATTCGAGCTGTTGATCGTTCGCGCCCAGTTCGATGAACAGGTCGAGCACTTCGTCGATGACTTCCGACGGACGGGCAGCCGGACGGTCGATTTTGTTAACGACGACGATCGGAGTCAGGTTGTGCGCGAGCGCTTTGCCCAATACGAAACGGGTCTGCGGCATGCAGCCTTCGTAAGCGTCCACGACGAGCAGAACGCCGTCGACCATCTTCATGATCCGTTCCACTTCGCCGCCGAAGTCGGCGTGTCCTGGCGTATCCACGATGTTGATCAGGTAATCTTTATAAGGAATCGCCGTATTTTTCGCCAGAATCGTAATGCCGCGTTCTCTTTCGAGATCGTTGGAGTCCATGGCGCGCTCTTGGACATGCTCGTGGTCGCGGAAAATACCGGATTGCTGAAGCAGTTTGTCAACGAGCGTGGTTTTACCATGGTCGACGTGAGCGATAATCGCGATATTGCGAATTTCTTGTCTTGAATGCATGAATGGAATGTTCCCTTCTCTATTAAAAATGTTTAAAAAACTTGTACTCGGTGTATACGGGCCTAGGCTTCTCACAAAAGAAGCGTCTGGCAAAACCGCCGACGCTCCTCGATCCCTTTGATTATACACGATTTTCATAAAATTTCAAGACTTTTTACATTCTGCGCTTGCCGCGGCGTCCGGCGGGCTGAATTTCAGGCCAAAACACGAGCCACGCTCCCGACAAAATCAGCAAAACCGAGAAAGCGTAGAGAAAAAACGGGCCGAGCAGGCTGAAAATGAACAGTACGAGCGACAGCACGATCAAGCCGAGGGAAGCGTAATAAATTCCTTTGGGCCGGACCGGGCCGAGCAGCGCGTATTCGTACAGCCCGAGTCCCGGACCGAGCAGGAACGCCGGCCACAGCACTTCGATCAACCCGAATCCCCACGTGTTGCACAGCGAGAATACAAGTCCGTACACGGTCAGCGTCCCTCCGGGAATCAACGCCCAGGCGGGAAGCGCGCGCGAGGCGAAAGCCAGATGCAGGCCCACGCCGGGAAGCAGGATCAGGAGCGGCCAGAAGACCCGGCCCAGAAAAGCGAATACGCCCCATTGTCCCAAGAGAATGATCAGTCCGGCAGTTAAAATAAAAATTCCGACAGCCTTTTTATCGTTTTTTGACATTCCGAGTCTCCTCTTGCGGAATTTTCGCGTTTTCCTGGCATGCGCCGCCAAGCGAGCATCCCATCCTTTTTATTATCGGACATGTTCGGCCTTTTATTCAGATAATTGCCAAAATTCCGCCTTGTTCTTGCCGTCGCTCAGAACCAGTCCGGATTGATCGCGGCCGAGGCGGCGTTCTCTTCGACGCGGAGGCGGGAACCGCCCGCGAACAGTTCGATCGTCTCGGTGCCCGCGGCCGCTTCTTCGATCAGCCGTTCGAGATTCGGCGTCATCGCTTCGACCTTGTTCACGATGCGCAGATTCGGATTGGTCGTCGGCGATTTCGGCACGAACAGCGTACAGCAGTCTTCATACGGCAAAATGGAAATGTCGTACGTGCCGATTGTACGCGACAGGCGAATGATCTCGTCTTTGTCCGTCATGACGAGCGGCCGCAAAATCGGCAGCTCGGTCGCGCGCTCGATCACGTTCATGCTCGGCAGCGTCTGGCTCGCCACCTGGCCGAGACTTTCGCCCGTAATGAGCGCCAGCGCTTTTTCCCGCTCCGCGACTATCGTCGCGATCCGCAGCATCGCCCGCCGCATCAGCGTGATCATCAGATTGTCCTGCCCCATCTGCGTGAACGACGTCTGGATTTCGGTAAAAGGCACGACGTGCAGACGCACTTTGCCCGCATATTCGGCCAGCGCCTGCGCCAGATCCACCACTTTTTCCTTAGCCTGCTCGCTCGTGAACGGATAGCTGTGGAAATGGATACATTCGACTTCCAGCCCCCGGCGCAGCGAAGACCAGCCGGCGACAGGGCTGTCGATTCCGCCGGACAGCAGCAGCAGCGCTTTGCCGTTCGTGCCGAGCGGGAAACCGCCCGCGCCGGGAATGACTTCGCCGAATACGTAAGCGGCTTTGTCGCGAATCTCGACCCGCAGTTCAAGCTCCGGTTCCCGGACGTCCACTTTCAGCAGCGGAAAGCGTTTGAGCAGCGGCGCGGCAATAAGCGGATTGGACTCCTGCGAAGAATGCGGAAAGTCTTTCCACACGCGGCGGACGTTCGTCTTGAACTTCGTTTCCCGCGTGATGTCCATCGCTTCGACGAGTTCTCCGGCCGCGCGCGCGATCTCTTCCAGTTCGGGCCGCACGGCCCGGACCGGACTCATCGACGTCATGCCGAATACGTTTTGCAGCACGGGAATGAGCGTCTCGACGTTCTCGCTGCCCGGATCGACGTAGATGCGTCCGAACTCGCGGCGGATCTTCGCGTCCGGGTACGGACGCAGCAGGGCGCGGACGTGTTCGACCGCGGCTTTTTCGAATCGTGCGCGGTTGCGGCCTTTGAGTGTCACTTCGCCGAACCGCAGCAGCAGGTAATCGTATTTTTTCATTCGTTATCGTTTTCTCCCCTCAAACGGCGCCAGCCGGCCCACGGCCTTGTCCAGCGCCTCCGACAGCAGCCGGATCTGTTCTTGCGTATGTTCTTCTCCGAGGCTCAAGCGGATGCCCGACGTCGCGTGCGGACGGTCCCGGCCCATCGCTTCGAGGACCCGGCTCGGTTTCTCGGTCTTCGCCGCGCAGGCGGACTGCGCCGACACCAGCACCCCAAGCTCTTCCAGCGTATGCAGAATGACCTGCGATTTCAAGCCCGGAAACGTAAAATGCACGATATGCGGAGCGGCCTGCGCCGGCTCGGTCAGCGTCAGCGCCCCGTGCCGCCGCACTTCCGCCGCGAGCGTCTCCCGCAGCGCGTTCAGCCGCGCCGCGCGCTGCGCCTGCCCTTCCGCCGCGAGGCGAAACGCTTTGGCCGCGCCCACGATCGAAGCGACGTTCTCCGTGCCGGCACGCATGCCGTTCTCCTGGCTGCCGCCCGACAGCAGCGGCAGCAGCTTGACGCCGCTGCGCACCATGAGCAGGCCGACGCCGCGGGGACCGCCGTTTTTGTGCGCCGATACGCTGTACAGGTCGATCCCGGCGGCTTGAAGATCAAGCGGCAGACGGCCGAAGCCCTGCACCCCGTCGACATGCAGCAGCGCGCGCGGATGAAGAGATTTGAGCCGCCGGCCGATCTCTTCGACCGGCTGCACCGCGCCCGTCTCGTTGTTCACGTGCATGACGCTGACGAGCGCCGTCCGTTCGTTGACCGCCTCCAGCAGTCTTTGGGGCGAGACGGTTCCGTCGGCTTCCGGCCGGACGTACGCCACTTCGAAGCCGAAATCTTCCAACTGGCGGCAGCTGGCATACACGGAAGCATGCTCGATCGCGGTCGTCACGATATGGTTCCTGCCGTCGCTGCGGCCGAGCATCGTGCCCTTGATCGCCAGATTGTTGCTTTCCGTCGCTCCGGAAGTGAACAGCACTTCCCCGGGCGTTACGCCGAGTGCCGCCGCGCACACTTCGCGCGCGCGCCGGAGCAGCCGGGCCGCGTCCTGACCGGCGCGGTGGATCGACGACGGATTGCCGCTATGCGCCTCCATCACCTGGGCGACGGTCGCAACGACGTCGGGATGGGCGGGCGTCGAAGCCGCATGGTCGAAATTAAGCATACACCGGAACCTTCTTTCGTTTTCTTATAGGACTTGTTTTTTAGGCGAATTGTTTTCTTGGAGGGACTTTTCTGTGGTCTGTGGCAGGCAGATTGCCGTTTGCCGTTTGCCGGAGCCGGATTCCCTCGGACGGCAAAAAG
This sequence comes from Saccharibacillus brassicae, assembly GCF_006542275.1. Classification (NCBI taxonomy): domain Bacteria; kingdom Bacillati; phylum Bacillota; class Bacilli; order Caryophanales; family Paenibacillaceae; genus Saccharibacillus; species Saccharibacillus brassicae. Next base: position 734,208 of record NZ_CP041217.1, read on the forward strand.
ATCAAAAAGGGAAAGTCGAGCTTTCCTTTTTGATCTTCGCCTGCGCCGAATCGGCTCAAATGTATTTCGCCTGGGCCGTTTCGACCCTGCCGATATAATTTTGCGTTTCTCGCGGAAGCTGGTCGAACTTGGCGTTCAAATCGCTTTCGGTCCGGATGCCCAGACGCTGCAGCGTGCCCGGCCCCGCATTGTAAGCCGCAAGCGCCAACCGCTGCGATCCGTCGAACCGAAGCAGCATCGAAGCGATATAGCTTGCGCCTCCGTTGATGTTCTGCTCGGGATCGAACGAATTTTTGACACCCAATCCGGCGGCCGTTCCGTCCATGAGCTGCATCAATCCTTTGGCTCCCGCGCCCGATTGGGCGTTCGGGTTGAAGGAAGATTCCGCGTCGATGATTCCGTTGATCAACGACTGCGGAATGCCGAACCTGGAACTTGCCGCCTGCACGAGGTCCGCGTATTGGGCCGCATTGCTGTTCGGCGTGCCGGATTTGACGGTCGGCTCGGACACGTTCGGCATGCTGATCTTGGCGGCCGAACGGTCCAGCGAAGCGCCGGCGGCGCCAGACGAGTCCGAAGCGCTGTCCAGCGACATGGCGCCGGGCTTGAGCTTGCCCATCTGGTTGGCCGGCAGCGCGATCGCGTCGAGCGTCTTCATCAGCTCCTGCGCCGATATCGAAGCGGTGCCGGACTGGTCCATCTTCTGCTGCAGCAGCGTGGCAAAGACCGAAGAGTCGATCTTGCCCTGTTCCATGCTCTTGAGCGAAGATTTGTCCAGATTCATACTGTCTATCCACTGCAGCTCGATCAGCTGCTTGGCCGTCCTCGGATCGATAATCATCCTTACACTCCCTTTCCAGCGTTGATCCGGAATCTCGGTGTCGTTAAGAACGCGGAGCGCTCATGCGGCGCTGGCTCAAATAATCGCTCTCGTAGTAATCCAGATCGTCACGCAGTTCTTCATACGTCTTGGTCACGTCGAGAATGACTTCGCGGGCCGGAGCCGCGATATGTCTGCGGAAACGAATCGCTTCCTGGCCGGTGTAAGCATAGCGGCCGTCTTCGGCATAACATTCGTTTTTCGGGTAAAAGAAGCTGTTGATCACGTTGTGGTATACCTTATACAGCGTATCTTCCGCGGAATTGACGTCGAAATTGGCCCGACGCAGCAGCACTCCGATTTTTTCGGAGGACGTTTCCGAGAATACGAGCAGATGGCGAAGATCGGACAAGAAACCTTTGTAATAGGCGACTTCTTCCTCTTCCTGCGATTCGGCAAGCTGAGGCAGAGAGTATTCATTCAAAAAGTCTTCGATTCTCACGATGGCGGCTTTCAACTTATCCCTGGTCGATTCACACATTTTCTGTACGTTAGACGCTGACATAACGGCGTTTCCCCCTTGGTATTTGATCGCGCGAAGGCGCGAAGCGGGCTTCCTTGCAAACCCTGTCCCTGCTCCGTCCATCGTAGCATAAAATTGAAGTAAAAGCATCCGCAAAGGGCCTGTGCCCCGCCGCCGATAAACAATCGTGATAAGCGGTCGATGCCGTGAAAAGAGATCGGATTCGAGGCGGGCCTTCGGAAGCTGCAAGAGAACGCGCCGCAAGATCCCTGTACCCGTTACTTAACCGGCAGCGCAATTTCAAAACGCGCGTACGGGGCGGGACCCGGCTGTCGATACAACGAAGCCCAAGCAAAACGGCGTCCGTTTCCTTCGCAAGAAGGAAACGGACGCCGCCAAATCGAAGTGTTCGTGCAAAACATTCGGTTCCCGACCGTCCCTGGGGCGCGATCAAGATTTGAGGTTGCGCAGTGCGGAAAGCTTACCGTAAGCCGGGTTCTGTGCTACTTTGCGGTGCAGACGGGAACTACCCTCCCGCTGTGAGCGACAATCATCTGTCTAGGCCGCACATTGCTGTACGGCTCAAGCGACCAACCTAAACGCACCCCGGGCAAGGGCTGCTTCCGGCAAGCCGGAAACGGCGTTTCATTAGGTCTTGCTTCGGATGGGGTTTACCAGGGACGAAGTCACCAGCGCCCCTCGGAGTCTCTTACACTCCGGTTCCACCCTTACCTGTGCACGCCCGAAAGCGGCCATCGGCGGTCCATTTCTGTGGCACTAATCCTTCAGCTCGCGCTGACTGGACGTTATCCAGCATCCTGCCCTGCGAAGCCCGGACTTTCCTCCCGTGCCGCCTTACGCGGCACCGGCGATTGTCTGTTAAACTTTCCTTAAGCAACGGCATTTATTATACCGCGAATTCCCGCGGGTGACAAGCCTTTTTTCTTGACATGAACTTCTTCCTACACGAAACGGAACGGTTCCGTATTCGGTTCGGAAGCGTGGACGGTCGTCTCGCTGCCGCTTTCGCGCAGCATTTTGCCCAAAATATTCGCCACTTCGCGCTTCATGATTTTCTCCGAGTTGTGGCCGGGATCGATAATCGCAAGTCCGGCCATCAGCGCGTCGTGCGCCGTATGGTAATCGATATCGCCGGTGATCAGCACGTCGGCTCCCTGACGGAGCGCATGATGAATATAGCGGCTGCCCGATCCGCCGAGCACGGCCGCTTTTTTGATTACGCGCTCCGCATCGCCGACGACGCGGGCCGCCGGCACGTCAAAGCCTTGCTTGACGACTTCCGTCAGCTCGCCAAGCGTCTTGGGCTGCGCCAGCTTGCCGATACGGCCGAGGCCGTACGCTTGGCCCGTCTGCTCAAGCTTGTACAGGTCGTACGACACTTCTTCGTACGGGTGCGCCTTCAACATGCCCCGGATCGCTTTGGCGCGCACACTCTCCGGCAGCACGGTCTCGATCCGGATTTCTTCGGCCCGCTCCAGCTTGCCGGGGCTGCCCAGATACGGACGGGTCCCTTCGCCCGGCAGAAAAGTGCCCGTGCCTGCCGTGCTGAAGCTGCAGTGCGAATAGTCGCCGATCGTGCCCGCGCCGGCCGATAGCAGCGCGTCGAGCACGCCCTGATGATGGCTTGACGGCACATGGACGACGAGCTTGTACAGCGGCTCGCGCTGCAGTTCTTCGAGCGGCTTCGGTTCGACGATGCCGACCAGATCCGCCATCCAGTCGTTCATGCCGCCTTCGGCCACATCCAGATTTGTATGGCTGATATAGACGGCGATATCGTGCTTGATCAATTTTTCGTACAGGGCGCCCATCGGCGTATCGGTGCGCAAGTTCGCAAGCGGCCGGAAAATGATCGCGTGATGCGCGACGATCAGATTGGCGCCGAGTGCAATCGCTTCGTCCACCACTTCGGGCGTCACGTCAAGCGCGACGAGCACTTTCGGAATTTCCTTGTTCAGCGTGCCGAGCTGCAGGCCGATTTTGTCGTTCTCCACGGCCAGCGCTTTGGGCGCGAACTTCTCCATCAGTTGGACAACGGTTTGTCCTTTGGCAAACATGCCAGCACCTCCTTGAGCCGTTGAATACGGCGTTCGAGCGATTCTTTTTTGCCGCGTGCGTCTTCGCTATCCGAGCGGCCCATCGATGCCGCGACCCCTTCCAGCTTCGCGATCTCGCTCCGCCATTTCCGGTGGAACACCGGCGAAGCTTCGCGCACGAGAAAAGGGCCGAAATCAAGCAGCTGGTCGGCTTCAAGCCGGACCGGCGGCTCGCCCACGGTCGTCGGCGCGTACAGGCGCGCGTTGTCCTCGACCGCCGAGAGACTGCGGTCCCCGGTCAGCACTTCGTAGATTTTGCCGTCTTCTTCGAGGATATGTTCCTCCGTCAGCAGCCAGCCTTCCCGCAGCAGCCAGCGGCGCACGAGATCTTCGCCGACGTTCGGCTGCAGAATCAACCGCTGCACGCCGGCAAGCTTGGCTTTGCCTTCGGTCAAAATGCGGACGATCAACGCGCCGCCCATGCCGGCGATCGTAATGACGTCCGCTTCGCCCGCTTCGATCGCGGCCAGACCGTCGCCGAGCCGCACCTCGATCTGGCTCTGCAGTCCCGCTTCCGCGACCTGCTTCGACGCGGCGTCGTAAGGGCCGCGATTGACCTCGCCCGCGATCGCCGAAGGAACGCGGCCTTCGCGCACCGCAAAAGTCGGCAGCAGCGCATGGTCCGAGCCGATGTCCGCCAGGCGGCTGCCGGGCGGGATCAACCCGCAAATCTTGTTCAAACGTTCCGATAATTTCATACAGACACCCACGCAATCCATTTTTTTCGCCAGACAAATAAGAAGATGAACGCCAGCGCCAGCTTGCCGAGGATGTACAAAATGATGCCGTCCGTCGTATTCTGGCGCAGCAGCAGGTCGTCGAGCTCCGGCATAAACCAGAGCGTGATGCCGACCGCGAAGTAAATCGAAGCGAAGCGTTTCGCTTTATGATGGGCGAGCCAGCTGAGCCACAGCAGCAGCATGCTGAGCGGCACCCAGAGCAGTTGGAGCATCGGCCAGGAAGCCGCCGGATTCATCTGCCCGAAAAATTTGGCGTACAGCAGAATCAGCGCGCCCCAGCCGCAGTAATGCAGCAGTCCGCTCGGCACGATCATCCCGACCGCCAACCAGACGACGGCGCATACCGCGATCAATCCGAGCATGGCCATCGGTTCCTGCCAGCCGTTGAGCCGAATCATCCACGCCCCGAGGCCGAGCAGCACGATGCTGCCGATCGCGTACAGCATCTGCCCGCCCATGCCGCCCATCCAGGCTCTTCCCCTGGCGTATGTACCGAGCCCGTAGCAGAACGAGACAAGCGCCGCGATCGCGGCCGCCTGAAACGGCCAATCCAGAATCGGGAAATAGAACCCGATCAGGAAGATCAGCGCCACGCTGATAAACGAAAGCGCCCACAGCTTGAAATTGCCCTTTTTCAGTTCGGTGACCGACAAAGTGCTTTTCTGGGTCTGCGTCGCTTCGTCGTCATATAAGTTTAACAAAAAATCGCAGTAATGTTCGGGCAAAAGTTTGCCTTTGCGCCAATTTTCGATCTCCATAATAATGACTCTCTTTTTTTCCCGTTCCAAAAGCGCTCCTCCTCCATGACTGAAGCCGTTCTCTTCTTCTATATCGGCAGGTCGCTTCGCCGCGATTAAGCGGACGCGCATTTTTCTGCCGCGAACCGGCTTGTCCCCGTCGACAAGCGGACGCGAACATTCTTCTACGACCAGTCTACCCGGAAAGAATCGTCCCGCCTATCCGGCGCTTTGCATAAACATCCGGGACTTTTGATCGTGAACGAAACGAATCCGACGGGTGCGGGCAGGTTTTGAGGCAAAAAAACGCCGGAGCGGCGCTCCGGCGTTCGGCTGTGCGTATCCGGTTCTATTCGAGGAAATCTTTGAGACGCTTGCTGCGGCTCGGATGACGAAGTTTGCGCAGCGCTTTGGCTTCGATCTGGCGTATCCGCTCGCGGGTCACACCGAACACTTTGCCAACTTCTTCGAGCGTGCGCGTACGTCCGTCGTCCAGGCCGAAACGCAGCCGGAGCACGTTCTCCTCGCGGTCGGTCAGCGTGTCGAGCACGTCTTCGAGCTGCTCCTTGAGCAGTTCGTAAGCCGCGGCGTCGGCCGGAGCCAACGCTTCCTGGTCTTCGATAAAGTCGCCGAGGTGCGAATCGTCTTCTTCGCCGATCGGCGTCTCCAGCGATACCGGCTCCTGCGCGATCTTCATGATCTCGCGCACTTTCTCGACGCTGAGTTCCATCTCCGCCGCGATTTCTTCGGGCGACGGCTCGCGTCCGTATTCCTGCAGCAGTTGGCGGGAGACCCGAATCAGCTTGTTGATCGTCTCGACCATATGCACCGGAATCCGGATGGTACGCGCCTGGTCGGCGATCGCGCGGGTAATGGCCTGACGAATCCACCAGGTGGCATACGTACTGAATTTGAACCCTTTTTTGTAATCGAACTTTTCTACCGCTTTGATCAGACCCATGTTGCCTTCCTGGATCAGGTCCAGGAACAGCATGCCGCGGCCGACGTAGCGTTTGGCGATGCTGACGACAAGCCGAAGATTAGCTTCCGCCAGTCGGCGCTTGGCTTCGTCGTCGCCTTCCATGATCCGCTTCGCCAACTGGACTTCGTCGTCGGCGGACAGCAGCGGAACGCGGCCGATTTCTTTGAGGTACATGCGCACCGGATCGTTGATCTTGATACCCGGAGGCAGCGCCAGGTCATCGTTGAATTCGAATTCCTCGCTGCCCTCCCGTTCGCGCGGCCGTGCCTGTTCTTCTTCCTCGTCCGTTTCGTCGCTCACTTCGATACCCTGGTCGCCGAGCTGCTCGTAAAACTCTTCGATCTGCTCGGGGTCCTGATCGAACGGCGACAGTTTCTCCGCAATCTCCTTGTAACTGAGATGGGATCTTTTTTTGCCGAGTTCGATCAATTGTTCTTTCACCTGTTCAAGGGTCTGTTCGCCTTCCAATTCCGTATGTTGCTCGTTCGCCATTCTAGACTCCCTCCTCCCCGGACTTCGAACCGGAAACTCGTTCGTTACTGACGCTCCAGGGCTATGATTTCACTTGCGATTTGAGCGGCGAGCAGGAAATCCCCGTCTTTTTCGGCACGGATCATCTCTTCGCGCTTGCTTTCGATGCCGCGCAGCCGGGGGAACTTGCGCACTTCCCGGATGCAGTCGTCGAGTACCTGCTCGTTCCACTCCCGCGGCCCTTCGATCATGACGATCGAGCTGACGGCTTTCTCCAGCTTCTCGTCCTGCAGCGACGAGATAAAGCGGCTGCTGTCGGGCTCGCGGTCCTGCGCGTAAAAAGCATACAGATAGGCGGCGATTGCCGCATATTCGGGTGTGTTGAACTCTTCGCCGAGGCGGGCCGCGACGTAATCGGCCGCCTGGCGGTCCTGCAGCATGAGGAACAGGAGACGGCGTTCGGCCGCCTGATGGCCCGGCAGCAGATTGCGGTCGGGACGCGACCTGCGCTGCTGCGGGAAAAAGTCTTCTTCGGCATTGGCGTAATTGCCGCCGCCGAAGCCGCTTTTTTTGCCGTAGCCTCCCTTGTTGCCGTAATCGCTTTTGTTGTTGTAATCGCTCCGCTTGCGTCCTTGGCCGCCGTACTGACCCTGCCCGCCGCCCCGGCCGCCCTGCTGGGGCCCGGAGTAGGCCGGTCCCGGATCTTCCTGACCCGGCGCCGGCCGGCTCTGTTCCTGGCGGATCAGGTTCGAATCCTGCTTCAGGCTGTCGAACGAGATGTCGACTTCCGAAGACAGGTCGCGCAGATACACTTCGCGTTCGGTCGGGGAATGCAGCGCCGCGATGATCGGCAGTGCCGCTTTGGCATAGTCGAGCCGGCCGCTTTCTTCGGCGAGCTTGTAGCCCCGCTTCAGATTGGACAACCGGAACTTCGTTGTCGACGCCGCGTCTTCCACGATCTGGCGTACGAAGCGTTCGCCGCCGTTCGACCGGATATAATCGTCCGGGTCGAGGCCGGGCGGCAGCATCGCCACCTTGACCTGCAAGCCGGCCTGCTCCAGAATTGGAATGCTTTTGAGCGCGGCGTTCTGGCCGGCATTGTCGCCGTCGTAACAGACGAGCACTTCGTCCGCCGTCGTCTTGATCATGGCGGCGTGCTGTTCGGTAAGCGACGTGCCCATCGTGGCGACGCCGTTCTGGACGCCGGCTTCCCACGCCGCGATGACGTCGCCGTAGCCTTCGAACAGGACGGCCTGCCGCTGCTTGCGGATCGCGCTGCGCGCTTGGTCGAAATTGTACAGCACCCGGCTTTTGTTGAACAACCGGCTTTCGGGCGAATTCAAGTATTTCGGCTGACCTTCGCCCAGAATCCGGCCGGCAAAGGCAATCGTTTTGCCGCTGCGGTTCGCGATAGGGAAAATGATCCGGCTGCGGAAGCGGTCGACGTAACCGTCGCCGCTCTGGCGGGCCGAGATCAATCCGCCTTTTTCCATCTCCGCCAGGTCGAACGACCGTTTGTCCAGAAACTGGACCAGCGTGTCCCAGCGGTCCGGCGCGAATCCGATCCGGAATTGTTCGATCAGCTTGTCGTTAATGCCGCGGCCGCGCAAATATTCCAGCGCGGGCAGCCCGTGCTCCGTGTTTTTCAACAGAAAATGATAAAATTTCTCGCTCCATTCGTAAGCTTGAAGGAGACGTCCGGTTTCTCGGTCTTGAGGCGACTCCGGCTTTCCGCTCGTATTCTGGAAAGGGATATGCGACTCTTCGGCCATAATCTTCACGGCTTCGGGGAAAGAAAGTCCTTCGATTTCCATCCTGAACTTGATGGCGTTGCCCCCCATGCCGCAGCCGTAGCAATAGAAGATTTGGCGATCCGGCGTCACCGTAAAAGAAGGGGTCTTTTCGGAATGGAACGGGCACAGGCCTTTCATGTACTTGCCCTGCTTGGTCAGATGAACGTGTCTGCCCACCGTCTCGACGATATCGTGCTGCGTGAGCACCGCATCGATCGTTTCCTCCGGAATATTTCCGTATTCCGTACTCATAGTAACCACCTTCTAATGAAAATAATATTCGCTATAATTAAGCCTTCTCCTGCAAATCATGTAAAAGTTTTAAACATTTTTCCGAAAAAGCGCTTCGGTCTTCCGACGTGAATTTTTTGGGACCTTTGGTTCTTCCGCCGCCGCGGCGAACTTTGGCGCTAATATGCCGGCGATCCAGCAAAAGTTCGATATTGTCCGCGTCGTACACGAGGCCGCGCTCCGACAGGGCGTAAGCCCGTTTGGCCAACACCAGCGCGGCCAGCCCGTAATCCTGCGTAATGACCAGATCGCCGGCGCGCAGATGATTGACGATATACAGATCCGCACTTTCCTTGCCGGGGTCCACCCGCACGACCCGCACGTTGTCGGATTCGCGCAGCACATGGTCGTACGAGGACACCATGACGACCGGCACGCCGGTCAATCTTGCGGCCTGCTTGATCTCTTCCTTGACCGGGCACGCATCGGCATCGACCAAAATCCGCAGTCCTTCCGCTTCCATCTTCTTCCCCCTTTTCGCGAAGGCGCGCCGCGGCCGCTTGAAGACCGCCGCCTGCCCCTATGCGAAAAACGGAATTCCCCCGCCAGAGCACACAATGCGCCGGCGCCGCTCTGGCGTGCCGGATCCTGCTTCTCTGTACGGGGAAGATTCCGTATCGATTCCTTATTCAGCTGCTTGCGCGGCCGCGCGTCTTACTGCCAGACCAACTTGCCGAAATCGGCGAAGCGCTTGAGATCCGCATCGATCGCGGCAAGCAGGGCCAGACGGTTGGCGCGTACCTTTTCGTCCTCTGCCATTACCATTACCCGGTCGAAGAACGTTGTAATCGGCTGCTTGAGCCCCGCCAGCGCGCCCAGTTCCGCTTCGGCGGCGCCGCGTTCGCCGTTTGCCCAGGACGCCCGCTGCTGCTGAAGCTCCTGCCACGCGCGGAACAATTCCTGCTCCGGTTCGCCTTCGAACAACTCCGGCTGCACGCTGCTGCCGTCCGATTTGGATGCCAGATTGCCGGTACGCGTGAACGACTCCACGGTGATCTTGAAATCGCCTTCGCCGGAGATACCGTTCATCAGCGCTTTGCCCCGGGCCACGACGGCCGGAACGTCGCCGAAGCCGGCCGCGATGACCGCGTCGACGACGTCGTAACGCAGCGTCTCCGACAGCAGTTTTTTGACGCGAAGCTCGAAGAAGTCGCGCAGGTCGCTGCGCACTTCATCCGCCGTCCGCTTCAGGTTGCCGGCCTGCTCATGCACCGAGATCGACACGTCGAACAGCTGGTCGAGCGTCAGGTCGAGCTTGTGGTCGAGCAGGATCTGCACGATGCCCGCCGCCTGGCGGCGCAGCGCATAAGGGTCCTGCGAACCGGTCGGAATGATGCCAATGCCGAAAAATCCGACGATGGCGTCCAGTTTGTCGGCCAGGCTGACCGCCGAGCCGACGATGGAAGCCGGCACGGATTCGCCGGCGAAACGCGGCTGGTAATGTTCGAACACGGCGCGCGCGACGGATTCTTTCTCGCGGGCTTTGCGCGCGTAGTCTTCGCCCATGACGCCCTGCAGTTCGGGGAACTCGTACACCATCTGGGTTACGAGGTCGAACTTGCAGATGTCGGCGGCGCGGCTGACGTCCTGCTTGTCTTCGCTGTCCAGGTTGAGCAGTTCCGCGATGCGGTCGGCCGTTTGGCGAATACGGCGCACTTTGTCGCCGGTGCTGCCGAGCTCTTCGTGGAACACGACGTTCTCAAGCTTCGACAGCGCGTCCGCGATCGGCAGCTTCTGGTCTTCTTCATAGAAGAACTTGGCGTCCGACAGACGGGCCCGCAGCACTTTCTCGTTGCCTTTGGCGATCACGTCGAGCGACTTGGCATCGCCGTTGCGCACGGTTACGAAGAACGGCAGCAGCTTGCCTTCGGCGTCCAGAACCGGGAAGTACCGCTGGTGTTCGCGCATCGACGTGATGAGCACGTCCTGCGGAATGTTCAGGAACGATTCCTCGAACGTACCGAACAAAGCGGTCGGCGTCTCGACGAGGAACACCACTTCTTCCAGCAGGTCGTCCTTGATCGCGATATTCCAGTTGCGTTCTTCGGCCAGGTCGCGAATCTGCTTAAGAATCAGCGCCTGCCGCTCTTCCACGTTCGCGATGACATGCTGCGCGCGCAGCGCTTCGACGTAATCCGAAGCCCGCTCGATCGAAGTCTCGCCGCCGAGGAACCGGTGTCCGCGCGTAACGCGGCCCGTGTGCACATCGGTAATGTCGAACGGCACGACTTCTTCGCCGAACAGCGCGACCATCCAGCGGATCGGACGGACGAATTTGAAATCGTACGTGCTCCAGCGCATGTTTTTCGGGAAACTCATCGACGAGATGAGGCTTTTGAGTCCTTCCGGCAGCAGCGCGGACGCTTCCTGTCCGTTCAGGCTTTTGGTCGCGTAGATATATTCCACGCCGGCCAGTTCCTTGAACGTGAAGTCGCTCGCTTCCACGCCCTGGCTGCGGGCAAAGCCCAGAGCGGCTTTGGTCCATTCGCCGTTTGCGTCCTGCGCGATTTTGCGGGAAGGGCCTTTGACTTCTTCGCTGACGTCTTCCTGCTTCTCCGCAACGCCGCGCGCCAATACGGCCAGGCGGCGCGGAGTCGCGTACGCTTCTACCGTATCGTAGCCCAGACGCGAAGCGTCCAGCCATTTTTCCGTTTTCTCGCGCAGCTGGTTCATCGCCGCGCGCAGGAAGCGGGCGGGTACTTCTTCAAGCCCGATTTCGAGCAGCAGATCTTTTGCCATTACGCTTCCCCTCCTTTCTTGATCAACGGGAAGCCGAGCTTCTCGCGCTCCTCCACGTAGGAAGCCGCCACTTTACGGGCCAGATTGCGCACTCTCGTAATGTAGCCGGTCCGTTCCGTCACGCTGATCGCGCCGCGGGCGTCGAGCAGGTTGAACGTATGCGAACATTTCAACACGTAATCGTAAGCCGGGAACACGAGGTTCGCCTCGGCCGCACGCGCCGCTTCCTGCTCGTACATGTTGAACAGCGTGAACAGCATCTTGGCGTCGGACAGCTCGAACGTGTATTTGGAATGCTCGTATTCCGCCTGGCGGTAGACGTCGCCATAAGTCATGCCTTCCACGTATTCCAGATCGAACACATTCTCTTTGTCCTGGATATAGGAAGCGAGGCGCTCCATGCCGTACGTGATCTCGACCGCAACCGGATGGGTCTCCAGACCGCCGACCTGCTGGAAATAAGTGAACTGCGTAATTTCCATGCCGTCCAGCCAGACTTCCCAGCCGAGGCCCGCACAGCCGAGCGTCGGGTTCTCCCAGTTGTCTTCGACGAACCGGATATCGTGCACGAGCGGATCGACGCCGAGCGCTTTGAGGCTGTCCAGATACAATTCCTGAATATTGTCCGGCGAAGGCTTGATGATGACCTGGAACTGGTGATGCTGGTACAACCGGTTCGGGTTCTCGCCGTAGCGTCCATCCGACGGACGGCGCGAAGGCTCGACGTAAGCGACTTTCCACGGCTCGGGACCGAGGGAACGCAAATACGTCATCGGATTCATCGTGCCCGCGCCTTTTTCCGTATCGTACGGCTGCGCGTTAATGCATCCCTGATCCGCCCAGAACTTCTGAAGCGTCAGGATCATGTTCTGAAAATTCATACAAACACCCCTTTGCAAAATGGATCGGCAGACCGGACAAGGAACTTGGGCACCTATCTGACTGTACACAAAAAACTCCCGTCCTTACGCCTGATTCGACAGACGTAGGGACGAGAGTTTCGGACCCGGAAACGACATCATACCGCTGCATGCGCCGTTCCCGGGTTCGGGTCCGTTAAGCGGATGAGGCATTCGGCAGATCCGAATACAGCCCGTCCAACGTCCTTGCTCCCGCGGTTCCACCCTACTTGAATACGCGGCGTCCGCCAGCGGACGCGATGCGCATTCCTCTTTTCCGTACGCTTCCCGTGTCGCACGCTCCCGGAAATGCCGATAAACGCGGAATAGGGCCTCCCGGGCTTGCACTGTTCCCGGTTCGCTGGTGTTGGGCCTCGTAAATCATCCGCGCATTTTCCGTTCAACGCTGCTGCGAAACTTTCAGCAATCTACCTTTATTGTAAAACCCGAACGGTTATTTGTCAAAGCCGTACTGATCCAGCTGATCCAGAAACCGCTTGGATTTCAAGTTGATGCCGATATGTTCGCGCATCAGCGCTTCCATGACGATCTTCAGTTCGGCTTTGGTCTCCGGCTTGACGTCCACGTTGCCGAGGCGGCGCAGGTCGAGCCGCGCGAATACGCGCAGCAGCGACAGCGTGCGGGCCGACACCGGAACCGCGTACGGATCGGCCGCGCGAAAAGGCACGCTGAGCACGCCGCCAAGACGCGGGCTGATCAGCGCATCGCCTTCGACCGGACGCCGGCTGGCCGAACAAATGTCGAGTTCGGGTCCGTAGCCGGACGCCTGCAGCATCTTCATTTCGAACAAGCGCATCATCACTTCGGGATCTTTGCCTTCCCGCATGCCGGTCAGAAAAGCCTGCAGCTGCTCGAACCAAAAACTGCCGGTATCTTCGTCCTGCAGCGCCCGGTCGATCAGCTCGCAGGCATAGGCGCCGTGCGCGGCAAGCACCAGATCTTCGCGCAGCTTGTGGTTCGACTCGTAGATTTCCGCGTCGTTCAGCGTTCCCAGCCCGCTTCCGCCGCGGAAAAAGCTGAATATGCCGTACGTGAACGGCTGGGTCAGCGAACCGTGCCGGCTTTTGAGCTTTTTCGCTCCGCGCACCATCACGCCCATTTTGCCGTGCGTCTGGGTGCAGAGCGTAATGATTTTGTTCGTTTCGCCGTAATCCATCGCCCGAATCACGATTCCTTCGAGACGGTACAGCATCCTAGGCGTCCCGGTGGAAGCCGAGGTCGCGCAGCACGCGATCCTGGTTGCGCCAGTCCTTTTTCACCTTGACCCACAGCTCCAGGAAAATCTTGGAGCCGAGCAGGTTCTCGATATCCTGACGCGCCCGCTTGCCGACTTCCTTGAGCATGGCGCCCTGCTTGCCGATGACAATGCCCTTCTGCGAATCGCGTTCCACGAAAATGACCGCACCCACGTAGACGATACCGTTGTCCTGCACTTTCATGTCTTCGATCGTGACGGCGATCGAGTGCGGCACTTCTTCGCGCGTCATCTGCAAAATCTTCTCGCGGATCAGTTCGGCGATCACGAACTGTTCCGGATGGTCGGTGATTTGGTCGGCCGGATAATACTGCGGGCCTTCCGGCAAATATTTGCCCAGCTGTTCCATCAGCGTGTTCACGTTATTGCCGAACTTGGCGGAGATCGGAATCACTTCCGCGAACTCGTACAGTTTGCGGTACGTCTCGATCAGCGGCAGCAGCGCTTCCGGTTCGATCAGGTCGATCTTGTTCATAATCAGGAACACCGGCGTCTTGATCTTGCCGAGCTGTTCGATAATGTAGCGGTCGCCGCCGCCGATGCCTTCCGAAGCGTCGACGAGGAACATGGCCGCTTCCACCTCGCCCAGCGTGTTCAGCGCCGTGTTGTTCATGAAATCGCCCAGCTTCGATTGACGTTTGTGAATGCCCGGCGTATCGAGGAACACGATCTGTTTGCCTTCCCCCGTGTATACCCCGTGAATCTTGTTCCGTGTCGTCTGCGGTTTGTCGGACATGATCGCGATCTTTTGCCCGATAATCTGGTTCATCAGCGTCGACTTGCCGACGTTCGGGCGGCCGACGATAGCGACGAACCCGGACTTGAAGCCTTTTTTGCTCTCCATTCTATTCCTCCTCTTGATGTCTGATGCGTTTTTTCCATTTTTGCCACTTGCTCTTGCCTTACGCCTTATCCAGATCCCAGGGACCGAACGCGTCCGGGAGCAGTTCCCCGATCGTCGTCTCGCGAATGTCCCCCTTCATATTGCTCAGCATGACCGGCATATCCGGTTTGCACAATTCCACCAACACCTGCCGGCATACGCCGCACGGCGCGATCGGGCCTTCCGTGTCGCCGACGACGGCCAGCATCTTGAAGCTGCCCGGACGATGGCCGTCCGCCACCGCGCGGAACAGCGCCGTGCGCTCGGCGCAGTTGGACGGCCCGTACGCCGCGTTTTCGATATTGCAGCCGTGGTGCACCTGTCCGTGCTCGTCCAGCAGAGCCGCTCCCACTTTGAAGCCCGAGTAAGGCACGTAAGCCTGCGCCCGCGCTTTGATCGCTTCCTGAATCAGTACCGCTGCATCCATTCGACCTGTTTCCCCTCTCCGTATCCGCTTCTTGTCGGGTGCATTCTATTGTACATCCGTCCGCCCGTTACAGCCAGCCCCAGTCTTGCGCCAAGCGCAGCAGCGGAGGCGCAAACACGATAAGGCCGATCACGGCGGCGAAAACCGCGGAAGCCAGCACCGCTCCCGCGGCGGCATCTTTCGCTTTTTTGGCCAGCGGATGCAGCCGTTCGCCCACGGTCAGGTTGACCGCAGCTTCCACCGCCGTGTTCATCAATTCGGCGGACAGCACGAGTCCGATCGCCAGGCACAACAGTCCCCAGTCGAGCCGGGGGACCCGCAGCAGCGCACCCAGAAGCAGCACCGCCGCGCACAGCGCCAGATGCACCTTGAAGTTTCGTTCCGTCGAAGCCGTTGCCCGGACGCCGTCCCAGGCATTCCGAAATACGTCTCCCCAGGTGCGCCGCTTGTCCATCAGCGCGTCAGCCCGATTTTTTGCAGAGCCGCTTCCTGCTTGGCCATCATCTCCGCTTCGTCTTCCGGGGTCTGATGGTCGTAGCCGAGCAGATGCAGGAATCCGTGCACGAACAGAAAGCCGAGCTCCCGCTCGACCGAATGTCCGTAATCTTCGCTCTGCGCGATGGCGCGCGGCACGGAAATAATGATGTCTCCCAGCATTTCCTCAAGTGCCGGCTCCGCCGCTTCGTCCGCTTCGATCTCGTACACGATCTCCGGCTCTTCGCCCGCCGATTCGCGCATCGCGAACGATAACACGTCGGTCGGCCGGTCGATATGACGGAACTCTTTGTTCAGCCGGTGGATTTCTTCGTCGTCCACGAAAGTCAGCGCCACTTCGCCGTCGGTCACGTTTTCCGTCTGTCCGGCGGCTTCGAGCAGCAGGCGCAGCTGCCCGATCAGCGTCTCGCTAATCTCGTATTGGTCTTGTTCGTTGCTCCATTCCAGTTGCAGGCTCATGCTTCAGTTCTCCTTTGTCTTGGGCTTGACCTCTTCGGGATATTCGATCCGCGAATGGAAAATTCCCATTACGGCTTCCTTGAGCGTCTTGGACACCACGTCCAGCTCTTTGAGCGTAATGTCGCACTCGTTGAACTGCTGGTCGTCCAGCCGGCTTTTGATGATCTTGCCGATCATCGATTCCACCTGGTCGATCGTCGGCTTGTGCAGCGAGCGGACCGCCGCTTCGACGCTGTCCGCGATCCCGACGACCGCCGCTTCTTTCGATTGGGCTTTCGGTCCGGGATAACGGAATTCCGCTTCCGTGAAGTCCGGCTCGACGCCGCGTTCTTCCGCAAGCTTCAGCGCTTTTTGATAGAAAAAATAGAGGAACGTCGTACCGTGATGCTGCTCCGCGATATCGCGGATACGCTTGGGCAGCTTGTACTCTTTCTGCATCTCGACGCCGTCGCGCGCATGGGCCACGATGATCGACTTGCTCAGCTTCGGATCGATGGAATCGTGCGGATTTTCGATATTGTTCTGATTTTCGATAAAATAGCTCGGACGCTTGGTCTTGCCGATATCGTGATAATACGAACCGACCCGGCAGAGCAGGCCGTTGGCCCCGATCGCTTCCGCCGCAGCTTCGGACAAGTTGCCGACCATGACGCTGTGATGGTACGTGCCCGGCGTCTCGATCAGCAGCTTGCGCAGCAGCGGATGGTTCGGATTCGACAGCTCCACAAGCTTGAGCGCCGACAAAATGCCGAACGTCACTTCGAAGAACGGCATAAGCCCGATCGCCAAAATGGCGGTCAGCAGGCCCGAAGCCAACGCGAACGCGACCGGATACAGAATCGTGTTGCGGTCCGGATCGGGATCTCCGATCAACGACAGCGCCAATACCGCCAACGCGCCGAACAAACTGACCATGATGCCTGCTTTGAGCAGGGTCGACCGCTGGCTGGCCCGGTGCACGGTGAAGATGGCCGCGTACGAGACGACAAGCGTATAGAAGCCGAAATGGAAATCGAAAATGTCGCTTCCCGTCTGTCCGGCATTCAGTACGACGCTCGCGAGCACCGAGAAAATGACGGCGCTGAAATAAGCGAACGGATTGTTCAGCAGCAGCGTAATGAGCGTGCAGCCGATAGCGACAGGCGCGAGATAACCGACGTACCGCGCCGTATCGCTCTGCACGAGCGCCGTCAGATGCATGGCGATCAGCATGATGAAATAGATCAAGATGATCATGAGCAGCTGCGGATTGCTGTATTTGAATTCGTTGCCGCTGAGCCGCGTGAACAGGAACATCCCGAGCGAGAGCAGGCCGGACAGCAGCAGCAGGCCGAACTGCGGCCAGTAATTGATCTCCGTCTTGAGCATGTCGTTCTCTTTGAGGAGATTGTACATGTCCTGCGTAATCGTCTCGCCGCGCTGCACCAGCACGTCGCCCTGCTCGATATATACCGTTTCGGTATTCTCGCGGGCCTGCACGGCCGCTTCCTTGGTCGCTTCTTCGTCATAGAACCGGTTCGGCGTAATCGCGAGCTTGATCAGCTCCTGCACGACCTCGCGCGAAGTGCGGTCGGTCAACGTGCTGCGGCTGACGAACTCCGCGACCTGGGCGCGCGCCGTCTGGGCATCCGCCACCTGATCGCTCATGAGCCGGGACACGATTCCGGTCGCTTCCGACTTCATCTGCTGGATTTGGATCGAAGTGAGCGCCGGGATCTTGTAAAACGTTTCTTCGGGAATATCGTACTCCTGCTCGCCGAGCCGCGTCTGTACTTCGCGCAGCAGCGCGGCCGAATACGCTCCGTTGCTGCCGCTGCCACGAATGCTGTTCGCCATGAACTGATTGACTTTTTGCGGCAGCTCTTCCCGGTAAATCTCGATTTTGTTCGCTTCCGTCAGCTGGTCGTCCTGATTCAGCGTATCGATCCGGTCCAGCAGCTGATTGATCAGCGTATCGTTGCGAAGCGGCACGATGCGGTATACCTGCTGCACGCGCTCCGCAGCTTCTTCCTGCGCCTGCAGGGTCGCTTTGCTGTTCGGAATCTGCGCCGGAGCCAGAATTTCCTTGTCGCTCGGCATGTTGACCTGGATATCGTATTTTTCGGGCAGCAGTTTGGGCGCAAGCCCGACGTAGAACATGATCGTGATCAGGGCGAACAAAGCCAGCTTGACGAGACGACTGTTTTTCCAGCCGGAAATTTTGGGATCGGTTTTTCTGTTCCATTTTTCTTTTGAAGCCATGTGGAAGAACCTCCGGTATTAGACTCCTGAGCCTATTCCAAAATGAAAGACGCGCTATCGTTTGGGAATCGGTTCTTATTCGATGCTTTCCGCTGCCTTTTCGTAAGCCACGATGATTTTCTGTACGATCGAGTGACGAACGACGTCTTCCTGGGCAAACGTGACAAAGCCGATATCGGAAATTTCGTTCAGGATCAGCCGGGCTTCGACCAGGCCAGACTTTTTGCCGCGCGGCAGGTCGATCTGCGTGACGTCGCCCGTGATGACCATTTTGGAACCGAATCCGATCCGCGTCAGGAACATCTTCATCTGCTCGGGCGTCGTGTTCTGGGCTTCATCCAAAATGATGAACGCATCGTCGAGCGTCCGTCCGCGCATATACGCGAGCGGCGCGATCTCGATCAGGCCGCGCTCCAGCGCTTTGGCTACCTGCTCCGTGCCCATGACGTCGTACAGCGCGTCGTAGAGCGGACGCAGATACGGATCGACTTTCTCCTGCAGATCGCCCGGCAGGAAGCCGAGGCTCTCGCCCGCTTCGACAGCCGGACGCGTCAGCACGATACGCTTGACCAGACCTTCCTTGAGCGCGGTTACGGCCAGGACGACCGCCAAATATGTTTTGCCGGTACCGGCCGGACCGATACCGAACACGATGTCTTTTTTCTTGATCGTCGTGACGTAATGCTTCTGGCCGATCGTTTTGGGACGAATCGGCTTGCCGCGGAACGTCAGGGCGATTTCGCCTTTGAACAGGTCGAGCAGTTGATCGGCGCGGAAATCTTTGGCCAGATCAAGCGCGTACTGCACATCCCGTTCGGTCAAGTTGTAGCCGTTGCGAACCAACTGCAGCAGGACGTCGAACAGCTGCTCCAGTTGATCCGCTTCCTGTTGGGGTCCGTATATGCCAATTTCTTCCTCGCGGCTGTCGATCCGTGCTCCGAACTGCCGTTCGATCAACTTGAGATACGTGTCCTGCGGACCAAACAGGGCCAAACCTTCTCCCGCGTTATGCAGCGGAATTTTGATACTTCTCGTCTGTTCTGTCAAAAGCTCTCAGTCTCCTTAATATCGATATAATGGGAGGCCTCGGCTTCCTGTGCGGAACCGGGCCCTTGTTCGCCTATCGGAATCTTGAACTGCCGGGCGCCGCGCGGATTCCGCCTGCCGCTTCGGGCCGACGGAATCCGGCAGCGGCCGGATCAAACCTTATTTCTCAACTTTACCATTCTAAGAGGCCCCATGCAAAAGATTTTGGGAGCGTGTTCGGGGACGCGCAGGACGCAAAAAGCCGGCCTTTTTCGTCGGGGACGGAAAAGGCCGGCAGCTGCGCCGTCGGGAAACGGCGATTCCGCAGAATTACCTGCGCCCGGAGTGATACGGTTTTCTGGAACGGGGCGTGCCGAGGATCTCGGCCCACATGACCCCTTTGCGCAGATCTTCGGCCGTCGGTTTGACGAACAGGTCCGCCGCGGCGACCGGCGTCTCTGCAGGTGCGGCCCGGCCTCCTACCTGCCGGTAGGAAGCGGCGGTCTGCGGACGGCTGCCGCCGCCCCGGGTCGACTTGCGGTCGATCTCGCGTACGGCCTTGGGGACCCCTTCGGATCGTTTCTGCTGCGAACGGGCCGCTTGCAGCCTTTTTTCGATTTCCTGGTGCATCTGAAGCGAAGCTTCTTCCAGATTCGTTCTCTCGGGACGCTTATTCTCGCGGGAAGCCGAGTCGGTGCCGCGAACGTCCGCTCTCTGCTGATTCGGAGCCGGAGCGCGGCCGAACGGAGACTGGCGCGGCCCGGCTTGTTCTTCTTCATATTGCATGGGCCGCGTTGCCTGCCTGCCCGGATCGGAAGCGCCGCGGCCGCCGAACGGCTCGGCGCCTCCGTTGGGATTCTTTTTCTTCTTGCCGAACACGGACATCAGCGCACCTATAATAATGATGACGATGAAGAAATTGCTTACGATCCAATCCAAGAATTGGGGCACGATATCCCCTCCTGTTCCGCCTGATTACTTGTGTCGCCTTATTTGTTCGGGTCCTGCTTGTCGACATGCGTCACGTTCATGCCGCCGAGCGAACCTCTCATTTCCGTATCGGCTTCGAGATTTTTGATGTTCAGATAATCCATGACGCCGATTTTGCCATTGCGAAGCGCTTCGGCCATAGCAATCGGCACTTCCGACTCGGCTTCGACGACTCTCGCTCTCATCTCGACGACGCGGGCGTTCATTTCCTGTTCTTCCGCTACGGCCATGGCGCGGCGTTCTTCGGCTTTGGCCTGGGCGATCCGTTTGTCGGCTTCCGCCTGTTCGGTTTGCAGGAAAGCGCCGATATTTTTGCCGACGTCCACGTCCGCGATATCGATCGACAGGATTTCGAACGCCGTACCGGCATCCAGTCCTTTTTCAAGCACCGTGCGCGAGATTTTGTCCGGATTCTCCAGCACTTCCTTGTGCGTATCGCTGGAACCTACAGTCGTAACGATGCCTTCGCCGACACGGGCGATGATCGTTTCTTCGCCGGCGCCGCCGACAAGGCGGTCGATGTTCGCACGTACGGTAACGCGGGCAATAACGACCACTTCGATACCGTTGCGCGCAACGGCCGAAACGTTCGGCGTCTCGATGACGCGCGGGTTAACGCTCATCTGTACCGCCTGCAGCACGTCGCGGCCGGCCAAGTCGATCGCGGCCGCCCGTTCGAATTCGAGCGGAATATTGGCACGATGCGCCGCGATCAGCGCATTGACGACGCGGTCGACGTTACCGCCGGCCAGATAGTGACTCTCAAGCTGATTGATGGTCAGCGTCAGGCCCGCTTTGTGCGCCTTGATCATCGGATTGACGATCCGGGACGGCGTTACGCGCCGCAAACGCATGGCGACCAGCGTAATGATGCTGATACGCAGACCGGAAGCGAGCGCCGAGATCCACAGGGCGACCGGGAAAAAGCTGAAGAAAATGCTCAAAAGAATAATGCCTACCACTACGATGAGCAGCGGAGTAATCCAAACTGCATCTGCCATAAGTACCCCTCCAAGTTTCGGGTTCGCAGCGCCGAAGCGAAAATGGGTTCCGGTTCGGCGGCCTCAAACTCCGTTATGTCGTTCTGTTGCGTGAACTGTTGCGTGAGTGCGCGTCTTGCTGGCTGGACGGAGATCAGATCGGTTCGATCGGTCCCAGCCCGCTGTGCCATTTCTCCTGAACGACGATACGGCCGCCTTCCGTTTTGACGATGACGACCGCTTTGTCGCGTTCGATAAAAGCGCCGTCGCTAACGACGTCGAGACGTTCGCCTTCGATCAGGACGGTGCCCGACGGACGCAGAGGCGTCAGGGTAACGGCGTCGCGTCCGACCAGTTCGAACCGCGTGACCGCGGAATTGTAACCGGCTTCGGACGTCAAACTGTCTTTAAGAATGAAGCGATTCCAAATGCCCCGCTCCTTGAACACGAATACGACGATGCCTACAGCCGCCGCGGCCAATACGAAAGCGATTCCGAGCGTCTGCAAAGCGTGTCCGGTTGCCCATGCTGCCATAACCACTCCCCCTATAAGCGAGCCCGCTCCGAGCAGGCCCAGTATCCCGAAACTCGGCAGAACGATTTCGAGTGCCATCAAAACGATTCCCGCTGCGAACAGCAGCCAAACGTAAGGATCGGCCAAACCCTGGAACGTGCTGGAGAAAAAATACAGGATGAACGCGCTGACCCCGAGCACTCCCGGAAAAATGAGTCCCGGCACGAGCAGTTCGATCACTACGCCGGCAAGTCCGATAAACAGCAGCAGCGTCAGCATGACGGGCTCTGTCAGAAATCCTGAAAGATCCGACAAAAACCCGGCCTGCTCGGCGCCCTGCGACGAAACGGCCGTACCGGCCGCAGAAGCCGTAGACACGAACGAGGTGCAGACGATCAACGGAATCCCGATCAGCCAGACGGCACCCCACAGCGCCGCGGCGAATCCTACCCACCATTTGGACCGTGCTTGTGTATGCATCGATTTCCCCTCCTTCTCTAAAATGTGAGGCGCTTACGAAACAACTTGTTACTCTTCATTTCCCTCTGTTTAGGCTTGACGAAACAACAGTTTCTCAGTATTGTATACGTGCTTTCGGCCGCGAGGTTCCAAAAAAATCCCGTTTTACTAAAAAAACAACAAAAACACCCTTCCGGAAACCCGGAAGGGTGTTCGTTTCGCTCGTTTATTGCAGGCCCTGCTGAACCGCTTGATTAACCAACTTCCCATCGGCACGGCCTTTGACTTTCGGCATCAAAGCGGCCATGACTTTTCCCATATCGGCTTTGGAAGAAGCGCCGGTTTCTTGGATGGTCTGTTGTACAATGGCTTTCACTTCCTCTTCGCTAAGCTGGGTAGGAAGATAGTCAGCAACAATAACGATCTCGGCTTTGACAGTCTCGGCCAAATCGTCACGACCTGCTTTTTCAAATTCATGGAGGGCATCTTTGCGCTGTTTGATCTCACGACTCAGAATTTCAAGCACTTCTGCGTCATCCAAAGTCCGCTTCAAATCGATCTCTTGGTTCTTGATCGTCGCGCGAATCATTCGTATGGTCGAGAGTTTGAATTTATCCTTACTCCGCATGGCTTGCTTCATATCTTCGTTTAATCGTTCGCTAAGATTCATTTAACAATAAATCCTCCTACCAAGACGTGTTATTCGAATCGCCAAAAAAAGCGACCGGGTTAAACACTACTTAGAACTTTCTTTTGCGAGCAGCCTCAGACTTCTTCTTGCGCTTTACGCTAGGCTTCTCATAATGCTTGCGCTTTTTAACTTCCGCCAGCACGCCGTCTTTTGCGATCGAGCGTTTGAAGCGGCGAAGAGCAGCATCAATAGTCTCGTTTTTGCGAACTTTAGTTTCAGACACCAGTTTCCCCTCCCTCCGACCAGACCGTCCAAGAGCATAACACGGTTAATCAACTTTCATTATAGGCGAAAACAAAAGTCCGTGTCAATGCCTATAAAAAAGTCTGTTTCGATCCAGCCGGCAAGCAGGCGGTTTTGAACCCCGAAGGCCCAAGCCGCGCGCTTTGCGCCATCAAAACAAATGCTGCCGGAGCGGAAAAGCGACCCCAACAGGCGCATTCCCGCTTACCGGGCCCACCTCACGATGCCCGGCTGCGCCGATCAGTCAAGCGTGCGAGTCCGACGCTCCGGTCAGCGCGCCGAGCTTGCCGCCTCCGAGCAGATGGAAATGCAGATGCGGCACCGTCTGGCCGCCGTCGCGGCCGCAGTTATTGATGACGCGGTATCCGCTCTCCGCGATGCCCAGCTCTTCGGCCAGCTGCACGGCGACGCGGTGAATTTCTCCGATCACGGCCAGATCTTCGTCCGCAATATCGTTCAGCGACGGAATCGGCTTTTTCGGTACGATCAATACGTGAACGGGAGCCGCGGGCTGAATATCGTGGAACGCGTAGATCCGTTCGTTCTCGAACGCTTTTCGGCTTGGAATATCGCCCTGAATAATTTTCGTAAAAATCGTCTCGCTCATCTGTGTTCCTCCTCATAGGTACGGGGTTGGGCATTCGGCTCCGTTTATTGTACCGATTATGCGCGCAAAAAACAAAAAAAGAAGCCCCCCGCGAATCCCGGCGGGATTCGTTTGCTTGAAGCGCCGGCCGGAGCGAACGTATGGGACGTTCGAACAGTTGGCGCTTCGGGGGACTTCCATGGCATGTCGGCTGACTGTAGTGTAACAGCCCGGTGAATCTGTATCTGTGATCTGCGTCACGTTCCGCAGGCTACATTTTCTCCAGCAGCACTTTGGAGCCGGCTCCGGCAGGGTCGGCCGGCTGCACGATCAGGCGGCGCGGCAGGCGCGCCCGCAGCTCCTGCACGTGGCTGATAACGCCGACCGACAGCCGGTCGCTGTGCAGATGCTCAAGCGACGTGATGACCGTGTCGAGCAGCTCGGGATCGAGCGTACCGAATCCTTCGTCCAGGAAAAAGAATTGCAGCGGATATTCGCCTCTCAACTGGATCTGCGCCGACAATGCCAGCGCGAGCGACAGCGAAGTCAAAAACGTCTCTCCGCCGGACAAGGTCGAGACCGGACGGCGCACGCCGCCGTTCGCGTCGTCGCATACGACGAATCCGCCGCCGGAATCGACTTCCAGCGAATAACGCTGCTTGGTCAAAAAGCGCAGCCGGCTCGACGCCGCGCGGCTGATCTGGATCAGCTGCTCTTCGGCCACGTATTCGACGAACGCGTTGCCGCGGAAGCAGGCCTGCAGCTTCGACAGCCGCTCCATCTCGGCGGCGGTCACGCGGCGCACCTGCTCCAGTTCGTTCCAGCGCCCGTTGCGGACCGAGACGTCTTCGAGGTCGCGCTGCGCCCGCGCTTTGGCGGACAGCGCTTCTTCGTCTTGCCGCCGGGCTTCGCCCAGCCGCAAGGCGCAGGCCGCCCATTGATCTTCCGACACGTCGGCGCCGCCGAGCAGCTTCTCCAGCTCCCGCAGCCGGGCGGAAAGTTCGTTCTCCCGCTCCCGGTGCGTCCGGGCAAGGCGCTCCGCTTCCTGCATCTCTTCGCCGCGCATGACAGCGGCTTCCGCTTCTTCCGCCGCGCCGAACGGCGAGCCGTCCAGCGCTTCGTTCCAGCCCTGCTCGGCGGCGGACGCATGTTCGGCGGCCGATAATGCCGCCTGCTGCGCCGCGGCGGAATCGTTCGCCGCGGTCTGCCATGTGCGGCGCGCCGCTTCAAGTTCAAGCCGCGTCCGCTCCGCCGCTTCGCGCAGGCTCTCCAGGCGTTCCGACGCCAGGCGCAGCAGCTCGGCCGCGGAATCGCCGCCGGACGTCTCGCGCAGGCGCCGTTCTTTCTCGGCCAGCAGTTCCGCCCGGCCTTCGGCCTGCGCCGTGAACAGCACCAGGCCGCGTTCCGCTTCGGCCGCGGATTGCTCGTGCGCTTTCAGCGCCGTTTCCATATCGCGGATAACGGGACCGCTCTTGTCGAGCCGGCGCTTCAGTTCTTCGGCCCGGCTGTCCCGGTCGCGAATATCCGCGCGTCTGGCTTCCAGTTCTTCCCGCCGCAGTCCGGCGAACGAAGCCGCCCACTGCTGCTCCGCTTCCGCCAGGCGGCGTTCCAGCTCGCCGAGGCGTTCTTCGGCGCGCACGCGCTGACGCGCAGCGCCGTCGAGCCTGACGCGCGGCGCTTCGGCTGCGCGCGAAGCGGCGGCCAAAGCGCGTTCGCTGTCGCGCGCGGCGCTGTCGAGCTGCGCGGATTCGCGCTCGAAGCGTTCCGCCGCTTCCTGCAGGCGGAGCAGTTCGTCCGCGCAGGCCTGCGGGGAAGCGGGGCGGATTGCGGGGGCGGGCTCGGGCGCGGAGGCGGTCCCAGGCGCGAGGGTAGGCGAGGACGCGAGGGCAGGCGCGGGCGAAGCCGCGGGAGCAGGCGCGGATGCAAGGTCCGGCGCGGGCGAAGCCGCGGAAGCGGCATCGCCCGCGAGGGCGGATGCGGGCGAAGCTGCGGGGGCAGGCGCCGAATCGGGCGCTTGCGCGGGTGCGGCTTCGACGCCGGGAGAGGGCTGACCCTGCCCGGAGGCGGAGCCGCCCGGGGTCTGCGCCAGTTCTTCGCGCAGGCGCCGGGCCAGTCCTTCGCCGCCCTGCCGCAGGCGGGCGGCGGCGAGGCGCAGCTCGCGCGCCCGGAGCTGCAGGGCACGCAGCGGTTCGAGTTCCGCCGCGGCCGAGGCGGCGGAAGCGTCTTCGTCCGCCGGCAGCGGATGATGGGTCGCGCCGCAGACCGGGCAGGGCTCGCCGTCGGTCAGGGCGTGCGCCAGCTCGGCGGCCATGCGGCGCTGCGCGGAATCGCGGTCCGCCTGTTCGAGCAGCGACTGCCGCTCTTCGGCCGCTTCGATCAGCGCGGCGATCTCCCTGTCGAACACATCCAGCGACGCGGCGTGCCGCTCGGCGTTCTCCGCCGCGCGGAGCAGATCGGCGCGGCAGGCAACTTCCCGCTCGCGGCCGGCGGACAGTTCGGCTTCCGCTTCCGCCTCTTGGCGCCGCGCTTCTTCGAGGTCGCGGCGAATGTCCGGAAGCTGCGCTTCGAGCCCGGCGATCGAATCCGCCAGCCGGCCGGCGACTTCAAGTTCCGTCCGGTCGGAACTGCGCACTTCGCAGCCGACGAGCTGCTCCTGCAGTTCGCCGCGCAGCTGCGCGGCCTTGTCGAGCTTGCGCCGCAGCTCGTCGGCGTCGCTACGCGCCCGTTCCAGGCGCGCCGCCGCTTCGGTCCGGCCGCGTTCGAGCCGCCGGCTCTCTTCGCGCAGCGTCTCCAGTTCGCGCTCAAGCTGCAGCGCCTGTTCCAGTTCGGCGATGCGGCGCAGCAGCGTCGGCTCTTCGCCGGACAGCCCTTCGCGCGCCGCGCTTTCGGCCGACGCGGCCAGGTCGGCCCGCCCGCGCGCTTCGCCCAGCGCGGCCTGAAGCCGCCCCGCGGCGGCGGCCAGCTGTTCCGAGCGCGCCGATGCCGCCCGGAAACGTTCCAGCGCCGGCAGCAGCGCCGCCGACGCGCGCGCCCGCTCCGTGCGCGCCTGCAGCTCACGGATCTCTTCGCCGCGCGCTTGCAGCTGCCCGAGCGCCGCCGCAGTCTCGCGGCGCTCGCCCGCGCGTTCGCGTACGCGCGTCAGCCGGCCGTGTTCCTCGGCCGCCGCGTCAAGCTCCGCGCGCCGGGCTTCGGCCGCCAGGCCGGCCGCGTCCAGGGCCGCCTTCGCGTCTTTGACCGCTTCGGCCGAAGCGAGGCCGAGCCCCTGCTGCTCGGCTTCGAGCGTGCGCAGCGCGGACTCCGTCTCGCGCGTGCGCTTGCTCAACTTCTGCACCAGCCGGTCGCCGTACTGTTCCAAATGGAACAGCCGCTGCAGCATCTGCCGGCGGTCGCTGCCTTTGAGCGACAGAAATTCCGCGAATTTGCCCTGCGGCAGCACGACCGCGCGGGTGAAATCGTCCATTTTGAGGCCGATTCGTTCTTCGACCGCTTTGGTCACTTCGGCCAGCTTGTCGGCTACCACTTCGTCGCCTTCCGGCTTGACCTCGATGAACCGGCTGAGCGTATTGCTGACCGACACTTCGCCGGTCCGCTTGAAGCGGCGCTCCACGCGGAAGCGCCGCACGCCCGCGGCCGATTCCAGCTCGAACGTAAACGCGACGTACAGCGTGTCTTCCGAATGGTTCATAATGCCCTGCGTGCCGCCGTAAGCCCGTTCGATTTTGCCGTACATGGCGAGCGTGATCGCGTCGAGCACGGTCGACTTGCCGCTGCCCGTCGGACCGAAAATGCCAAACAAACCCGTTTCGCACAGTTCCGTGAAATCGATCTCCTGCGCTTCGCGGTAACTTTGCAGACCGGACAATCGGAGCGTAATCGGCTTCATTCGACTTCGCCTCCTTCCGGCTGTTCCCGTTCGTCGGCGGCCAATTCCATAAAGAGCGAGATCAGCGCGTCGTCCGGCTCCGCTCCGCCGGTCTGCCGGCGATAGAACGTCTTGAACAATTCGTGCATCGGCAGCCGTACCCGTTCTTCCGGCATATCGATCTGCTCCAGCTGCGGATAGACGGGCCTAATATGCACGAGCCCGTCGCATGCCCGCCGCAGCGCCTGGATCTCGCCCAGCGCCATCGCTTCGGTCAGCGTGATGCGCAGGTCGATAAACGCGCCGGCATCGCGGCCTTCATCCAGCCAGGATTGGACCTGCGCCAGACCTTCCTTGGCGTTCCATTCCACCAACGGACGTCCGCAGGACAAATAGATCTCCTGCAGCTTCGGTGCGCTGCCCGGTTCGATCTCCATCAGCATGACCGACTTGGTCTGCCCCGCTTCCGAAAAGCTGTACGCGATCGGCGAACCGCTGTAGCGAATAATCGCGTCGCCTTTGACCGCCTGCGGACGATGCAGATGGCCAAGCGCCGTATACTGCGCGCCGCACGACAGCGCCGACGGATCGACCGTGTAGGCGCCGCCGACCTGAATCGGACGTTCCGAATCGGATTCCAGCCCGCCAAGCACGTAAATATGGCTCATCGCCAGATTGACGGTGCTCGGCGAGAATTCTTCGGCCAGCTTGCGCATCAGCAGGCCGACCCGTTCGCTGTACGCTTTGCGCAGCAAGTTTTCGTCGGTGCCGTCAATCGTCAACAGCTCGTTGAGCCGGGCTTCCGACGGATACGGCAGCGCCGCGATCACGGCCTGTTCGCCTGTTCTCGGCACGTTCAGCTTCAGCGCCCGTTCAGTCGGCAGGCCGACAAGCGAAATGCCGCTGCCTTTTACAAGCGGACGCACGGACGCTACCCGTTCCGGATGATCGTGATTGCCCGCGATCGCAGCCAGCAGACAACCTTCCGCCCGAATCCGGGCCGCGCTTTCGTAGAAAAGCTGCTCCGCCGCCGCAGGCGGGTTGACCGTATCGTAGACGTCTCCCGCCATCAGTATCAAATCGACCTTTTCCCGCCGCACGATCCCGACGAGTTCGTCCATAAATTTTTCCTGTTCTTCGAAGCGGCTCCGGCCTTCCAGGGTTTTCCCCAGATGCCAGTCCGCCGTATGCAGCACGCGCATCGTTGGAGCTCCTCCCGTGACGGCTTCCAAGCCGTTCTGTCTATGTGTCAACCGATCCGGCAGCGCTACAAGCGAACGCCCTGACCTCCATCGAAAAAGTACAGCCATTTCTCGTGCACCGGCTCGCCGAGCATGTCTTCGACGGCCCGGGCGTAAAAGTCGAGCTGGAACCGGTAATGGTCGGCCAGCTCTTCGATACCCCGTCCGGGCTTGATCCGGTCGGTCTTGTAATCGAGCAGGATCAGCTTGCCGTCTTCCCGGAACAGGCAGTCCAGCACGCCCTGCACGAGCACCCGCTCTCCCGGCAACCTTTCCAGCCGGATCCGGCGCGCGCCGTTCGCGCTTGGCCGCGCGTCTTCCGATTCCGGAATGCCGGCGGCGCCTCCGTAAACGGGCAGCACCAGCGAACCCAGCTCCTCGTCCGCGCCGACGCCCGTGCTGAACGGCTGTTCGCGGCGAAGCCATTCCGCCGAGACGGCCCGGCTGCCGATATCGCTGCGGATAAAGCCGGCGACGTCGCCGGCCTGCACCGTATCGGCTTCCGCCTGCAGCAGGATGTTTTTGCGAACGAGTTCGGCCAGCGTCTCGGTTACTTCGCGCTCGCCGGTATCGGCATGCAGCGGCAGATGCTGCATGAGCGTATGGTACGCGGTTCCCCGTTCGGCTCCGGTCAAGCTGCGCCGTTCCATGAAGCGCGGACGCCGCAGCTGCAGCGTCGTGCCTCCGGCCGGCCCGGCGGAGCGGTCCGTATCGCCGGGCGTCTGATCGCCCTGCGGCGCGGAGCCTGCTTCGCGCTCGTCGACTTCGCTGCCATATCCCGCCAGCAGGCGCGCCGCTTCCAGCGCGTCGGCGGCCGGATAATCGTCTCCCGCGAAGCGGGACTTGATTTCGGTGACCGACGTTTTGGCCGCGGCCATGCCCGACGCTTCATGCGGATAACGCCACGCGAACCGCTCGGCGAACCTGGAGCGCTCGCCCTGATCGCCCGCGGACTCGCCGGCGATCAGCGCTTTGAGGCGCTGAATCCGCTCGGCGTACAGCTCTTCCCCGTCGCGTTCGGCGGCCGATTCCGCATCGCCGGACCGGACGGAGAACGTCCAGCCGTGTCCGGCGAAGGCATCGTCGGGCAGCAGCGATGCGTCCGACAAGCCGCGCAGCTCTGCCGCTCCCGGCTCGAAGATCAGCGCCGGCCCGATCCAGTCCATGTACGAGCGGGCTTTGGCGAGCGTATAATCGGCGATCCCTTCCGCTCCTCCGGCCGCCTGCATCCAGGAGTAGATGCGGGCGGGCAGGTCTTTGACCGAAGCGGCGAGGATCATCTTGTCGCGCGGGCGCGTCAGCGCCACGTAGAGCACGCGCATCTCTTCCGCCAGCAGTTCCATCTGCATCCGCCGGCGAATGGCGAGCGCGGGAAGCGTCGGATAACCGACCCGGCTCTCTTCGTCGACGAACCGCGGGCCGAAGCCCAGTTCCTTATGCGTCATAAAGGAAGCGTTCAGATCCTGCATATTGAAATTTTTGGACAGCCCGGCGATGAAGACGACCGGGAACTCCAACCCTTTGCTTTTGTGGATCGTCATGACGCGCACCGAATCGTGCAGCGCTTCGGCGGGCGCTTCGGCCAGATCGCCGCCGTTTTCCTTGAGCCGTTCGACGAAGCGCAGGAAGCGGAACAACCCTTGCGCCGAAGTCGATTTTTCGAACTGTACCGCCCGGTTATGCAGCGCCAGCAGATTGGCCCGGCGCTGCGCTCCGCCCGGCAGACCCGACGCCCAGTCGGCATAGCCGGTCTCGCGGTACAGCGTGCGAATCAGTTCGCTGAGTTCCCCGCTTCGCGCGAGAGCCCGCCAGCGTTCAAGCGAAGCGAGGAACTGCCGCAGCGTGCCGGCAAGCTCCGCATCGCCGGATGCTTCGCCGGGCAGGGAACCTGCCGACGCCGCGTCGGAACGCTCCGCCGAAGATCCGCCGCTTTCCTGCGGGATCTCCGCGTCCGAGTCGGTCCCGGCCGCTGCGCGGACCGCGTCGTAGAACGACAGCCGCGGGCCGTGCAGCCGAATCCGCGCCAGCTGGTCTTCGTTCAATCCGACGATCGGCGAACGCAGCACCGAAGCGAGCGGAATGTCCTGCTGGGGATTGTCGATGATGTTGAGCAGCGACATGACGATCTCGACTTCGGTCGCGTCGAAATACCCCCGCGCCGCATCGCCGATCGCCGGAATGCCGGCCAGCCGCAGCTCCTCGATCATCAGCGGCGCCCACGCGCTCACCGCGCGCAGCAGGATGACCATGTCGCCGTAGGCCGCCGGACGCAGTCCGCCCGCGCCTTTGTCGTAGATCATCAGCGGCGCATGTCCTTCGGCCTGTCCGGTCAGTTCGTGAATGCGCGCGGCGATCGCGCGTGCTTCGAGGCGCGCCGTCTCGATCTCCGCCGCTTCCGCGGCAAGGGCGCTTTCGCTGTCCGCCGCTTCGCCGCCATCCGCTCCGTCCGCGGCGTTTGCGCGTTCGATCAGCATCAGTTCCGGCGCGTATTCGTCATGCTGCGCCGCCGGGTACGACAAAGCGCCGTACGCCAGTTCGGCCCGCTCGTCGTATTCGATCTCCGCCACCCGCTGATTCATGATGCGGCGGAAAATACCGTTGACCGCTTCCACCACTTCATTCCGGCTGCGGAAATTGCGCGCCAGATCCACGCGCAGCCCGCCGTCCGAAAAATCGCTGCCGTAAGCGCGGTATTTATGCAGGAACAGTCCCGGTTCCGCCAGACGGAACCGGTAGATGCTCTGCTTGACGTCGCCGACCATGAAGCGGTTGCCGGCTCCTTCGCGCGCGATCAGCAAGACGATCTCTTCCTGGACCGAATTCATGTCCTGGTATTCGTCGAGCAGCACTTCGTCGAAGCGCTCCCGGTATTCCAGCGCGGCCGCCGACGGAACCGGGCGTCCCGGCTCGGAAGCGGGATCGCGCAGGATACGCAGGCAGTAATGCTCCAGGTCGGAGAAATCGACCATCCCTCTCGCCTTTTTGGCTTTGGCGTACCGTTCGCCGAATTCGATCGTCAGTTCGGCCAGTTCTTCCATCAGCGGGGCGGCTTCGTGCAGTTCCGCCAGAAATGTTTCGGGCGGACGGCCGAAATAGAAGTCCCGGATCCGTCCCAGGTCTTTTTTGGCCGCATCCCGCAGATCTTTGACCTGCTTCTGAAGTTCGGGGTCGTATTGGTCTTTGGCGCTGACCCGCTTGAGCGTGACGAACGCAAGCGACTCGAAGTGCGCGTACAACTTCGGCCACGGTTCCTGCTCCGCGGCGGCGCGCAGCCGGCGCATCTGCTCAAGGTCGCTTTGCAGCGCTTCGGCGTAAGGGACCGGTCCGCCCGGCAGCGAGCAAAGGTCGAACGCCCGCAGCAGCAAGTTTTCCGTACCCGCAAGTTCCATCCGGGCATCGGCCGCAAGGCTCGCCGCCCAGATCGTCTCGCCGAGCGCCTCCGGATCGGAGACGCGGAAATCGGCGGCGGACTGCCGCAGCCAGTTCTCGGGCCACGGATGGCTGCGCGCAAAATCGTACAACCGCTGCACGAGCGCAAACGCCGGATCGTCGGAACGTTCGCCGCCGAACCAGTCGATCAACCGCCGGAACGTGGCACCGTTTTGTTCCAGCGCGTACTTTTCTTCGAACAGTTCTTCCAGCGTCTCCTGGCGCATCATCTTGCTCTCGTGCTCGTTCGCGATCCGGAAGCCCGGATCGAGCGGGATCAGCGTGTAATGACGGCGGATCACTTCGAGGCAGAACGAATGCAGCGTCGTGATCGACGCCTGCCCGAGCAGCGACAGCTGGCGGCGCAGATGTTCATCCTGCGGATTCGCCGCCAGTTCCTTGTTCAGGGCGTCGCGAATCCGCTGGCGCATCTCCGACGCCGCCGCTTTGGTAAAGGTGGCAATAAGCATCCGGTCGACGCCGGTTCCTCCGGCGGGATCGGTCACTTTGCGGATGATCCGTTCGACCAATACCGCCGTTTTGCCCGAACCGGCCGCCGCGGCAACCAGCATGTTGCCGCCGGAAGCGGCGATCGCCGTCCATTGATCGTCGCTCCATTGGCTGCCTTCCGGCTTGTCGGCAATGTTTATGACCATTTATCGATTCTCCTCCCTGTAGACGTCTCCGTCCGCTTCGCGAAACAGGTCCCAGACCCGGTCGCGTCCCGGTTTGCCCAGATGGTTGTAACCCGAATCGTCCAGGCTCTCATCGAACTGGCAGACCGAATGGTACGGACAAAAATCGCACGCTTTTTCCTGCTGGATCCGGTACGGACGGGCTTCCGATTCGCCTTCCGTGATCCGTCTGCCGATGCCCGCGATATTGCGCCGGACGCCTTTGAGCAGCGATTCCCACTGCTGCGGATCGGCGACGGTCGAGCTGCTGTAGAAGCCGCCGTCTTTTTTGACCGCGACCGGAATGACCGGAGACTGGCCGCTCGTCAGGTCGCGGTCCATTTTGGATACGACGTCCGGGTCGGCCAGCACAAGCCCTTTCATCTTGAAGCGCTTGAGCATCTCCTGCGCCGCTTCCTGGCGCGCCATGCCGTTGGCCGACGTCAGCAGCGGATTCTGCACGTGGAAATAGAGCGTTCCCGCCGGCAGCGCCGGCGCGCCGATCCAGTCTTCCGCGTGGGTCAGCAGCACGTCCATATAGGTGAGCATCTGCAGCGACAATCCGTAATACACTTCGTGCAGATGCAGCTCCTTGCCGCTCGACTTGTAATCGATCACGCGCAGCAGCAGCCCGTCTTCGCCTTCGGCCACGTCGACCCGGTCGATCCGGCCCACGATTTCCATCGTGCAGCCGTTGTCCAGCTCGAACATCAGCGGAGGCAGGTCTTTGCCGGGACCGAAATCGAGTTCGATGCCGAGCGGTTCGAAATCGCCCCGGCGGGCCTGCTCGCCCAAAATGATCGAAGCCCGGCCGACGATATCCATCAGCTTGCGCGAAATATAGCCGTACCGGCTCGTGCTGAATAGAATCTCGCCCTGCAGCCTCGGCGCGATCTTGTCGACGGCCGCGCGCGCTTCGGCGAGACATTCCTCGGCTGAAAGCGAGCCCCAGCTG
The DNA here is from genome assembly GCF_006542275.1 of Saccharibacillus brassicae. Taxonomy (NCBI): domain Bacteria; kingdom Bacillati; phylum Bacillota; class Bacilli; order Caryophanales; family Paenibacillaceae; genus Saccharibacillus; species Saccharibacillus brassicae. Next base: position 767,751 of record NZ_CP041217.1, read on the forward strand.
CGGTTCTCCAGTTTGAGCCGCATGGCGATATCGCTCAGCGCCGCATGGAACAGCTGCCCGATATCGGGCGCGTTCAACTTGTACAGCTGCCGCTCTTTGAGCTTGAGCCCGTGCGAAGCGAAATGGGAAAACGCGCAGGCCGTAAATTTCTCCATGCGCGAGACGCTCGAACGCAGCTTGCGGCCGTAGAGCCGCTGGCTCGTCTCCCGCGTCAGCCGGTCCGATTCGTTCGTGTACACGAGCGAAGCCAGCCGGCTGACGAGCAGCGATTCCCATTCGGGCCGTTCCTGGTAAGCACTCAGCACGTCCCACCACAGCGGATGGATCTCGGTGCCCGCTTTCCACAGCCGCAGCTGCGACAGCAGATGCGGCAGCGTCGCTTCCGGCCGCGTGACGAAATTCCGGTATTCGGCCGCAGGCAGGCCCGGCAGCGGCAGGGCATTTTCGCGGCGTTCGCCGATAAACGGGAACGCGGCGCGCAGGTCGAGCGCGATCTCCGACGGCAGCAGCGGCTTGTCTTCGTCGTCGCTGAGCGCGTAGCTCAGCCACAGCCTGTGCGAAGCGCTGGTCAGCGTATGGTAGACGAGCAGCTTCTCGTCGAGCAGCCGCCGCTCCGAACCCGGCGCGAGTTCCAGCCCGCTTTCGGCCAGGCGAATCCGCTCCGGTTCGCTCAGCAGCCCGTTTTGCAGCGGGGACAGCGGCACGACGCCGTCGTTGAGGCCGAGCACGAACGCGTACCGGATACCGAGCGGACGCGTCCGGGTCATATCGCCGAGCAGGACGCGATCGAGCGCCGGAGGCACGAGGCCGAGCGTCAGGCCCGCGATGCCGGTCTCCAGCATGCCCGCGAACTGCTCCACGGTCACTTCCTCGGCGTCGATCAGCTCGGCGATCTGGTCGAGCAGATCCATCATCGCTCCCCAGATCTGCCGATGCACGTCCGCCGCCTGCGGATCGCCCTGCTGCGCCGAGACGTGCGCCATCCGGTCGAGACGCTGCGGCGCTTCGGCCGCGTCCAGCATCCGGTAGACGGCTTCGCACATTTCCCGGGCCGTACCCGCCCGGTTCAGTTCGCGTTCGAACGCGGCCAGAGGCGCCGTGATGCGGTCGCGGCACGCTTCGAGCCGCTCCATGCGCGCCGCCGATTCCGCGGCTTCTTCTTCCACTACCGGACGTCCTTCGTCGTCGAGCGACATTTTGGGCGCGTCGCGCCACGGCCGACCGTCCGTCCAGCGCGTGCCGCGTATGCCCGACGCCAGCACGAAGTTCTCCAGGCGGTCCATATCGTCGCGCGAAATACCGCCTTCCCGCTCTTCCGGCAGCAGCAGGTCGGTCTTCACGCAGCGGAAAACGTCTTCGTACCGCCAGCGGTACTGCACGACGTCAAGCGCGCCGCGCACGAATTCGGCGAGCGGATGATGCAGCACGTTTTTGCGGCGGTCGGTGAACACCGGAATGCCGTATTCTTCGAACACCGGCGCCAGCACCGACTCGTAATCGTCCAAATTACGCACGAAAACGGCCATGTCCCGATAACGCGCCCCATGCTCCCGCGACAGGCGCAGCATCTCCCGCGCCGCCGCGTCGGCTTCCGCCCGGCGATCGTTGGCGGCGTGCAGCGTGATCGCAGCTTCCCCGTCGGCGTTCAGCCGTTCGCGTTCGCCGACTTCCCGCGCTCCGCGCCGGCCGCCGCGCAGCTGTTCTTCCAGCGCGGCCAGCAGCGGGCTGCCCGCGAAGCGCGGCAGCGAACCCGCTTCGGCTTCTACCGTCTCGCAGCCGCTTCCCGCGCCTTCGGCCAGCTTGCACAGCTTCCGGTAAGTCGAAGCGGTCTGGTGGAACAGATCCAGGTCGTCCGGTCGTTCCCCGCCGTCGTACGGCCGGTCGAGCGTCAGCGAACACACGACGGACTCCGCCGTCCCGAGCAGCCCCGCGATCACTTCGTATTCGCGCGGTGTGAATCCGTAAAATCCGTCGATCCATACCTGCGCCCCGCGCACGAGCGACGATTCCCCCAACTGCTCCGCCAGGCGGATCAGCGTATCTTCCGAATCGACGTACAACTCGGACAGCTTGCTCTCAAAATCCCGGTATACCGGCAGCGCGTCTTCGAGCTTCTCGCGCAGCAGCGGCGAATGGCCGGCCGACACGAGGTCCTGCATATGCTGCTCCAGCACGGCCGAATCGATTTTGTACCGTTTCAGTTCCGTGTACAAATCGTTCAATTTGGCGATAAATCCCGGCTGCTCGCTCGACGCGCCGAACAGCCGCAGATCGCCGCGGCGCTCCCGGAGCAGCCGGTACAGCAGCATCCGCTTGCCTTCGTCGCCGATCGCCGTCAGCGCGGAACCGCCCGTCTCCTGCATGACGCGGTACGCGAGGCGGTGGAAACTGAGCACCTGGGCACGCAGGCTTCCCCCGCCTTCCTTGCCGGCAAACAGCGCGTATTCCGTCTGGAACGTCGACTGTTCCGGCACGATCAGCAGCAGCGGCGGGCCCAGCGGGTCTTGTTGCATTTTCGCGCGAATCTCGTCCAGAATCCGGCTGGTTTTGCCGCTTCCGGAACGTCCGAGCCTAATCTGTAAAGTCATCGGCCGACGGCCTCCTTGTTCTGCAATCTCGTATTCAGCTTCTTCTTATAGTATACCGCATCGCGCGGCAGAAAAACAGAAAACGGGAACAAACGTTCCGAACCCTTTTGCCGCCCTGCGCAAAAAGCCCGCGTTTCGCCGACAGCGAAACGCGGGCCCTGCCCGGGCTACCTTTTGAATAAATCGAACCGAACGCGGATCGGACGTTTACCGGCTGCGCACTTCAAAAATCGCGAACTTCAAATAATGGCCTTCTTCGACGCCGAGCAGCTGCGGATGGTCTTTGCCGGCCGCCTGCCATTCGATCAGGCGCAGCGTTTTGCCCGCATCGCGCGCCGCTTCGTGGATCGTGTCCAGAAACAGATCCGGCTTCATGTGGTACGAGCAGCTCGCCGTCACCAGATAACCGCCTTCGCTGACCAGCTTCATGCCGTGCAGATTGATGTCCTTGTAGCCGCGCACCGCGCCTTTGACGGCCGCGCGCGCTTTGGCGAACGCCGGCGGATCGAGGATAACGACGTCCCAGCTGCGTCCGCCGCCGGCCGGCATCGGAACCGACGTATCGACTTTGGACGTGCCTTCGGAGCGGCGTTTGCGCTCTTCAAGCCCTTTGACGTTTTCGCGCAGATAATCGAACGCGTCCGCCACGACGAACTCGACCCGATCGTCGAAGCCGTTCAGGCTGACGTTCTCCCGCGCGCTTTCGATCGCATGCGCCGAAATGTCGAGGCACGTTACTTTTTTGGCTCCGTAGGCGCAGGCATGCAGCGTGAAGCTGCCCGTGTGCGAGAAGCATTCCAGCACCGTCGCACCGTCCCAATACGGGAAATCGACGACTTTGCCGTTTTTGTTGACGGGACGGCGCGTGCCTTCCACGTCCTGCAGTTCGATGCCGCTGCGCTCTCCCCAGCCGGTCATGAGCGGAGCGATCGAAGCGCGGTTCTCCCGTTGATCGAAGAAATAACCGGTCTTCTGCCCCTGCTCGATATCGACTTTGAGCTTCAGCCCGTTCTCGGATACGGTCACGTGGCGCGGACATTCGCCATACAGCACGCCTGTCGTTTCTTCCAGTCCTTCCAGCAGGCGCACCGATACGTCGCTGCGCTCGTAAATGCCGGCCGGAGACAGCACTTCGACCAGCGCGCTGACGATTTCGTCTCGCCGGCGGTCCATGCCGAGTGTCAGAATCTGCACGACGAGAATGTCCGCGAAGCGGTCCACGATCAGTCCCGGCAGGAAGTCGGCTTCCCCGTAGACGAGGCGATATGCGTCGCCGCCGACGAACCGGTCGCGGTGGCGCAGGCAGTCCCGGAAACGCGACGCGAAAAAGCGCTCGTCCATCTCTTCGACGACGCCGTGCGACAGCAGCCGGACCGTGATCTGCGAATTTTCGTTGTAATAGCCCGTGCCGAGCGGCTTGCCGCGGTGATCGGTCACTTCGACCAGATCGCCCGGCGTTATGGCGCCTTCCGTACCGGCGATCTCGCTTTTATAAATCCACGGATGGCCTTCTTCAAGACGCTTTTTCCGGTTTTTGTCCAGTATGACTTTTGCCAAATTCGTTCCTCCTCAAATTGCCGCTCTTGCCTGTCTGCCGCGCTTACAGCTTCAGGCCGAGCATTTGCATAGCCGATCTCAGAATCGGGTGGTTGTTTTCGTACCCCGATTTTTTGTGCAGGATCAGCGCTTCTTCCGGGGAAAACCACTCGACGCCCCGAATTTCTTCCTGCTGCGCTCTCAGCTGTCCGCCGAGCGCTTCGACCAGGTAATACCGGACTTCCTTGTCGACCAGCCCGTATTTTTCGTTCTCGTATTGGTAGCGGATGATGTCCACGAGCTCCACGATCCGCCCTTCGATTCCGGTCTCTTCGCGAATTTCGCGCAGGGCCGCTTCCCGCGGCGTCTCGCCGACTTCGCGCTTGCCTTTGGCGAGCGAGACTTTGCCGTAGCGGTCCTGAATGAGTTGGATCTGAAGCTTTCCGCTTTCTCTGCGATATACGACGCCGCCCGCCGATATTTCCGTTCTGCTCACCGTCTTCTCTCCTCGTCCGTGCTTGACCGTCCCGCAAACAAAAGGACTCCGCGGCTGTCGGCGAAGTCCCCTGCTGCCTGTCTCCCGCTTCCGCCCGGCTGCGCGCCGGACATCATTCGGATCGTGCTCAGGATACCGACGCCGCCTGGACTTCGTCCAGAACGCGCAGCAGCTGGCCGCGGCATTCGTTCGCGCCCGCTTCGGTAATCTTGACCCGGCACAGTTTGCCCTGCAGTTCTTGCGAACCTTCGAACAGGACGGTCAGGTAGTTGTCGCTGTGTCCGGCAACCCAGCCTTGCGGATACAGTCCTTTTTCGTTTTTCTCGGGAATGACGTCGACGACCTGGCCGACGAACTTCTCCGCGTATTCAAGCTGCATGCGTTCCGACAGCTGGATCAGTTCGTGAACGCGCGCGTTTTTGACCTCGTCGTCCACCTGGTCTTCCATCCGCGCGGCCGGCGTGCCGGTACGCTGCGAATACGGGAAAACGTGCATTTCCGAGAATCCGATCTGCTGCATGAACGTATAGCCGTTTTGGTACATTTCTTCGGTCTCGCCCGGGAAGCCGACGATTACGTCGGTCGTGATCGCCACGTCCGGCATCGTCTCGCGGATACGCGCGATCTTCTCGGCAAACTCGGCGACCGTATACTTGCGGCGCATCCGTTTGAGTACCGAATCGTCGCCCGCCTGCAGCGGAATATGGAAATGGCGGCACATTTTGGTCGACCGCTTCAGCACATCCAGCATCTTGTCGTCGATCTGGCTCGCTTCGATCGAACTGATGCGTATCCGCTCCAGTCCTTCGACCTTGTCCAGTTCTTCCATCAGGTCGGACAGGCGGTACTGGTCCATATCGTCGCCGTAGCCGCCCGTATGGATACCCGTCAGCACGATTTCTTTGTACCCGGCGGCGACCAGCTGGCGCGCCTGGTTCAGCACGCTTTGCGGATCGCGGCTGCGGGACAGTCCGCGCGACCACGGGATGATGCAGAAGGTGCAAAAATTGTTGCAGCCTTCCTGGATTTTGAGAAACGCGCGCGTATGGCCGTTGAAGCTCGGCACGTCGAGTTCTTCGAACGTGCGCGTCTTCATGATATTGCGCACGGCGTTGATCGGCTCGCGCTTGGCTTTGATCTCGTCGACGAGCGGCAGGATCTTCTCGCGGTCCTGGGTGCCGATGACGAGATCGACGCCGGGAATTTCCAAAATTTCGGCCGCGGACGTCTGCGCGTAGCAGCCTGTCACCGCGACGATCGCGTTCGGATTGCGGCGCACGGCGCGGCGAATAATCTGGCGGCTTTTCTTGTCGCCGGTATTCGTGACCGTACATGTATTGATCAGGTAGACGTCCGCCGTCTGATCGAACTCCACCTGTTCGTACCCTTCTTTTTTGAACAGCTGCCAGATGGCTTCCGTATCATAGAAATTGACTTTGCAGCCCAGCGTATAAAAAGCGACCGATGGCATCGTTAAATTCCTCCCATTTCTCCGGACTCGTACAGAATGCAAGACAGCGCGGTCATCCCGGCCGTCTCCGCTCTCAGGATGCGTTTGCCCAGACCGGCGACTTTGGCGCCCGCCGCGGACGCTTCGTCCGCTTCGCGCTCGGAGAACCCGCCTTCGGGGCCGACGACGACGAGAATGTTCGCCGCGCCTTCCGGCCGTCCTTCCGCAAACGGGCGCACGAGATCCCGCAGCTGTTGTCCGTTTTCTTTTTCATAGCAAAATAAGACGAGGTCGTACGCTTCGAACGTCTTGAGCAGCTGCTTGTAGGTCAGCGGCTGAAGCACGCCCGGAATCCGGCTGCGATGGCTCTGCTCGGCCGCTTCCTTGGCGATCTTGCTCCAGCGCTGCAGCCGTTTCTCTTCCTTCTTCGCGTCGTACTGCACCACGGTGCGCTCCGACAGGAACGGCACGAACGCCGCCGCGCCGATCTCCGTACACTTTTGGATCACCGTCTCCAGCTTGTCTCCCTTGGGCAGACTCTGGGCGATGCTGACGCGGAAACGGGCTTCGCTTTTCTCCGCGATCTCTTCCAGCACGGACGCAATCACTTCGCCCTGCTCGACCGTTTCGAGTTCGGCCAGCACGAGGCGTTCCCGCCCGTCGCAGACGATGATCGGGTCTCCCGGCCGACCGCGCATCACTTTGCCGATATGGCGCGCGTCTTCGCCGACGATACGAACTTTATCCTGTTCAAACTGCTCTTTTTCCACAAAATATCTCTGCATGTCTCATCCACTTCTCTTCCGTTTTTGACCAAATTCCATCATACACAATTTGCCCGCCGCTGACCAGTGGACATAGCGAAAAACCGGCTTTCCCGCGTGGGAAAACCGGCAGAAACGTTACGTGAACAATCGGACGCCGAAATCGAACATCGCCTGCGAAAGTTCGTACACCCAGATGCCGAGCCGGCCGATCGTATTGTCGCGAAGCGGCGGGATGAACACGATCATCAGGAAAATGAAAATGGAATACGGCTCGATCGCCTGAAGCTTGCGGCGCAGCGGCTTCGGCGCGATATCTTCGATAATCCGGTACCCGTCCAGCGGAGGCAGCGGCACGAGGTTGAACAGGAACAACAACACGTTGAGCTGGATCAGTTTTTCGAAAAAGAGGACGACCGCTTCGATCCCTCTCGACGTCGAAGCTGCGTCCAGCACGCCGTTCACCTGCAGCCCCGCATAGACGATCGCCCCGACGAAAGCGATCAGCAGATTGCTCAGCGGGCCGACCGCCGAGACGATGACGCCCATCAGGCGCGGACGGCTGAAGTTCTCGCGCGTGACCGGGACGGGACGCGCCCAGCCGAATCCCGCGATCAGAATCAGGATCATGCCGAGAAAATCGACGTGGCGCGCCGGATTCAGCGTGACGCGGCCGAGCAGCTGCGCCGTCGGATCGCCCAGTTTGTACGCCGCGTACGCATGCGCGAATTCGTGCACGGTGAACGCGATAATCAGCACGATCAGGACGAACGGAAGTTCGTCGAACGAAAAAGCGAGAAAGTTTTCCATTTACACCACCTTTTCCGCGATAAACGCCAACCATTCCTCCTCGCGATGCACGTCGCGAATCGTCAGGCCGGCCGCGGTCAGACCGTCGCGCACCGCTTGTTCCTTGTCTTTGTAAATGCCGGACGCCAGGTACAGGCCGCCCGGACGCAGCGCCGCGTATACGTCGTGCGTGAACAGGAGAATCACTTCGGCCAAAATGTTGGCGACGACGATCTGCACCGGCAGCTCCACGTTGATTGGGGCAGACTGCCCTTCTTCGTTCGGGGTCAGCACCGACAGCAGATCGCTTTCCTTGACCAGAATCTGTTCATCCAGCCCGTTCAGCGTCACGTTCTCCCGCGCGCTTCGCACGGCGACAGGGTCCAGATCGAGCGCCATGACTCTTTGGGCTCCGAGCTTGATCGCGCCGATCGCCAGAATGCCGGAACCCGTGCCGACGTCGATCACTTCTTCCCCGCCCTGAACGATGCTTTCGAGCGCCCGCAGGCACAGCGCCGTCGTCGGATGGGTGCCGGTGCCGAACGCCATGCCCGGATCGAGTTCGATCACGTGTTCGCCTTCCGCCGCTTCATACTCTTCCCATAACGGCTTGATCGTCAGTTTGTCGGACACTTTGAGCGGCTTGTAATACGCTTTCCAGGCGGTCGCCCATTCTTCTTCGTCCACCAGGCGGCTTGCGAACGTCGGACTGCCGGTATCGATATCGAACGTCGCAAGTTCCGTCGTGCGATTGCGCACTTCTTCCAGCACCGACTCAATATCGACGTCTTCGGAAAAATAGCCTTTGATCTCGGCGCGGCCTTCCGGAATATCGTTCAGCGGTTGATCGTACCATTCGCCGTAAGGACTTTCGCGCTTCTTATTCAAATTGCCGGATTCTTCGATCGAAACGCCGCCCGCTCCCGCTTCGTGCAGGAAATTCGAGATCGCTTCCACCGCTTCCTCGGTCGTATGTATGGTCAATTCGTGCCACAGCATCATCAATCGCTCCTCAATATTAACTTTTGCGTTCGTTTCATTGTACTATAGACGAAGAGACAGCACAAAACCCTGAATCTTTTCGGGAGAAAAGAGGACAAACCGATGATCTATTGCACAAACTGCGGAGCCCCGTGTCCGGACGACGCCAAGTTTTGCGGAAAATGCGGACATGCGTTGAGCGGAGGCGCCGCGCCGGGCGACATATCGCGTCAGGCGCCGTCTACGGCAGAGGAAAATCAGTCTGCGGGCGCGGAGCAAACGCTCTGGGAAGGCCGTCCGTCCGATCTGGGCGACCAGATCCGTACGGGGCTGCTGCTCAACAACGTCCGCTACACGATTACGAGCCAGCGGCTGATCGTTACGACCGGCCTGATCGGCAAAAAGTCGGAAGAACTGGAATTGGTCCGGGTCAAAGACATTACGCTGGAAAAAACGGCGATGGACCGCATGATGGGCGTCGGCACGATCACCGTCCATTCGAGCGACCCGACCACGCCGACGGTGCTGCTCGAAGACGTCAGGGACGCCGAGAAAGTCAAAGACCTGCTGCGCGGCGCGGTACGCGCGGAGAAAGAACGGTCCGGCACGCGCTACCGCGAAGATCTGTAGCGGCGCTTGTTGCTTGCGGCAGGCGGCGGATTGAAGTTCGGCAATGCACAAGGTAATCGTTGGGCCTAAGTCACCAAACAGCAAAAACCCCGTGCTCCGATTTTCGGAGCACGGGGTTTTTCATCTCACGCGGCGGATTGGACAGATTCGAACGTTCCGCCAGGCGGAGCTGCCGGAAAAGCGTGATTTACGCTTTTGCGTTTTCCGCAGGCGTGGTCGGTACTTTTTTCGCGGCCGGTACGCCCTGGCGTTCCACGATGACGCGTTTGATGAAGAAAGCGAGTACGAACGCCGCAGCCGTCATCCACGTGGCGACGACGAACGAATGGTTGATGCCCTGCACGGTCGCTTCGCGCGTGACGGTCGCCATTTGCGCCGCATCCTGCGGGTTGATGCCCATGCTGACGACCAACTGCTTGCCGACTTCGGCCGCTTTGTTGGACATGATCGAGACGAGCAGCGCCGTGCCGAGCGCGCCGGCAATCGTGCGCAGCGTGTTGGACATCGCCGTGCCGTGGCCGTTCAGACGGGCCGGCAGCTGGTTCAGACCGGCGGTCTGGATCGGCATCATCATGAGCGACATGCCGAACATCCGCACCGTGTACACGATGATCAGATGGCGATACGTCGTATCGATACTAAGCTGGCTGAACTGGTACGTCGTGATGGTCATGATCGCAAGACCTGCGACGGCGAGCCAACGCGCGCCGATTTTATCGAAAATATAACCGGTGATCGGCGACATGATGCCCATCAGGATCGCGCCCGGCAGCAGCATGAGACCGGATTCGACCGGCGTGAAGCCGCGGACGTTTTGCAAATACAGCGGAAGCAGGATCATGCCGGAGAACAGCGCCATCGTAGCGATGACGTTAATAATCGTTGTGAGTGTGAATACGTCGTATTTGAATACGCGCATTTCCAGAATCGGCTTCTCGCTTCTGAGCTGGCGAATAACGAACCAGAGCAGCGAAGCCGCGCCGATCGCAAGCGTCCACAGCACTTCCGCCGATTCCCAGCCTTGCGAACCCGCTTGGCTGAAGCCGTACAGAATGCCGCCGAATCCGATCGTCGACAGGACGACGGCGAGCATATCAAGCTTCGGCCGCGACGTCTCGGTGACGTTGCGCATGAACAGGATGCCGAGGATGATCGAGATCACGCCGAACGGCAGAATCAGGTAGAACAGGTAATGCCAGTCGTAATGCTCGACCATCCAGCCGGACAGCGTAGGTCCGATCGCCGGAGCGAAGATCATGGCCACGCCGACGAGGCCCATGGCGGAACCGCGTTTTTCGATTGGGAAAATGGTAAGGATCGTGAACGTCATCAGCGGCATCAGGATGCCGGCTCCGGCAGCCTGGACCATACGGCCCGCGAGCAGCAGACCGAACGATTCGCTGAACGCACACAGCAGCGTGCCGGCGGTGAACAAACTCATCGCGGTAATAAACAGGTTACGCGACGTGAAACGGGCCATCAGGTAAGCGGTGACCGGAACCATGACGCCGTTGACGAGCATGAAGCCCGTGCTCAGCCATTGAATGACGGTCGTCTCGACGCCGAGGTCGATTGCCATGGTCGGCAGCGCCACGTTGAGCAGCGTTTGGTTCAGCAGCGCCACGAAAGCGCCGATCAGCAGAGCGACGAGGATCGGTCCCTTTTTCAGGGTCTGAATATCTTGTACAGCGGTTCGGTTATTCATGGTGGTTTTCATCTCTCACTTCTTCTAATTTTTTGATGATCTTGCGGTGCACGCCGAGCATGGCCCGGACTTCTTCGGGATCGAGATCGTTCAACCCCGACAAATACTTGCGGTAGGCGGCGTCCGCTTCTTCCAGAACCTGCATCCCTTTGGGCGACAGCTTCAGCACGATCGAGCGCCTGTTGTGGTTCGGACGTTCCCGGCTGACGAGCTCGGCCTTGACCAGCCGGTCGATGACGCCGCTGACCGTGCTGCTGACCAGCCGCATATGCTCCGCCAGTTCGCCGAGCCCGATCTCCGGTCGGTCCCGTAGCGCTTTGAGCGTCATCAGCTGAATGCCCGTCACGCCGAACCGGCACGACATTTCCGACATCAGTTGAAAAAAGAGCTGCTTCACTTCCCGGAAAGAATCGACAATTTCATGCAGTTCAATCTCCGTATTGGTGTTCACCTATATCGCTGTCCTTTCTCACCTGCCTGAACGTTCTCCTGCGAAATGTTTCTATAGCAATAATTGGTACCAGAACAATTCGTATACGAACTATTATACCGCAAATTTTTATAGTGTCAACATTTACATAGAAAAAGCGGGATTTTCGGTGCTTCGCTCGGGTTGTTTTCCTGCTCGGGACTGCAAAGCAGTCCGCGAGTAAAGGGAAAGCCAAAAGTCGCTCAGCCCCGAAAATCCCGCTTCCGATCCGGGGGAAGCAGGCGGCCCCTCGGGCCGGACCGCCGGGCGGGCAGGCGGCGGCTTCGCCGACCGCAAGGGCGGACGGGCAGCGGCTCTGCCGGCTGCAAGGGCGAGAAGGCGCGGCGGCTTCGCCGACCGCAAGGGCGGATGGGCAGCGGCTCTGCCGGCTGCAAGGGCGAGAACGAACAGGAAGGCGGCGGCTTCGCCGACCGCAAGGGCAAAGCCGATTCGGAAGTCTGTCTTTTATATTTAAGCGCGGCTCAAAATTTTAAACGCTTTCGCGCAAAAAAGCGCAGGCTCTCCTATCGGGAGCTGCGCTTGAAGGCTTAAAAGGCAGGGAATCGTGCCGAGCGGTTAACGGCTCGGAGCGCGGAGAACTTTATCGCCTTATGAGGCGGAGCCGATCAGATAAAAGTATCCGCACAGCGCAAAAAGCAAGGCGGCAAAGAAAAAGCTCGCCCATTCCCGCACATATATTTCCGCGGTCGGGTTAAGGGAACGAATCAGAAAATGCATACAGCCGTAACCGACTGCCGAAATCGCCAATAAAATCACAAAAATCATCTCGTTGTCCTCCCTATCGTGTTCGGTCTCTGTATGAGGAACGCGGCCTGTCGGGTCTTCCTTACGATTTTTTAAAAAAACAAAAAGAACCGTCCGAATGGACGGTCCTTTGCTTATAAGGGATGGAGCATGCGTGTGCCGTTCCTGAGATTCCCGGAATCAGTCGCCGCGGAAAGCGCGCTTCATTTTGTCGAAGAAAGACTGCTCCTGCTCGTGCGTGTTTTCGCCGCTCAAGCCGGAGAACTGGCGCAGCAGGTCTTTTTGCTCTTCGGTCAGCTTGCTTGGGGTCACGATGACCACTTTGACGTGCTGATCGCCCTGCCCGGTGCCGCGCAGGCGCGGAACGCCTTTGCCTTTGAGGCGGAAGTACGTGCCGGTCTGGGTGCCGGACGGAATCTTCAGCTTGACCTTTTCGGTCAGCGTAGGAATTTCGATCTCGTCGCCGAGAGCGGCCTGGGTGAACGTCAACGGCACTTCGCAGTAGATGTCGTCGCCTTCGCGATCGAAGAACTCGTCCGGTTTGACGCGGATGACGATATACAGGTCGCCGGCCGGGCCGCCGCGCAGGCCGCCGTCGCCTTCGCCGGTCATGCGCAGTTGAGCGCCGTCGTCCACGCCCGCCGGAACGCGGATATGCACTTTACGCTGCTTTTTCACATGGCCGCTGCCGCTGCACGTGGAGCATTTGTCTTTGATGATCTTGCCGGTGCCGCTGCAGTTCGAGCAGGCTCTGCGGTTGACCATGCGGCCGAAAGGCGTGTTCTGCACGACTTCTTCCTGCCCGCTGCCGTGGCAGATGGTACAGACTTCCGGCTGCGTGCCCGGCTTGGCGCCGCTGCCGTGACACGTGTCGCAGCTCTCGGTGCGCGGAATCGTGATATCCAGCTCTTTGCCGAACACCGCTTCCTTGAACTCCATCGTCATCGTGTACTGCAGGTCGTTGCCCCGCTGCGGCGCGTTCGGGTTGCGGGATCTTCCGCCGCCTCCGCCGCCGAAGAACATGTCGAAGATGTCGCTGAATCCGCCGCCGCCGAAATCGCCGCCGCCCCCGCCGAAGCCCTGGCTCGGATCGTCGTGGCCGTACTGGTCGTAACGGGCCCGCTTCTGGCCGTCGCTCAATACATCGTACGCTTCCTTGACTTCCTTGAACTTCGTCTCGGCATCATCCGCTTTGTTGACGTCCGGATGATATTTGCGCGCCAGCTTGCGGTAAGCCGACTTGATGTCCTGATCGCCCGCGCCTTTTTCGATGCCGAGCACCTCGTAGTAATCGCGCTTGTCCGCCATCGGTGCACTCCAACTCCTTTATGCTCATAATCTGTTTTTTCACGCAAAAGGGAAGTCCGGTCCGGGATGACCCGGCCTGACCTCCCCAGCCGGCCCGTCCGCCCAACCGGCGGAAACGGGCTCTCGTTTATGGATCAGAATCGCCTGTAGGGGCAATTAGTCTTTTTTGTCTTCGTCGACGACTTCGTAATCGGCATCGACCACGTTATCGCGATTTTGCGAAGAAGCGCCGCCTTCCGGTTCGCCGCCCGCTTGGGCGCCTTCGGCATTGGCCTGCTCGTACAGCTTCACGGACAGCTGTTGGACGATTTCCGTCAGCTCTTCGGTTGCGGATTTGATCTCGTCCACGTTGTCGCCTTCCAGCGCTTTTTGGACTTTCTCTTTGGCCGCGTTCGCTTTTTCGATCTCGGCCGCATCGACTTTGTCGCCGAGGTCCTTGATCGTTTTGTCGACTTGGTACAGCAGCTGATCGGCGTTGTTTTTCGTTTCGACCAGTTCTTTGCGCTTCTTGTCTTCTTCCGCGTGCAGTTCGGCGTCCTTCATCATCTGCTCGACTTCGGCGTCGCTCAGACCGCTCGACGACGTGATGGTGATCTTCTGGCTCTTGTTCGTGCCTTTGTCGGTCGCCGACACGTTCACGATGCCGTTGGCGTCGATATCGAACGTGACTTCGATTTGCGGCACGCCGCGAGGCGCCAGCGGGATATCGCCCAGCGTGAAGCGTCCCAGCGTTTTGTTGCCGGCCGCCATTTCGCGCTCGCCCTGCAGAACGTGGATCTCAACGCTCGGCTGGTTGTCGGCATACGTCGAGTAGACCTGCGATTTGCTGGTCGGAATCGTCGTGTTGCGGTCGATCATTTTGGTGAATACGCCGCCCGCCGTCTCGATCCCGAGGGACAGAGGCGTAACGTCCAGCAGAACCACGTCTTTGACTTCGCCCGTCAGGACGCCCGCTTGCACGGCAGCGCCGAGAGCGACGACTTCGTCCGGGTTAACGCCTTTGTGCGGATCTTTGCCGGTCAGCTTTTTGATCGCTTCCTGTACGGCAGGAATCCGCGTGGAACCGCCGACGAGCACGATCTTGTCGATTTCGTTCGACGACAGGCCGGAGTCTTTCAGCGCCTGGCGCGTCGGAGCGAGCGTGCGCTCGACGAGCGTAGCGGAAATTTCTTCGAATTTGGCACGGGTCAAGTTGAGCTCCAAATGCTGGGGAACCCCGTCTACCATCGTGATGAACGGCAGCGAGATGGTCGTCGTCATAACGCCCGACAGTTCTTTCTTCGCTTTTTCTGCCGCGTCTTTGAGACGCTGCACAGCCGCTTTGTCTTTGCTCAGGTCTACGCCCTGCTCTTTTTTGAATTCGGCTACCAGGTAGTCGATGATCACTTGGTCGAAGTCGTCGCCGCCGAGGTGGTTGTCGCCGCTCGTCGCTTTGACTTCGAAGAAGCCGTCGCCGAGTTCAAGGATCGATACGTCGAACGTGCCGCCGCCGAGGTCATAGACGAGGATCGTTTGATCTTCGGATTTTTCCAGACCGTAAGCCAGTGCCGCAGCCGTAGGCTCGTTGACGATCCGCAGCACTTCGAGGCCCGCGATTTTGCCGGCGTCTTTGGTCGCTTGGCGCTGGGCGTCGTTGAAGTAAGCCGGAACGGTAATAACCGCCTGCGTAACCGTCTGGCCGAGGTAAGCTTCGGCATCGGATTTCAGCTTCTGCAAGATCATGGCCGAAATTTCTTGCGACGTGTAGTCTTTGCCTTCGATCGTTTCTTTGTGGTTCGTGCCCATATGGCGCTTGATCGAAGCGATCGTGCGGTCCGGGTTCGTGATCGCCTGGCGTTTCGCCGTTTCGCCGACGATGCGCTCGCCGTCTTTTTTGAAGCCTACGACCGAAGGGGTCGTACGTGCGCCTTCCGGGTTAGGGATAACGACGGCTTCGCCGCCTTCCATAACAGCCACACAGGAGTTCGTTGTACCAAGGTCAATCCCGATTACTCTACTCACAGTAAATATCCTCCTCAGGTAAAATGCGATTGATTTTGAAACTGCTTATTCATGTCGGAACATTGGGCGTACCCATGCGCTGCGTCCAGACTTCGGACCCTACGCTCTATCATAACGGTTTGGCGCGCGTTTTCAAACTTGGGTGCCTTTTTGCGAAAACGCGGGTCAGCCGCTGACTTTCACCATGGCGGGACGAAGCACTTTGTCTTTGAGCAGATAGCCTTTTTGCAGTTCTTCGACCACGATGCCTTCTTCGTATTCGTCGCTCTCGACCGTCATGACGGCTTGATGGAATTCCGGGTTAAACGGCTGCCCGATCGTCTCCATCGCGGTCAATCCTTCGGCCAGCAGGACGTTTTCGAATTGGCGGTGGATCATCTGCACGCCCTTGACGAACGACTCGGAGCCTTCGCCTTCCGGACTCGTCTCCAGCGCGCGGCCGAAGTTGTCGATGACCGGCAGAAGTTCGGAGATCAGCTTCGACGAAGCGTATTTGCCGAGTTCTTCTTTTTCGCGGATCGTGCGCTTGCGGAAGTTATCGAAATCGGCCTGCGAACGGGCCAGGCGCTGCATATATTCTTCGGACTGCGCTGTCAGGGCCTGAACGCGCTCCTGCAGTTCGTCTGCGCTTGCGGCAGCCGGTTCGCCTGCGGCCTGCGCCTTGAACTCTTCCGTATCGTTCTCGGCTGTCTGTGCATCCTGGTGATCTTCCATGATTTCGACTTCGTGTTCCGGGTGCAGCGGTTGTTCTTTCTTCAAGATGCATTCACCTCCTTGTGTAGATCAAGCTTGTATGCGGCGGGCTTGCCGCCTGCACGGGTGTGACAGACTTCTATACGACGTTACGCTCCGTACCTGCCTCCAAGCGCACGGCTCATCGCCCGCGACAGCAGGTCGAGCGTTCCGATGACTTTGGCGTATTCCATCCGGGTCGGACCGAGAATGCCGATGGTGCCGAACGCTTCGCCGTCGAGCGAATACGTGGCCGTGATCAGGCTGCAGTTAATAAACGCCTGATGGACGTTCTCGCTGCCGATCCGCACCTGGATGCCTTTCCGCTCGGAATTCAGCAGACGCGTGAGCGTCGGCGTCTCTTCCAGCAGGTCGAGCACGGTCTTGAGCTTGCCGATGTCCCGGAATTCGGGCTGGATCAGCATGTTGGTCGTTCCGCTGAGGAACACTTTCTGGTCTTTGCCGCTCGCGAACGAATCGTCGAGCAGCTTCATCAGTTCCTCGTAGTGTTCGGCATGGCGCTGGATCTCCTGCCCGATCTCCGAGTACAGGCGCGCCTTCAACTTGTGCATCGGCACGCCGGCAAGCTTGGCGTTGAGCAGGTTCGCCGTGCGTTCCATATCGGAAGCCGACAGACCCGGCGGGATGGACACGGTCCGGTTCTCGACTTCGCCGGTGCTCGTCACGATGATCGCGACCGCTGTCGTCTCGTTGAGCGGCAGCAGCTGGAAGTGGCGCAGCGAAGTATTGAACATTTCCGGTCCGAGCAAAATCGACGTGTAATTGGTCATCGAAGCCAGAATGGTTCCGGCATGCTGGACGACTTCTTCCACGGCGCTCAGCTTCTCCGCGGCCAACTGCTTGAACAGCTTCAGGTCTTCGGCCCGAAGCGGCTGCAGCGGAGCCAGGTGATCGACGTAATAACGATATCCTTTATTGGAAGGAATACGCCCCGCCGACGTATGCGGCTGCTCCAGAAAACCCAACTCTTCCAGATCGGCCATTTCGTTGCGTATGGTCGCCGGACTGAACGCCACATCGCCCCGCTTGGAGATGCTGCGGGACCCGACCGGTTCGGCCGAGCGAATGTAGTCGTCCACGATGGCGTTCAAAATCATGCTCTGACGTTCGCTTAACACGAGATCCCCTCCTGTCCGGATCGATAAGAGCCAATCGGAACCTTCTTCCGTTAGCACTCTATTCAAATGAGTGCTAAACTCTAATACAAAAATACCAAACCGGACTTGGCGTTGTCAAGTTCGGTTTGGCGCTTAAATGGACGTTTTTGTATTCCCGGCGGACAAAATCAGCCGATGATTTTGAGCACCGCGATTTCGTCGCAGCGGTCGCGCTTCGCGCAGTGGATACAGTCGGTCCATACCTTCTCGGGAAACACGTCCATCGGCACGACGGTAAAGCCGTTTTTCACGAAAAAAGAAACTTCGTACGTCAGCGCGATGATCTTCGGAATTTGCTGCTCGATCGCAAGCTCGATCAGGCGATCGACGAGCTTCGACCCGATGCCTTTGCCTTTGTTCCCGTCCATAATGCCGAGCGAGCGGATCTCCACGAGATCCGGGCCCAGCAGGCAGAGCGAACCGCACCCGATGACTCTGCCGTCTTCTTCCGCCACGACGAAATTGTCGATCTGGCGCCGCAGCACTTCTCTGGAGCGCGGAAGCATGATCCCCTTGCGCGCGTATTCTTCGATCATGAGATACAGCGGTTCAACATCTTCTGTATTCGCTTGTCTGCATGTCACGGTAACGGCAGGCATAAGCCGTTCACCTCCCTGTTCATTAGGATTGTTCTGGGAATGGTTTCGTAAAAGCTTGAGGCCGGATAAGTTTTCGATTGGATAAATATACATCAATACGCATACTTTTTCAACACTTTTGTCGAGAACTTTTGTTTGAATTTAAAATAAAGCCGGAAACCGCGCTTGGCACTCTTTACCCGATGTTCGGCATCTGTAACCGTAAGCGAGCCGCCGGGGAAAGCGTTAACACCTAGAACCCGCCAAGCTTCGGCCTGCATGCCGCTTCAGCAGCCCGGATCGTTTTTCGCCAAAAAAACGCAAAAAAGCCGCCGAGACCCGCTCGACGGCCGCCTGAAAAGCACATGTTTCCTGTTAGGCGCTTTTGCTGCACGCTTTGTACCCGCTGTGCATAAACGCGTTGTTTTCCAAGTCCGGACAACTTTCGAAGACCGACGTTATTACGCGCCTACCGTCAAATACCCGATAAATTCGCCGAACACGTCGTTACCGAACAGGATGCCTTTTTCGCTCAGTCGGTAGCCTTCGAGATCCGTGCGGCGCTCGATCAGTCCGAGATCCGTCATCTTTTTGAGCGGAGCCGCGAAGATCTCTTCCACCGGCACGCCGAACTGGTCGCGGAAGCGTGCGCTTTCCATGCCGTCCAGCATGCGCAGCCCGACCATCATGAAGTCTTCCATCGCTTCTTCGCGCGGCACTTCGAACTCTTCGAGTCTCGGCAGTCCGCGGCCCGCGGCTTCGTTGTACGGATTGACGCCTTTGATGTTGATATGGCGCTTGCGTCCGACGTAGCCGTGCGCGCCCGCGCCGAAGCCGTAATAATCTTCGTTTTTCCAATACGTGATATTGTGCAGGCTTTCTTTGCCCGGCTTGGCGAAATTGCTGATCTCGTACTGCTTGTAACCTGCGCCCCGCATCCGGTCCATCAGCAGCTTGTACATCGCCAGCTCGTCGTCTTCGTTCGGCAGCGGCAGCTTGTTTTTGTTGAACAGCGTATGGAACAGCGTGTTTTCTTCGACTTTGAGGCTGTAGATCGAATAATGCGGCAGGTCGAGTTCAAGCGCGCGCGTGATACTCTCGTCCAACATCGCAACCGTCTGGTTCGGCAGCCCGAACATAAGGTCGATCGACAGATTGTGCAGGCCGCTTTTGTGCGCGTTCTCCAGCGAGCGGTACACGTCGTCTGTGTTGTGAATCCGTCCGATTTCGCCGAGCAGACTGTTCTGGAACGCCTGCACGCCGAAGCTGACACGGTTCACGCCGCCGTCTTTCATGACTTGCATCTTGTCGAGATCGGTCGTGCCGGGATTGGCTTCCATCGAAAATTCGATATTGTCGGCCCAATTCGGAAAATGCTTGCGGACCGACGCCAGGAAAAAGGCCATCTCGTCGGGCTTCAATACCGTAGGCGTACCGCCTCCGACGAAAATGGTCTTGATCACGCCCGGCGGCGTAAGCGCGACGGTCTGCTCCATTTCCCGGTCCAGCGCGCGCAAATAATCCATCACCGGCTGGTCTTTGAGGACATAAGAGTTGAAATCGCAATAGAAGCATTTGTTGGTGCAAAACGGAATATGGATATAGACGGCTTCCGGCGCTGCTGCGGCACGGTTCCGGTCGATTTCTGTAGTCATGGGTGGAGCCTCCTAACTAATGGTTGGACAGATGCTATCCAATATGCCGACGCGTAAAAGCGCCTTAAATCTTCAAAAAGGAAAGCCGGAGTCCGGCTTTCCTTCTGCATACCCAGCGTCGAATACTCCGCGCTGTTTTTCACTTATAAACTAAACAGCCGCATTTGGAAATCGGGAAATCCACCTTATCCGGCTTCCATCCTATTTCCCGATTCCAACGGCGGTCAAGCCCGATCCTTTTTCCCGGCCGACCGAGGCACGAACTGCCGCGCCCGAGCCGCCCTTGAACTTTCGCGCCTACTCCCCGCAAAAAGAAAACTACTCGTCCAGCTTCAGCACAGCCATGAACGCTTCCTGAGGCACTTCGACGTTGCCGACCTGCTTCATGCGCTTCTTGCCTTCTTTTTGCTTCTCAAGCAGCTTCCGCTTACGCGAGATGTCGCCGCCGTAACATTTGGCGAGGACGTTTTTGCGCATCGCTTTGACCGTCTCGCGCGCCACGACCTTCGTTCCGATCGAAGCCTGGATCGGCACTTCGAACATCTGCCGCGGAATCAGTTCGCGCAGCTTGGCGCAGATGATGCGTCCGCGCTGGTAGCCGCGGTCCCGGTGCACGATGAACGACAGGGCATCGACCTGTTCGCCGTTGAGCAAAATGTCCATTTTGACGAGATTCGACTTGCGGTAGCCCGAAATTTCGTAATCGAACGAAGCGTAGCCTTTGGTGCCGGACTTCAGCTGGTCGAAGAAATCGTATACGATTTCCGACAGCGGAATCTGGTACGTCAGCGTAACGCGCGTCGTATCGAGGTATTCCATGTTGACGAACTCGCCGCGCTTGTTCTGGCACAGTTCCATGACCGTACCGACGTAATCGTTCGGGACGATAACGGCCGCCTTGACGTAAGGTTCTTCGACATAGTCGATCCGTCCGACTTCCGGATAGTGCGACGGGTTGTCGATCTGCATGATCGAACCGTCGGTCATGCCGATCTTGTACACCACGCTCGGTGCGGTCGTGATCAGCGCGATATCGAATTCGCGTTCGATCCGCTCTTGAATGACGTCCATATGCAGCAGGCCGAGGAATCCGCAGCGGAACCCGAAGCCGAGCGCGCTGGACGTTTCCGGCTCGAAGGTCAGCGAAGCGTCGTTGAGCTGAAGCTTTTCGAGCGCTTCGCGCAGATCGTTGTAATCCGACGATTCGATCGGGTACAGGCCGCAGAACACCATCGGATTGATCTTCCGGTAGCCCGGCATCGGTTCGGCCGTCGGATTCTTCGCGTCGGTAATCGTGTCGCCGACCTGCGTGTCGCCGACGGATTTCATGCCCGCGACCACGAAGCCTACGTCGCCGACGTTCAATTCGTCCACCATCGTCATGCGCGGCATGAAAGCGCCGACTTCGATAACTTCGAACGTTTTGCCCGAAGCCATCATCTTGATCTTGGAACCGGACCTGATCTTGCCGTCCAGTACCCGGATGTAGACGATAACGCCTTTGTACGGATCGTAGTGCGAGTCGAAGATCAGCGCTTTGAGCGGCTCGTCGGGATCGCCCGTAGGCGCCGGCACTTTGGCAACGACCTGTTCTAAAATCTCCTTGATGCCGATGCCCGCTTTGGCGGAAGCCAAAACGGCGTCGCTCGCGTCAAGGCCGATCACGTCTTCGACTTCCTGCTTCACCCGTTCGGGATCGGCGCTCGGCAGGTCGATCTTGTTGATAACCGGCAGAATCTCCAGATTGTTGTCGAGCGCCAGGTACACGTTGGCCAGCGTCTGCGCTTCGATGCCCTGAGCGGCGTCGACGACCAGCAGCGCGCCTTCGCAGGCGGCCAGGGAACGCGAGACTTCATAAGTGAAGTCGACGTGTCCCGGCGTATCGATCAGGTTGAGCAAATACTCTTCGCCGTCATCGGCTTTGTAGGTCAGGCGTACGGCTTGAAGTTTGATCGTGATGCCGCGTTCGCGTTCGAGTTCCATCTGATCGAGCACCTGCTCCTGCATCTCGCGGGAAGTCAAAGCGCCGGTATATTCAAGAATCCGGTCGGCAAGCGTAGACTTGCCGTGGTCGATATGCGCGATAATGGAAAAGTTCCTTATCTTCTTCTGTCTTGCTGCAATGTCAGTCATTCCTTACCTCCGCCTCAATTTGACAAGTCGAATCAATCCACTCATTATAGCAGTTGACGATAATCCCAGCAATCCCATGAACCGCCCAAACGGCTGTCTTTGAGACATGCGTCAAAAACAAAATGTAAAATGGCGAAGAATGGTTGCCTTTTTGCCTGGCTCATGGTAAGATACTTTAAGTTGTGAAACTTTCGATGTTTCGTATATGCTTTACAGGAGGTGAATGCAATGCCTAATATCAAATCCGCCATCAAACGCGTGAAGACGAACGAGAAACGCCGTGCGCTTAACGCTTCGCAAAAATCCGCACTTCGCAGCGCAGTAAAAACCGCTACGACAGCACTGGAAAGCAACGATGTGGAAACTGCACAAACTGCAGTCAAGAACGCTTCGCAGAAGCTGGATAAAGCCGTAACCAAAGGCCTGATCCACAAAAACGCGGCAGCGCGCAAAAAATCCCGTCTCGCTAAAAAAGCGAACGCTCTGACAGCTGAAAAAGCCTAAGGCAATCGCGTTTTGCGATATAATCGCTCGATACAACCTTGCTTACAAAACCCCGGAATCCTTCAGGATATCGGGGTTTTTAAGTTTTTCAACACCCAAAAAGCAGGTTCGATGCGGATTTCCGCGTCAAACCTGCCCTTTTTACGTCCAATCCTGTTTACGTCCAATCCTGATAGCCCGGCTTACATCCACCCCAAGCCTACGCGCCCAGTTTGAGCAAAAACATTTCCAGACCGAACACTTTGTCCACCGCGCCCGTCTTGATCTCGTGATCGAGCTTGGCAATCGAAGACAAAATGCGCCGCAATCGCGCCGCCTCGAACCGCCGCGCCTGCTCGGACGCGATCTTCACCGCATACGGATGCAGCCCCAGCTGCCCCGCCATCTGCTGCTGCGAATAATTTTGCCCCGCCATCTCTTTCACCTGAAGAATGATACGGAACTGCCGCGCGATCAGCGAGACGATCTTGATCGGTTCTTCGCGCTGCTTCAGCAGGTCGTAGAAGACGCCGAGCGCCTGCTGCAGCTTGAGGTTGGCGATATGCTCGACGAGCACGAACACGCTCTGCTCCGTCCCGATCGCCACGAGCGTCTCGACGTCCAGCGCCGCGACCGACCCGCCTTTTCCCGCAAACAGGGACAGCTTCTCGATTTCCCCCGACAGCGCAGCCAGCGACGTGCCGGCCCGCTTGAGCAGCAGGTTCGCCGCGTCCGGCGCGATCGACACGTCGTTATGCGCGAACTGTTTGGCGATCCAGCCGGACAGCTCGCCTTCGTTCATCTGCGCGAACGCAATGACCTGCGCCGACGCTTTGAACGACTTGACGAGCTTTTTGCGTTCGTCGAGCTTGTCGGCATAGGCCAAAAAGACGAGCACGCTGTAGTCCGCCGGATTGGCGAGATACTCCAGCAGCTTCTCGATCCGGTGCTCCACTTTGGTCGATTCTTTGCCCGCCATGAACAGGCTGCTGTCGCGCACGACGATCAGCTTGCGTTCGGACAGGAACGGAGCCGTCTCCGCTTCTTCGACCACGATCTCTACCGGCGTCTCCGCCAGATCGTAATGCGCGATCGCGAACGCCCGCTGATCTTCGGCGATCAGTTCTTTCTCCAGCATGGAGACGAATTCTTTGATTCTGTATTTTTCGGTGCCGTAGCACAGATACACCGGCGACACTTCGCCCGCTTTGACCTGTTTGACCGCCGTTTTCAAATCCATGGGTTCACAGCCTCTTTTCCGCTTGCGCCAATCGGGTCGACCGGCTTCACTCGTTGAATAGGTACGGCTTCGCGCCTGCGCCGCCCGCACTGCTTCCATTGTACCGAATTATGCCGGGAAACGCATCCGCGGACGTCTCCTTTCCCGTTATTTTCCCGCAAAAAAACGCAAAAACCGGCCGTGCATCCGTCACCCCGTCCGCAAAGCGGAGCGTTGAAACGGCGCATGGCCGGTATGAATATGCGTATGCGTATGCGAGAGTGCCCGCTTACTTGCTGCCCGTCTCGGGCTTGGCGTCTTCGACCTTCCACGTGCCCTGGGCAGAAGTGCCGTCCGGCTTGATCAGATCGTAAGTGAACGTCCGGCCGTCGGCCGACCAGACGCCTCCGGCGACGCTTCCGTCCACTTTGCGGCTGCCCAGCTCGATCGAGCGGTCGCCTTTGAGCAGCTTCAGCGTGTTCTGCGAATACGTCACAAGGTAAGCATTGTTCGGCGAGACCCATTCCGAAGCGACCGCCGTCAATCCGAAGATCCGGCTGTCCGCCACTTCGGGCGGCGCGGCATCGGCGCTTGTCGACTCGGACGATTCGGTACCTTCGGGATCGCTCGGCACCCGGTCTTTGGGCGAAAACGTGCCCATGCCTTCGTTCGGCTGCGTCTCTTCGTCCGCGCTGCCGGCAGCGGCCGGGTCTTCGCCCGTCGGCGCTTCGCTTGCGGAGATGGAATCGTTCGCAGGCTGTCCTTCGTTCGCGGCGGCGGCGTTTTCTTTGGGTTTGTCTTGTGGTTTGTCTTTGGGCTTGTCTTTAGCATTTTCTTTTGGCGCTTTATCTTGTGGGACTGGTTCTTTGGAATGCTTGTTTTTGTCTTCGGTGTTGGCGGCCGCGTCGTCGGAACGGTCTTGAGCGGTGCCCGAAGGGCTCGATTGTACCGGCGGAGCCTCGGAAGGCGTCTTGGCGCCGCCGGACGGCGCCGCGTCGTTGGCCGCAGAACTGTCTTCGGCGCTGCGCGTCGAAGCTTTCGGGCTGTCGCCCGCAGCCGGTACGTCGGTCGAAGGTTCGGCGGGATCTTCCGGCTGGGCCGGCTCTTGCGCCGCGCCGTCTTCCGGCACGGTCGACCGCTGCGCCATGACGTCGTCTTCGGCTTTGAGCGTCGCTTCCGGCTCGATCGGTTCCACTTCCGTGCTCGGATCGGTCACGTCCGGCAGCCCTTCGCTGTTCGTTGTCTGTCCGCTGTCGGACGGGACGAGCGTGTCGTCCAGCGCGCCCGATACGGCCGTGGACGACGTGATTTCCGCGTTCGGCATCTGCTGCGGTTCGTAGGTGGCGACGAAAATGCCCAGCACCGCGACCGCAACGCTCGTTCCGCCGACGGCGCGGCCCAAAGTGGAGCGCCAGAACGAAGACGCCCGGCGGCGGGCCGGCGCTTCTTCGCCGAACATGCGCTTGCTTTCCATTTCCGACAGTTTCTCCGGTTCCGGCGCGGCTGCCGAAGCCGCAATGTCGATTTCGTTCAGGCGGGGCAGAATCGAGTCGACCAGGCTGATCGGCGGCTTTACGTCCGGCAGCGATTCAAGCTTGTCCGACAGACTTTGCAAAAAATCGAAATCGGCCTGCGCTTCCGGAGAGTCGCCAAGATGACGCAGCAGTTGCTCCGTTTCTTGGGCATCCAGATCGTGGTCCAGATAACGGTTCATATATTCCAACGCTTCTTCACGTTTCATCTACAGCGCACCTCCTTTCTGATAATCTCGAAGCAGCTGCTGCAGCTGGCTCCGGGCTCTGAATAAATAAGATTTCACCGTATTAAGCGGCAGGTCCAGGCATCCGGCGATTTCGTTGTACGACATATCCTGCACGTAGCGAAGGATCACGACCGTCCGGTGATGTTCCGGCAGCAGGTTGATCGCCCGGTCGATATCTTCGCGGGTATACGCCCGCATGACTTCGCCTTCCACGCTGTCGCTTCCTTCGAACACCATCTCGTGTTCTTCGATCGACACCGTAGGCTTGGCGCGTCTGAATTTGTCGATACAAATATTGGTCACGATTCGCTGCACCCAGGTCTTGAACTGCGCTTTCTCTTCGTAAGAACCGATTTTGGTATAAATGCGGATCAGCGCTTCCTGCGCCGCGTCCATCGCGTCCTGTTCGTTGTTCAGCGTATAGTAAGCCGTCTTGTAGACGGCCGGTTCAATTTCTCGCAATAGGGTGATAAGAGCATCGCGATCGCCCGATTGAGCGGCTCTAATGAGTTCCTGCTCGACCACTAAGGGTCCCCCTCTCTTGCACCTTTTCAGACGAGCGTTCCCGCCGAAAGGTTGCGTTCTTTTTCTGTTTTTTCAAAAAAATCGTTTCAAATTGAGTTGCTGCGTTCCTAATCCGGGGTGTCGAAATGGCCGGGCGCCGACTTCCCGGTTCTGCGCATATCTCCAATCAGTCTACCAGAAACGCATATGCCCGTCATCTCAATGATTTTTCGCCGCCGATCGGGGTAAAATCGTTCTCGCTGCCACGCCCGGTTCAACGCTCGGCCCCGGCCGGATCGGCGGCTCTTGCGAGCTTCGTGCGGATACGCAGCGGTTCGCCAAGCGGCGCCGATACCTGGATCTCGCCGTCCAGATCGGTCCGCCGAACGGCCGAACCGGCGTCTTCCAATCGCTGTACCACGTCCGGATTCGGGTGGCCGTACGTGTTGTTGACTCCGGCCGAGATCAGCGACAGTTCCGGCGAAAACGAACGGACCCAAGCGGGCGACGACGAATGTTTGCTGCCGTGATGCGCGACTTTGAGCACTTCCACTTCCCCGGCCTGCTCGCTTCCGCCGAAATGTTCCAGTATATCGCGTTCGGCCTCGGCTCCGATATCTCCGGTAAACACAAACGAGTGACCGTTCATCTCCATGCGGAACACGACCGAATGTTCGTTCTGCTCTTCCAGACGGGGAAGTACGGACGTGTCGGCCAAAGCGCCCGAAGGGCTCAAAAATTCCAGCGACGTCCGCTCGTCGGGCTGCCACAGATCCCCGCCCTGCGGCGCGTAGATCCCGGTCCCGTGCGCAAGCGCCGCGGCGAACAGCTTGTCGAGGTCTTCGCCGCCGCTGCGGGTGCCGTTCATAATGAAGCGATCGACCGGAATCTCGTCGAGCACGGCGAGCAGCCCGCCGTAATGGTCCCGGTCGCCGTGCGTGAGGATGACCGCATCCAGCGCGTGGACGCCGCGCTGCTTAAGCAGCGGCACGACCACTTCGCGGCCCACTTCATACGGATCGAGCCGCCGCTTCCAGGCTTCGCCCGGACGCTCGAACGTTACCGTTCCGCCTCCGTCGATCAGAATCTGTTTGCCCTGCGGCGTCGTCACGAGGATCGAATCGCCCTGCCCGACGTCCAGCATCTGCACGACGCCTGCCGGATCGAAGCGGGGCGTATACGCGCTTGCGATCAGGCAGGCCCATACCAAGCCGGCCGCAGCCGCCCCGATCGGCCGAAGCTTCGCGCGGCGATCGTCCAGCGGGCCGCCGTAACGGACCGACGGCGACGCCGCTGCGGCGGGCAGTCCGGCCGCGCGCAGACCCGGCGCAAGCGGCACGGTGTCGGGAGCGAAGCCGCCCGGCGAACAGTCTGCCTGCGGCGGCGCGGGCGCTCCGCCGAGCGCTTCCGAGTCGTCGGCGGGCGACGGACGCCTCGCTTCGAGATGTGCGGCAAGCAGGCAGAGGGCGCCGATCAGCGCCGCTTCGTACAGCAGAATCCAGAGCGGCGACGGCGACGCCCAGATCGTTCGGGCCGCCTGCACGGAACCGGCCGCTTCCGCGCTGCGGAACACGGCGGCGTTCAGCAGCCGGACCGGATACGCGGTCCACTGCGCGCCCTGCATCCAGAACGTGCCGAGCAGGAGCGAGATCGTTCCGACCGGGATCGACACGAAGCTGATCAGCGGCACGAGCACGAGATTCGCGGCCAGTCCCAGCAGCGGATATTGATTGAAATAATACAGGCTCAATGGAAAAGAAACGAGGTCCGCGACGAGCGAGACGGCGGCTCCCGCCGCGACCGCTTTGGGCAGACCGCGCAGCACGCGCAGGATACGCCGCATGGGAGCGGTCAGCACAATAATGCCCGCCGTCACGGCAAACGACAGCTGGAAGCTGATCGAAGTCAGATAATACGGGTCCCAGACCAGCATCAGCAGCGCGGCGAGGCACAGAACCGGCAGGCCGTCCTTGAGCCAGCCGCGCCTTGCCGCGTACAGGGCGATCATGCCCATGATCCCGGCGCGAACCGCGGACGGCGACGAGCCGGTCAGCAGCACGTAAGGCGGAACGAGGCAGAGCACGATCAGCAGCGCCGTTTCTCTGGGCATCCCGCTTCGGCGCAGCAGCAGAAGCGCTCCGCCGACGTACAGCGCGACATGCATACCGGAAATAGCCAGGACATGCGTCATACCGAGCCGGATAAAATCGGTATACGTCGCGGGATCGAGGCCGTCCTGCAGGCCGAGCAGCAGCCCCTGCATGTACCCGGCCCCGATACCGGGATAGAGCCGATCCAGCCGCCCGGCCAACAAGGCGCGCAGTTCGTCGTTGCGGCGCAGCAGATTGAATCCGCCCGGCGCCGCTTCCGATCGTCTTACGCCGGAAACCCCCGCCGCGCGTGCGACCCAATGAATACGTTTGTCGCGCAAATAACGGCGATAATCGAACGCGCCGAAATTGCGCGCTTCCGCAGGCCGTTCCAGATCGCCGGAGACGACCAGCCGGTCGCCCCGGCGCCACGAAGCGGCAACCGCCTGCTCGGCTTCCGCCGCCAGCTTGACGCGCACGACCACGGTTTCGCTTTTGGACAGCGGCTTGAACGCTTTGCCGGTGTTCGGGGCGTGCGCGGTTCCTGCCGCCGCCGGCTTCGGACCGTCGGCCGCCGTACCGCCCGCCACCTGGTCCACTTTCATTTCGAACATCGCCAGATCGCCGTCCACTTTCGCGGGACCGGCCATTTCCCCTTGAAGCCGGACGCCGGCGTAACCGCCTTCGACCGCGGCGCCGAGCCGCTGCGGCACGGCGGAGACGTTGGAAGCTTCGCGAAACGTGCCGTAACCGGCAGCGGTCCACAACGCCAGCGCCAAGAGGAGCAGCAGCCTGCGCGGCGTTTGGGCGCACAGCGCGGCCGCGATCAGCAGCAGCGTCAACCCGGACAGCACGGCCGCCAATCTGATCCCTCCGTACAAATGCGCGGACGCCGCGCCGCACAGCCAACAGACCGTAAAAGCGACCAGAGGTCTTCGATTCATCGGCCGCCCCTCACAGTGCCAGCTCCGGCATCATCTTCTCCAGCATTTTTGCCCCGATGCCTTTGACTTCCAAAAGCTCGGTCACGTCGCGGAACGGACCGTGCTCGGCGCGATAATCGAGAATCGCCTGCGCTTTCTTCGCCCCGATGCCGGGCAGTTCCATCAGGGCGGCCGCATCGGCGGAGTTCAGCCGGATCTTTCCGGCTTCGCCCGGCGCTGCGTCGCCCGGCGGAGATTCGGCTGCGGAAGATTTCGCCGTGGTCGCGCCCGAAGCCGCTTGCGCCGTAGTCGAACGTGGAGCCGTTTTCGCCTTGGGTTCGGCGTTTCCGTTCTCCGCGGCCGGCTTCGCGCTTGGCCGGCTCGGCTGCGCGGGAAGAGCGCCGCGGGCAGACCGGCCGCTCCCGGCTTGACTTTGGCCTGAACTTGCGCTCGCGCACTCGGCCTGCGTCCCCCCGCTGCGGCTCCGCTCCGCCGCTTCGTTCGTCTCTTCCTGCACCGCCAACGCCGTCTCGATTTTCCCGTTCAACGTTTGCCAGGGCAGACCTTCCGCTTCGCGGCCTCCCGACAGCAGCAGGACGCCCGTTCCCAACATCGCCGATACGCACACTGCGATCCATACTTGCTTTTTCATCTTTTTTGCCTCCCGAATGTAAAGATGTAAGATTCTTCGCTTCGGGTCAGGCGGCGATTCGTTCGGACGCTCCTTGGGCTATGTGAAGCGGCATCGCCAGCGATGCCTGCTTCTTCGGTGAGCTGTGCCTTGCGCTGCAAGCAGCCGGCCGCAAACCCTGTTCTCCTGCTCGACACTGGATTTGACCCCTCGTTGGAAAACGCAAAAACCCCTCGTCCCCAGCGGTATACGCTAGGACGAGGGGTTGGATTCCCTTGCTGCCCTAGTGAATGACCGGGCGTGCTTCGCCCGTCATTGACTATCATCCGCTAACGGAGATGAACCGGAATCTGCATGATTCGTAAAAAGAGCCATCGACTGCCCTCATTATATCACACTGAAATTGGATCGATCCAAAAATAAACCGAGCCGAATCCATACGGCATGACGCTCAGACAAGCGGCTCCGCCGAAGCCGTCGGCGGGCTGTAAGGTCCGATGCCGCGAAAAGCGATGCCTTTTTGCTTCATCATCGCCTGCACTTTGCCGCTGTCTTTCGGATAGGCGCGGCAGTAGACCACTTCCGTGATGCCGCTGTTCGCCAACATGTTGGCGCACGTCCAGCACGGCTCGTCGGTCACGTAGACCGTCGAGCCTTCGCGGTCGGCGCGGTCGGTGAACAGCAGCAGATTCTGCTCGGCGTGGATCGTCCGCACGCAGCGCTGCTTTTTGATTACCTGTTCCGCGCCGTTTGCCTGCACCAGCTCGTATTCTTCGGCGATCATGCAGCCCGCTTCCGAACAGTCCGGCACGCCCATCGGCGCTCCGTTATAGGCGGTGCCGAGCAGCTTTTTGCCCTGCACCAGCACCGCGCCGACCTGCCGCCTCGGACACTGCGAACGCGTCGACACCATAAATGCGATATCCATAAAATACGTATCCCAATCTTTGCGCGGACTGCTCCCCATGTCATTCCCACTCCCGTTATCCGCCGGATTCGCTTTCGAGCCTGTACGAATCCTGCACATACAGCACCGCTTATCCGACCGGATAAACTTTTAGTTCGCGACGATGTTGACCAGTTTGCCCGGTACGGCGATCACTTTGCGGACCGTTTTGCCGGCCAGCGCGTTCTGCACGTTTTCCAGGCTCATCGCGTGATCTTCCAGCGCTTTGGCGTCCCAGTCTTTCTGGACGTTGGCGCGCTGCACGATTTTGCCGTTTACCTGCACGACGATCTCGACTTCGGATTCCGTCGTCCACGCTTCGTCGAACGCCGGCCAGGCCGCATACGTCAGGCTGTCGCCGCGTCCGACTTTTTCCCACAGCTCTTCCGCGAGATGCGGCGCAAGCGGAGACAGCAGTTGAATGAAGTCCACCATCGCCTGGCGCGGCAGTTCTTCCTGCTTGTACGCGTCGTTCGTGAAGATCATGAGCTGGCTGATCGCCGTGTTGAAGCGCAGGGCTTCCATGTCTTCCGTCACTTTTTTGATCGTTTTGTGCCACGTGCGCTTGAATTCGTCCGTTCCGGCTGCCGTATCGGAAATTTTCGCGCTCAAGCTGCCGTTGTCGTCGACGAACATGCGGTAGACGCGGGCCAGGAAACGGTGCGCGCCTTCGACGCCGTTCGTGTTCCACGGTTTGGTCGCTTCCAGCGGTCCCATGAACATCTCGTAGATGCGCAGCGTGTCCGCTCCGTATTCGTTCACGATCTCGTCCGGGTTGATGACGTTGCCGCGCGATTTGCTCATTTTCTCGTTGTTCGGGCCGAGGATCATGCCCTGGTTGACCAGCTTCTGGAACGGTTCCTTCGTGCTGACCACGCCGAGATCGTACAGCACTTTATGCCAGAATCTTGCGTACAGCAGATGCAGAACCGCGTGTTCCGCGCCGCCGATATACAGATCGACCGGCAGCCAGTGATCCAGCTTCTCTTTGCTGCACAGCTCCTGATCGTTGGTCGGATCGAGGTAGCGCAGATAATACCAGCAGCTGCCGGCCCACTGCGGCATCGTGTTCGTCTCGCGGCGGGCTTTCATGCCCGTCTCGGGATCGATGATGTTGACCCAGTCGGTCGCGTTCGCAAGCGGCGATTCGCCGGTGCCCGACGGCTTGATCTCGTCCATTTCCGGCAGCAGCAGCGGCAGGCTGTCTTCCGGCACGGTCTTCATGCTGCCGTCTTCCAGATGCAGGATCGGAATCGGCTCGCCCCAGTAGCGCTGACGGCTGAACAGCCAATCGCGCAGACGGTAAGTCGTTTTGCCTGCGCCTTTGCCGCCTTCTTCCAGCCATTGTATCATGCGCGCGATCGCGTCTTCCTTGTTCAGGCCGTCGAGGAAGCCGGAGTTGACGTGTTCGCCTTCGCCCGTATAGGCTTCTTGTTCGATATCGCCGCCTTTGACGACTTCGATGATCGAAATGCCGAACTTCTTGGCGAATTCCCAGTCGCGCACGTCGTGGCCCGGTACGGCCATGATCGCGCCGGTACCGTAAGCGGCCAGCACGTAATCGGCGATCCAGATCGGCAGCTTCGCGCCGTTGACCGGATTGACCGCGTAAGCGCCGGTGAATACGCCGCTTTTGTCTTTGTTCAGGTCGGTGCGCTCCAGATCGCTTTTATGCGAAGCTTTTTCCTGGTACGCTTTGACCGCTTCTTTTTCGTGCTCGGTCGTAATGACGTCCACGAGCGGATGCTCCGGTGCCAGCACGCAGTACGTCGCGCCGTACAGCGTGTCCGGACGGGTCGTGAACACGTCGATCGACTCGTTCGTGCCTTCCACCTGGAACGTCACTTCCGCGCCTTTGGACTTGCCGATCCAGTTCCGCTGCATGTCCTTGATGCTTTCCGCCCAATCCAGTTCGTCCAGATCTTCCAGCAGACGGTCGGCATATTCGGTAATTTTCAGCATCCACTGACGCATCGGCTTGCGGATGACCGGATGGCCGCCGCGCTCGCTTTTGCCGTCGATGACTTCTTCGTTCGCCAGCACCGTGCCAAGCGCCGGACACCAGTTCACCGGAATTTCGGCGACGTAAGCCAGTCCTTTGTTGTACAGCTGAATAAAGATCCACTGCGTCCATTTAAAATATTCCGGGTCGGTCGTGCTGATCTCGCGGTCCCAGTCATACGAGAAGCCAAGCGATTTGATCTGACGGCGGAAGTTGTTGATGTTCTGAATCGTAAATTCGCGCGGATGGCCGCCCTTGTCGATCGCGTACTGCTCGGCCGGCAGGCCGAACGCGTCCCAGCCCATCGGGTGCATGACGTTGTAGCCTTTCATCCGTTTGTAGCGCGACACGATGTCCGTGGCGGTCATGCCTTCCGGGTGACCGACGTGCAGGCCGGCGCCGGACGGATACGGGAACATGTCCATCGCGTAAAATTTCGGTTTGGAATGATCGGCGTCGTCCGTTTTGAACGTTTTTTCCTCGTCCCATTTTTGCTGCCATTTCGGTTCGATCGTCTGGGCGCGGTAACCTTGCGGACCGCTTCCCTGCTCGTATCTTTCGCTCATCGTCATCTGTCCCCTTCGCTTCTGAAATCAAAAAGCCTCCCGTCTCCAGCGTCAACGACGCTAGGGACGAGAGGCGCTGCTTCCCGTGGTACCACCCTAGTTAGCGGCCGAATGTTCTCTGCTGCCGCTCACTTAAGCATCCGTTATCGGGGATGAGCCGATGCGACTTACCGCGCGCATGCCGGTCATACCGGACGTGCCGCCTTCTGCCGCATATCTCCGAGGCGAGTTCGTACAGGGTTCGCTGCCGGCTTCCACCATCCGCCGACTCTCTTGGAAACGCACCGCTGCCTACTGCTCCTCATCATCGACGAGTTTTTTTACCTGTGCAATGCCCCTATTATATAGAAAACAAACGCAAAAAGTCAATGACTCCGCGCCTTCCGCTCTCAAGCTGTGGTATACTGGTAGGCGCACTCGAAGCACTTGAGGAGGAATTTTCATATGTTCACACCCGAACAGGTCAAACCGTTTATCACGCACGCCGACCCGCTCGTCAGCAACGCGGCGATCCGGTTTTTGGCCGAGACGTATAAATACCCGCAGGACATCTCCGCGCTGGTGCTGGAGAAACTGGTCGCCGCCCCGCGCAAAGAAGACGTGTATCTGCACCGCGCCGCGGCTTTTCCGCAGACCAAAATCACCGTACAGGCGATGCTCCATCTGCTCAAAGCGAATCTCGTGACCGGCAACGCGCGCATCTTCCTGTCCCGCATGCTGCTCGGCAGCAGCCCGGAACTGCTCAAGCCCCATCTGGCGGCGATCCGGGAGCTGGACGAAGACTGGCAAGGCGAAGCGGCCGAGCGCGTGCGCGTGTCGGAATTGACCGACGAATGGGTCCGTCGTCTTTTTAATGAAGAAACGCAAAAAAACAGCGGCCTCGATTACGGCGAGATCGACTACGATACGCTCGATCTGCTGCTGGGCGAAATGATCGAACGCGAGATGCTGCAGCCGCGCGAGACGATGGACGAACTGCAGGAACAGTATACCAAAGACCCGGCATCCGTCCGCACGGTGTACCTGATGCAGGCGGCCGGCAAACTGAAGATCGCGTACGCGCTGCCGCTGTTCTACGACGCGCTCAAGTCCGACAACGATCTCGTGGCCGAACAGGCCGCCGATGCGCTCGTTCGCGTCGGCAGCGAAGAAGTGGTCGAGAAGCTGGTACAGATGTACGCCGAGGAAAAAGACGGCTTCCTGCTGCTCGGCATCGTCGATATTCTGTCGCGTATCCTGCTGCCGTCCGCCGAAGAAGCCTTGATTGCCCTGCTCGAAAAAGAAGACCATTTCACCCGCATCGCCAAACTCGCCGACGGCCTGTGCCGCCTCGGCTCCGAGCAGGCGCTGCCGGTCGTGCAGGAACTCGTGAAGATCGGCTACGACAAAGACTACGTCGAACTGAAAGAGTCGGTCTACGCCTGCTGCGTCATGATGGGCCGCCTGCTGCCCGAGCTCGACGAATGGCGCCGCGAGATCGCGGCCGAAGACGAAGAACGGGCGAAGAAATTGCAGCGTTAAGTCCTAACGTGGTGCTTCCGCGGCCCCGGCGAACCCGACATCGGCCGGGAACGCGCCAAGCCCAAGCCGAATACGCCAAGCAAAAAGAGCAGACCGCGGTCTGCTCTTTTTGCTGTCGGGCAAGCGGCACGCGCCGGGCGCAGCGGCGGGGAGTATGGCCGAGGAGTATGGCCCGCTGCCCGGAGTCAGCGCACCAACACCGACGAGACGAACATCCCCGCGAACAGGACCAGGATGACGACCGGCATCATTCCCATGCCAAGCGATCCGACGACGAGGCCGACGAGCAGCGGAATGACGGTGGAACCGGTATACGCGCTCGCCATTTCAAGACTGATGACGCTTTGCGAAGCTTTTTTGCCAAATCGTTCCGGCGTCATATGCACGAGGCTCGGATAGATCGGCGCGCCGCCGAAGCCGAGCACGAACAATCCGACTCCCGCCAGCAGAAGACTCGAAGAACCGATTAATACGATCAATCCCGCAGCGCCGATCAGGATGCCGTAGCGGATCAGCCGTTTGGCGGATAGCTGTTCGGACAAAAAGCCCGACAGGACGCGGCCGACGATGATGCCGATAAAATACAGCGACGAATACGCCGCGGCTTCGTTGACGGCCAATCCTTTGCCGGCGATCAGATAAGACGCCGCCCATAAGCCGATTGCCGTCTCCGAACCGTTATAGAGCAGCATCACGAGCATGGCGGGCTTGACTCCCTGAATACGGGAAGCTTCGCGGCCGCTCATGTACCTGGGCTCTTCTTCTTCCGGCTGCACGCGGCTCTCGAATATTTTCCACAGCGGCAGCGCCAGCAGCAGTACGGCGACGAGCCCGAGCAGGATCAGCGCGACCGTCATGAATCCGCCGCGCCAGTCTTCGCCGCCGCGCAGATGCGCCGCCATCACCAGCGGACCGGCCGTCGCGCCGATCCCCCAGAAGCAGTGCAGCCAGCTCATATGCCTGGCTTTGAAGTGCAGCGCCACGTAATTGCTGAGCGCCGCATCGACCGCGCCCGCCCCGAATCCGAGCAGCACCGCGCCGACAAGCAGCAGTGCGAAGTTCGGCACAAGCGCGTAGCAGACGAGCGCAAGCGCTGTCGACAGCAGGCTGCACGCGACCACTTTGCCCGTGCCGAACCGGTACAGCAGCTTGTTCGCCAGCAGGCTGGACGCGACCGTGCACAGCGAGACGACGAACGGGACGAGGCCCGCCATTTCCGTCGTCGCGTTCAAGTCCGACTTCATGACCGGCCAGGCGCTGCCAAGCAGCGAATCGGGCAGACCCAAGCCGATAAAAGCCAAATAAATCATAATAAGCAGCAAAGTAATCATAGTTCTTCACGAAGAAACTCCGAATAGGGACCGACAGGTATTCGGAATTTCCGCTCCCCTCCGTTTGATGTTCGGTCCGAAATCCAAACTATCATAATAGAGGGTATAATCATAGAGAGAAACGTTCCTTGAGGGGAAGCTTCTCCAATCCGAATTACATAAAGGAGGAATTTTGTTTGAATCTGTCCGATTTCCAACATTTCCGCTGGTTGAACGAAAGCAAGATCCGTTTCGAAGAGCATCGAATCGTTCTGGAAGCTCCTGCGAACAGCGATTTTTTTTGCAATCATGGGAATGCTTCCGAAGAAGGGACGACTCCCGAATCGCTCACGAACGCTCCTTTCTTTTACACGGAAGCGGAAGGCGATTTTGTGATGCGGGTCAAAGTCGAACACGACTTCAAAGACGTCTACGATTCCGCTTCGGTCATGGTCATGCAGGACTTGAACGTCTGGGCCAAACTCTGCTTGGAGCGTACCGATTTCGCAACGAATGCGGTGGTCAGCGTCGTCACCAATCAAGTATCCGACGATGCCAACGGCAGCAATCTGGACAGCAAGCAGGCCTGGCTTCAGATCGCACGCGTCGGTCCGTCGTTCGCTTTCCACTATTCGGTAGACGGGATTCGCTACGATATGATTCGCTACTTCACGCTGCCTGTCGGCGATACGGTCAAAGTCGGATTCGTGCCGCAGGCCCCGACCGGACAAGGCGGAGAACGCATCTATTCGGACTTTTCGCTGGAAGCCAGGACGGTCAAAAATATTCGGGCCGGAATCTGATCCCGAACCGCAAACCGAATACAAAAAAAGAAACCCCCGACTGGACAGTCGAGGGTTTCTTTAGATCGCATACAACGATCGCTTGGATTTCTCCGCTTCGCCCCGAGTCAAAGCTTGCGCCTTTACTTCTGAGCTTCCATTTTCGCTTTGTACGCGTCCAGCTGTTTTTGCAGCTCGGCTTTGACTTTGTCGTAGCCGGCCGTTTTGAGCTTGGCGCGGAATTCTTCGACAGCCTGGACCGGATCGGCGACTTTGCCGAAGTTGATCGCGGGACCGAGTTCGCCGGCGACCTGCGAGATGGCTGTCAGTTCGCTTTCGACCGGTGTTTTGTCGAAGACGAATTGACCGTACGGATAAGGAATCTTGATCTTGTCGTATTCGGCGTAGACGGTATCGATCTTGTCCCACGTCGTATCGCTCGGAATTTCGAACTTGTCGACGCGGCCGCCCCAGAAGTCGGAGTAGAACTGGTCACGCGCTTCTTCGTAGCCGGCCGGACGGGTCCGTTTGCCGTCTTTGAGTTCGTACTGCACGCCTTCGATGCCATAGTTCAGCAGATGGTAGATCTCTTCGTTGTTGCGGATCAGGTCGTACGCCATGAGGGCGCGTTCCGGATTTTTGCTGTGCGCGCCGAGCGACGTGCCGCCGTGCGTGATCGACAGTTCCATCAGGTTTTTGCCGCCCGTCGTGTTGAAGGCGAACATTTGCAGCTCCGAACCCGGCTGCGCTTTGTCCATCTCCACCCGCAGACCCGAGAACGTCTGGGTGTGATGCTGGTCCATGCCGGACAGGCCGGCTTTGAGCGCAACGCGGTTATCGTTTTTGTTGTTCAGCGCATCTTCGCGCCAGAACCCTTTGTCGGCCCATTCTTTCATCAGCTTGGTGTAATCGAGCAGCGTGTCGCTGAACACCGGTTCCGCGACCGTATATTTCTCGTCGTTCGAGACGGCGGTGAAGATCGGCATATAGCCGGTCGAGATCGGCAGGCCGAGATTGTCCGTGTAGGAATCGACGTAGCCGCCCCATGTCATCGCGCCCGAAGCCATATCCCACGGCACGACGTCCGGTTTGTTGTCTTTGACGTATTGGAGATACTCGCCGATCTGTTCCCAGTTGGTGATCGGCTCGTTCAAGCCGGCCGCTTTGGCCCAGTCGCCGCGGTAGAAGAACCCGTGGTTGACCCACTGCGTGTAATCGTTCTCCGGGATCAGGACGATCTTGTCGTTGTATTTGCTTTCGTTCCAGTCTTCTTCCGGAATCGATTTCCACGTCTCCGGCGCGTAGGTCGGCAGCAGTTCGTCCAGGTTCATGAACGCTCCGCGCTGCGCGTTGGCCCATGTGTCGAGCCAGTCGGTGCCGATCGTGATCAGGTCGACCGGTTCGCCGGAAGCGAGCAGCAGATTGTATTTGGTCTGCCAATCCGCCCATTCGACCCATTTCCATTCCAGTTCGGCATTGATTTTTTCTTTCATGATCACGTTCACTTTATCCATGACGGCTTCGAACTGCCCGTTCTGCGGCTTGTCGCCGAGGACGACGTAGCTGATCTTCACGAACTTCGACGTATCGGGCGTGCCGTCGGCTTTCGTTCCGCCCGAAGCGCTCGTCCCGCCGCCTCCGCTCCCGCCTCCGCATGCCGTCAATACGACCAGCATTGCGGACATCAGCAGTGCCATGCTTTTTTTCCATCTCAACATCTGTATACCCCCTCTGAATATTTTGGTCGGTGCCAAATCTTCAAATCGGTTGGCCTACGTATGAAACGGGAAGCGATCAGCCTTTGACCGCGCCTACCGTAATGCCCTTGATGAAGTAACGCTGCACGAACGGGTAGAACAGAATGACCGGCCCTGTCGCGATGACCGCGATCGCCATTTTCATCGTCTCGATCGGGACATCGCTGAGCGGTACGTTCGACGCGGCGGCGGAGTTGCGGATCGCGTCCGCTTTGGTGACCACGTTGTACAGATACAGCTGCAGCGGCCTGTACTCCATGTCCGACGAGAGGAACAGCATGGAATTGTACCATTCGTTCCAGTAGCCCAGAGCGATAAACAATCCGATTGTAGCCAGCGCCGGCGTCGTCATCGGCAGGATCAGCTTGACGAAGATCGTGAAATCGCCGGCGCCGTCGATTTTGGCCGATTCGGTAATCGCATGCGGGATGGAGCGGACGAAGCTTTTCATCATGATGATCAGGAACGGGCTGAGCAGCCCCGGCAGCAGAACGGCCAGATAATTGTCTTTGAGATGCAAATACTGGGTGATCAGCAGGTAGAACGGGACGAGCCCGCCGGAGAACAGCGTCGTGAAGTAGATGAAGAACGAGATTTTGTTGCGGAAAATAAAGTCCGGACGCTGCAGCGCGTAGCCGGTCATCGCCACGATCAGCAGGCCGGCCGCGGTGCCGACGACGGTAATGCCGATCGTGACCAGGTAGGAACCGAGAATCTGCGCCGGATTTTCGAGCACGATCCGGTAAGCGAACGTACTGAATTCTTTTGGCCAAAAGTTGAATCCGCTCTGCTTGACCGCGGCTTCGGAAGTGAACGAAGTGCCGAGCACGAGCAGGAACGGCAGCAGGCAGCATAGCGCGAAGCCGCCGATACACACATAACTGATGGCGCGAATGAGGATACTGCTGCGATCGGTCGTTTTGCGGGTGCGGATTCTTTCTTCATCCATAACGCCCATAAGAGGCCCCTCCTTTTTTTAAAAGAGTGAATTTTCCGGCGACAGCTTGCGTACGAGCCAGTTGGCCGTCAGTACGATCGCGAAGCCGAACAACGACTGGTACAAGCTGACCGCGCTGCCCAGCGAGAAGTTGAAGTTGGTCATCAGGGAACGGAACACATACGTCTCGATAATGTCGGTCGTGGCGTACAGCGCCGTGTTGTTGGCTCCGACCAGATTGTAGATCAGGCCGAAGTTGCCTTTGAGCACGCCGCCGAGCGAGAACAGCAGCAGGATGATGAACGTCGGTTTGAGCCACGGGAGGACGATGTAGCGAATCCGCTGGAACGCGTTCGCTCCGTCGATCTCGGACGCTTCCACCACTTCGTTGTCGAGTCCCATAATGGCGGCGAAGTAGATGATGGAGCCGTAACCGGTCGCCTGCCAGAGGTAGGTGAGCACGATGATGAACGGCCAGGCGTTCGGCGTCGAGTAGACTTTGACCGGTTCCATGCCGAGCGCTTGCAGAATGCCGTTGAGCAGGCCGTAGTCGTAGCTGAGGATGTTGTAGGCGATCAGGCCGATCAGGACGGCGGAGATGAAATGGGGCAGGAACATGAGCGTCTGGGAAATCTTTTTGAACCATTTGCCTGTGAGTTCGTTGAGCAGCACCGCCACCGCGATCTGCAGCACGTTGCCCAGCAGGATAAACGCCAGGTTGTACGCGACGGTGTTGAAGGTGAGCTTCCACAAGTCCCCGGTGATGACGAGGAAGCGGAAGTTCTCGAATCCGACGAACGGGCTGTTGAATATGCCGTCCGAGTAGTTGTACTTGATAAAGGCCAGGTACAGCCCCGGCATCGGCAGATACGCGAACACGATGAAAAAGACGAGAGCCGGCACACACATGATCAGCAGCGTACGGTTGTTTTTGAGCTTTTTCCACCAGGAGCCCGCCCGTTTGTTGGCAAGTTCCACGCTCATTTCTTTCTCGGTCAATACGGACAATGCAATCCCCTCCTTCTCTGGTCGACGGCACGGAACTCGAATGAAACCGATTACATTTTTGTAGCTGTAAAAAGGGACCTATCCAATCAGGTTTATGCGTCTTCTCATACACAACATACGAGTTAAAGCGATATTCCCGGATAGCTCCCTGTCCCACTGCCTATTTTTATGAAACCCGTTTCATTTCGAAACAAAATGTAATCGCTCTCTTTTGACATCAGAATAATCCCTGTTCCTGCTCTTGTCAATATTTTTTGTGAAAAAAGATTTACAGCGGCGGCCCCGTATAAGGCGCCGTCGTCTCCCGCACGACCAGCTCCGGCATGATCGATTGCAGCCGCGGCACTTTTTTGCCGGCGATCATTTTGTCGAGCGTTCGCGCGGCCTGGCGGCCGATCTCCTGCGACTGGAGCGAGACGGTCGTCAGTTCCGGGATGCTGTAAGTCGCCTGCGGAATATCGTCGTAGCCGACGATGGACAGTTCTTCCGGCACGCCGAGACCGACGCGGTGCGCCGCTTTCAGCGCCCCGATCGCGAGCAGGTCGTTCATGCAGAAAATAGCCGACGGGCGCCGCTTCGCCCCGAGCAGCCTCGACGCGAATTCCCGCCCTTTTTCTACGGAAAAGCCTTCGGTCAGTATCCATTCCTTGCGCACGGGCAGACCCGCTTCCTTCATCGCCGTGCGGAATCCGAGCAGCCGCTGCTGCGTGTTCGTCATCTTGGCGTAACCGCCGATCGCCGCGATGTCCCGGTGCCCGAGATCGATCAGATGCTGCACCGCGAGCTGCGCGCCCAGCTTCTGGTCGGCGGAGATCCGGTTCAGCTTCGTCTGCGGCAGATTGCCGTTGAGCAGCAGCACGGGCACCCGCTTGGACGCTTCTTCCACTTCGCGCTCCAGTTCGCTGCCCGGTTTGGCCAGATCGACGCGCCCGCCGATCATGACGATGCCGTCGACCTGCTTTTCCATCAGCAGATTCAAATACTGTGATTCGCGCTCGTACTGGCGATCGTACTGCCGCTCGTTTTCTTCGTTCGTGGAGATCGTATCGCACAGGAAATACGTATAACCAAGCTTGCGCGCTTCGTAGTCGAACCCGGATAACACTTCGGGGAAAAAAGGATTCGTGATGTCCGGCAAGATGAATCCGATCATGCCCGTTTCTTTGCGCGACAGGCTGCGAGCCAGTGCGTTCGGCTGAAACTGATGCTTGTGCATGAGCGCGACGATCCGTTCCCTCGTTTCTTTTTTGACGGGCGCGGTATTGTTGAGCACTCGGGATACGGTTGCTACGGACACATTCGCTTCTCTGGCGATATCGTAGACGGTCACCGGTCGCATCTGCATTCCTCTTTCCCCTGGGAAATTTGTGTTTGTGAAACGGGTTTCATTATGCGTTCGATTATACGCCCCCACCTGGCCGGAAGCAACGAAAAAGAAGGTCGGACAGCCATGCTGCCGATAACGGTATCGGCAGCAGCGTTCAACAGGAACGGCGAGCGCCGGTTCAGCCCGATCCTTTGCGGCAGGCGCCCGGCGTCGTGCCGGCAAACTGCTTGAACTGCCGCATGAAATGGGTCTCGTTCTCGTAGCCGCACAGCCTGCCGATCTCCCCGACCGGCAGCCGCGTGCTGAGCAGCAGGTATTTGGCGTATTCCACGCGGCCGCGGATCATGTCGGTGACGACCGAACAGCCGAACGTCTCTTTGTACAAATGCTGAAAATGCGACTTGCTCAAGCTGACCTTCGCCGCCAGCTCCTCCACCGATACCCGCGCGTCCGGCGAACCGTACAGATCCGCCCGCAGCCGCGACAGCGAGTCCGCGTAGCGCAGCGTCCGGGCCGGCGGAGCCGGGCGCACGAGCGCGGCGGCAAGCTTGGTCAGCAGGCTGCGCAGTTCGAGTTCGGCGATCTCCGCACAAAACGGTCCTTCTTCCCGCCCGGCGTTTTGCAGCTCCAAAATATGCCTCGGCACGAGCGCCGGATCGGGAGCGGACAGCAGACGGTCCGTCGGCAGGCCGAGCCGATGCAGCAGCTCCCCGACCCCGCCGCCTTCGCAGTGAAACCAGTCGTTGACGTACGGCCGTTCCAGATCGCGGTACGCGTGCGGCGTATCCGGCGAGAACAGAATATACGAGCTGCGCTCCGCCTGAGACGCCCGGCCGTTCACCGTCACTTCGGCCCGCGTGCGAAAAAAGACGAACGCATAATTGCCCGCGCCGTGCGGGCGTTCGATCCAGATCCCTTCGCGGTGCGTAAAGCGGCAGCCGCAGTTCACCAGCCGTATCATCTCTTCCCTCCTCCGTCTCCGATCCAGCACGATCCGTCAGTTTTTAGCCATTATAATTCATTGTTTCCCTTTTCGGCAAACGGTTATGGTAAACAGATATTCGACGAAGGCGAGGAAACTATTTTGGACGCTTACCTATTCGTGCATTTCAAGGAAAAAAAGACGCCGGACGGCGAGCAGGTCTATTTTGCGCTCAGCACGGACGGCTTTCATTGGGACACGGTGAATGGCGGACAGCCGGTGCTTGAGAGCAGACTCGGGGAAAAAGGCGTCCGCGACCACACGATCGTGCGCACGGACGAAGGCAAATTCCATATTCTCGCGACCGACCTCAGCCTGGCGAACTCTTTTCACGGCAAATACGAAGGAGATTGGGCCAATATCGGCACCGGCGGAAGCCGTAATCTGTCGCTCTGGTCGTCGGACGATCTCGTGCATTGGTCGGAGCAGCGGCTGATCGAACTCGGCGACGACGATTTCGGCTGCCTGTGGGCGCCCGACATCATTCGCGATCCGCAGCAGGGCGACTACGTCGTCCACTGGTCTTCTTCGCACGCGTCCAACGGCTACGGGCCGAAAGCGATCTACTACTCCCGCACCCGGGACTTCGAGCAGTTCACCGCACCGAAGCTGCTGCACCGCAAAGCGGACAGCGGCATTATCGATTCGGCGATCTACGAAGAAGACGGCTATTTCTACCGCTTCCTCAAAAGCGAAAAAAATCCCGAGACGCTGATCCTGGAAAAAGGAGCTTCGCTGACGGGAGACGACTATGTGCGCAATGATGCTTTTGACGAAGAAATGGCGAAGCTTGAGCAGGGCGTGTACGAAGCGCCGACCGCTTTCCGGCTCCGCGACGGCAAATGGTGCCTCATGCTCGACTTCTACGGCGTCGAAGGCGACGGCCAGGGCTACGTCCCGTTTATCGCGGACAGCCTCGCCGACGGACGCTTTATCCGTTCCGACGCCGACTTCAGCTTCCCGTACGGCTTCAAGCACGGCACGGTGTTAGGGATTACGCAGGAGGAATATGCGCGGATCAAGGAGTATTATGGTGCGGGGCTTGTGGATGGGTAGATGGGGTAGATGGGGTAGATGGGGTAGATGGGTAAGGTCGAAAAAGCCGGAAGATAACTCTTCCGGCTTTTGTCGATTCGCGGCGCAGATCGCGGCGCAGACAAACTCGGCGAATCGCGAAAGTTAGAGTATCGTGCAATCTTATAGTTTGATACTCTTAAAACCTTATACTCCCATATCTTCATATCCGCACACTCTTACAGCTGTACATCCTTACACCTTTACACCTTTACACCTTTACACCTTTACACCTTTACACTTTTACACTTTTACACTTTTACACTTTTATATCTTTACACCTTTACACCTTTACCTCGCATCTCGCATCTCGCATCTCGCATCTCGCATCTCGCATCTCGCATCTCGCATCTCGCATCTCGCATCTCGCATCTCGCATCTCGCATCTCGCAAGGGGTCGACCGAATTAACGTCCTGATGACACTTATTTTGAGCAAAAAGCCGTCAGAATCGCAAATAATTGCGTAGCGACACTTAATTGCCAGGAAAACGGGTTTTTCCGTATCTATCAGGCAAAATAACTGCTCTCACGCACTTATTTCGATCGGCAGCTATAGGCGGAGTAAAATAACTGCCCTCACGCACTTATTTGG
The DNA here is from genome assembly GCF_006542275.1 of Saccharibacillus brassicae. Lineage (NCBI taxonomy): Bacteria > Bacillati > Bacillota > Bacilli > Caryophanales > Paenibacillaceae > Saccharibacillus > Saccharibacillus brassicae. The sequence continues at coordinate 811,926 of NZ_CP041217.1, forward strand.
CTCGAAAGCATAAGCAGACTGAAATAACTGCTCTCACGCAGCTATTTCGATCAATACAGCCATAGCAGAGTGAAGCAACCGTTTCCTCACCGTTATTTTGGAGAGAACGCTCGAAATAACAAACACTGCCTGCCCGCGTTAAAGCTCATTAAGGCTCATTAAAGCTTATTAAATTTTTTTCACATAAATAGTTGACAGCTAAATTAGAAGCGCGTATAATCTATTGCTGTAGGAAATAATTGTTACGGGATGTAGCTCAGCTTGGTAGAGCACCTGGTTTGGGACCAGGGGGTCGCATGTTCAAATCGTGTCATCCCGATCTAAGTTATACTTAAACACCCGGTCGCCTTGGCGACCGGGTGTTTTTGCGTGTCTGTTTGCGTCTCCGCTCCGCCCTGCCTGTCTAGGAAGAAACTTCCGGCCGTACGCCTTCGTTCGCTTCCGCCCGCGCTTGTCGGATGCGGTCGATTTGACCGAGATGCCGCTCGACGTGAGCCGCAAAGCCGCGCGCGATATCGGCGACGCTGACCGTTGTGCCCTGGGCGTTCACGCCGCTTTTCGCCCATTCGTGCGGTTGAAGCCGGGCCAGCAGCCGGGTGTTATACCGCAGCAGCGCTTCGAAATCTTCCAAAATGCCGGCCGCGGAACTTTCGTTCGTCCGCTGCCCGTCTACCCAGGCATCCTGGGCAAGCGCCGGCAGTCTCTCCGTCGATCCCGCCAGCACGGCGCGAATGCGGAACGATACGACGACGGAATGGTCGGTCAGATGGCCGAGCACTTCGGCCACGCTCCAGCGGTCCGGCGCCGCTTTCCAGTGGAGAGCCGTTTCGTCCAGCCCTTCGACGGCCTGCCTCAACCGGGGAGAGGTGCCGAGCACGTCGGCCACGATTTTTTCGCTCATCAGGAACTTCCTCCTCGCGACTTTGAATTTGGTTTACACTATTAGGGTTTGGGTTTGGGTTTGGTTTGGTTTGGGTTTGGTTTGGGTTTGGGTTTGGGTTTGGGTTTGGGTTTGGGTTTGGGTTTGGGTTTGGGTTTGGGTTTGGGTTTGGGTTTGGGTTTGGGTTTGGGTTTGGGTTTGGGTTTGGGTTTGGGTTTGGGTTTGGGTTTGGGTTTGGGTTTGGGTTTGGGTTTGGGTTATGCTAGCAGGAATTGCTTATTCGGATTACACTCCTGATTTTCTTTTATGAATTTTTCACATATTGATGTATTCACCTAAAGAAACTCCCTTACTGCTTGTCCGACAGTCGGGCCAACGCCCCGAGCGCCAGATCGGCCAGCAGGGCGGCGGCATCGGGCAGCGCCGAGTCGTCCAGCTCGAACGCCGGGTGATGCCATTCCTGACTGCCCGACGTCCCGACGAACAAGAACAGACCGGGCACTTTTTGCTGGTAAAAAGCAAAATCTTCGCTGGCCGGCGAAGTAATGCCGCTCGCGACGTGCAGGCCGAGCCTGTCGGCGCAGGCCCGGGCCAGTTCGGCAAGTTCCGCGTCGTTCACGACCGGCGGAGGCCCGCCGCTCCAGCGGACGGAAGCTTCCGCGCCGAACGCGGCGGCTACGCCGCCGGCTATCTCCGCGAAGCGCGCCTTGATCCGGGCATGCACGGACTCGTCGAACGAACGGATCGTGCCGTGCAGCAGGGCCGTATCGGGAATGACGTTCCACGTATTGCCGGCGTGAAGCTGCGTCACGCTGACGACCGCGCGATCCTGTGCGCTGATACTGCGGCCGGTAATCGTCTGGAGCGCCGTCACCAGATGCGCGGCCGTCACGATCGGATCGATGCCGGCTTCCGGCACGGCCGCATGCGTCGCCGTCCCTTTGACGGTCACCGTGAAGCCGTCCGAAGCCGCCATGATCGGGCCGGCCGCGATCCCGACCGTACCGACCGGCAGATCCGGCTTGTTATGCTGGCCGATCACGGCGCCGACGCCTTCCAGCGCGCCGGCCGCGATAAGCTGCTGCGCGCCTTTGGCCCGTTCTTCGTCGGGCTGAAACAGCAGCCGGACAGTGCCCGGCAGCTCCGCCTCGCGCAGCTTGAGGCGCTGCGCCGCGCCGATCAGCGCCGCGGCATGAAAATCATGCCCGCAGGCATGCATCCTGCCCGGATGGATCGAAGCGTACGGCAGGCCCGTCGCTTCTTCGATCGGCAGCGCGTCGATATCGGCGCGCAGCGCGACGATCGGACCTGCCCCGCTGCCGATCTCGGCGATCAAGCCGGTCTTCAGCCCGGTCTCGACGAGGCGGACGCCGATCCGCGCAAGCTTCGCGCGCAAATAATCGGTCGTCTCGTATTCTTCGCCCGACAATTCCGGGCGTTGGTGCAGATGGCGCCGGATCGCGATCCATTCTTCCGGCGTCAGCACGCCCGAAGACGCGGAGCGCCCAGACAATTTGCCGACGGGATAAGAGCCTTCCGCGGCGAGATGCGATACAGTTTGGGTACGGCGGGTCATCGGCGAAGCCTCCTGTCTGTGAGGTCGTAAAATAGGCCAAGTCGGCGGATACAAGTACGAGAGAACGCGTCTTTGGAGCGGGCTGGGCTGAACTTGGCTGAACTTGGCTGAACTTGGCTGGGTCATCTGAAGGCTGCGCAGCCTTCAGATGACCCAGTTCGCCTGCGGCGTGATGCGGCGCAGAAACTGCCTGGTCCGTTCTTCGCGCGGACGCTGGAATACGTCGTCCGGCGTACCTTCCTCGACGATAACGCCGCCGTCCATAAACACGACGCGATTGGCGACGTCGCGCGCAAAGCCCATCTCGTGCGTCACGACGATCATCGTGATGCCTTCGCGGGCGATATCGCGGATGACTTCCAGCACTTCGCCGACCCGTTCGGGATCGAGCGCGGACGTCGGCTCGTCGAACAGGATCACTTCCGGTTCGAGCGCAAGCGCCCGGGCGATGCCGACGCGCTGCTGCTGGCCGCCGGACAGGCGGCTCGGGTACTCGTTCAGCTTGTCGCCGAGGCCGACTTTGTCGAGCAGCGCCGCGCTTCGGGCGCGCGCCTCGGCGGCCGGCATTCTTTTGACGACGAGCAGTGCCTCCATCACGTTCTCCAATGCCGTTTTGTGGCGAAACAGATTGTACTGCTGGAACACCATCGCCGTTTTGCGTCGCAGCTTCAGGATATCGCCGCGTTTGGCCTGCGAGCAGTCCAGCCGGAAATCCCCGACCGCGATGGTGCCGCCGAACGGTTTTTCCAAATAGTTCACGCAGCGCAGCAAAGTCGTTTTGCCCGATCCGCTCGGCCCGAGAATGACGACCACCTCGCCCGTCTTGACGCTCAGGCTGATGTCCCGCAGCACTTCCTGGCGCCCGAACGATTTGGAAATATGGCTTAATTCGATCATGCGACACCTCCCCGATTATAAGCGCCTACCCGCTTCTCGATCATTGCCGCGACGCGCTCGATCAGCACCGTAAGTCCCCAGAAGATCAACGCGGCTGCCAAATACGCTTCGAAAAACTTCCAGTTCGTCGACGCGACGATCTGCGCTTTGGCATTAATATCGACGACCGATACGGCAAAAGCGAGCGTCGAACCGTGCAGCATGCCGATGACGGAGTTGGCCAGATTCGGCAGCGCCGCCGCCAGCGCCTGCGGGAACAGGATACGCCGCAGCGTCTGCACCGTCGTCAAGCCGACGGAATACGCCGCTTCCATCTGACCCCGGTCGACCGCAAGCAGCCCCGCCCGCACCACTTCGGACATGTACGCGCCCGCCGTGATCGAAAACGACAGGTAGGCGAAGCCGATCATCGGAATCGACACCGAGCGGAAGCTCCAGCCGAACGTTTCGGCCGCTCCGTCGATCAGCATCGGCAGCCCGAAATAAATGAGCAGCAGATGGGTCAGCATCGGCGTGCCGCGAATAAACGTGACGTAAGCGGACGCAAGCTGCGCCAGCACCGGAATCCGGTACAGGCGAACGAGCGCGGTCGCCGTGCCGATCCCGAAGCCAAGCAGCACCGATACGGCCGTAATCGACAGCGTTGTCGGGATCGCCCCGAGCAGCTGCCAAAAAGCGGTCCAAATAAACGAAGGATCAAGCTGCATCAGATTTGTCCTCCTTTTCCGGCGTCGATCTCGGCCAGTACGGCGCGGTACGACCCTTTGCCTCTGCGGCCGAACCGGCGAACCGGCGCTTCTTCGCGCACTTCATGCCGCTTCAAGCGGCGTTCGGCAGCCGACAGCCCTTTTTCGAGCGTGAAGCTGATTACGAGATAGATCAGGGCCAGCGCGATATACGTCTCGAAAAAATGCTGCGTCAGCGTGCCGAGCGTCTGCGCTTTGCCGGTCATCTCCATCACCCCGAGTGTAAAAGCAAGCGACGTGTCTTTGAGCAGCGCAATGACCAGATTCGAGAAGACCGGCACCGCGATCGCGAGCGCCTGCGGCAGGACAATCCGGGCAAACGCCTGATACGCCGTCATGCCCGACGCGTAAGCGGCTTCGACCTGCCCGCGGTCCACCGCTTCGACCGACGCGCGAATCATTTCCGCCGCATAAGCGCCGGTGTGCAGCCCGTAGACGAGAATGACGAAGAACAGCACCGGCGTGCGCGTAAGGTCGAGGCCGAGCGGCTTCAGCAGCTCCGGCAGTCCGTAATAGAACAGAAACAGCTGAATCAGGATCGGTGTTCCGCGAAAAAAAGACAAGTACAAACCGGACAGATTGCGCAGTACCGGAATTTTGTACAGGCGGGGCAGGGCGACCAGGAATCCGGCCGCAAGCCCCGTCAACAGCGAGCCGGCTACGATCAGGAGCGTAACGCCCAGCGTATCGATCAGCTTCGGCAGAAACGAAAAGACGTAGCCGATCTCAAAAGGCGCGCTCATCGCAAGTCTCCTTTCCCGAATGCCGGATAGAATAGGTAGACCGGTTCGACGGAAGTCGGAAGCGTACGCTTCATTTGGCGTGGTCGGCCGTCACGTCGCTGCCGAGCCATTCGACGCTCAAGTCGCTTAACGTGCCGTCCTCTTTGAGCTGCTTGACCGCGCCGTCGATCGCTGCGGACAGCTTCGCGGAATCGGCGTCGCCTTTTCGCAGCACGTACAAGACGTCGTCCGACGTCAATTCTTCGCCCACCTGCTTCAGCTTGCCTGTCGGATCGATGACCGGCACGACGAAATCGGCCGCGATAGTCGCGTCGACGCGCCCGGACACGAGCTGGCTGACCGTATCGTTCGCCTGGCCGCTCTGATACACGATATCGATTTTGGCGTCGTGTTCCTTGTTGTAGTTCTCAACGATTTGCGCTTCGGCGCTCGTGGCGCTGGTCAGCACTTTTTTGCCCTGCAGATCGTCGAGCGTCTTAATCGTCTCGTTCGTCTTGGCGACGACGATCCGGTTGCGCCAATGCGCGTACGGCTCCGAACTGAACGCGTATTTCTGCTCGCGCTCCGGGTTCTTCTCCATGACGTGCGCGACGAGGTCGATCTTGTTCGTCTCCAGACTCAGCAGCAGGTTGCCGAAATCCATCGTCTGAAACTCGAACGCGTACTCCGGCAGCCGTTCGTCGATCTTGCGCAGCAGTTCCACGTCGAAGCCGGTCAGCTTGCCGTTCTCGTCGAGAAAGCAGACCTGCGGGAACGCCGTGCACGTGCCGACCACGATCGTCTGGACGCCCGCTTGCGGCTCCGCGCCGCCCGAAGCCTGCGCGGTCGGTTCCCCGCCCGCGCCGCATCCCGATACGACGATCATGAGGCCGAGCGCGGCCGCGATCCACCCTTGTTGTTTGTTTGGCAGGCTTGTCCGTATTTTCGTCCGTGTTTTCATGTTCGATTAGCTCCTTTGGATGGCATAGTCGTCGGAATAGCGGGAGTCGGCAATATTTTTGCGAAACAGGTACATGAGGCCGTCCCCGTTTTTGGCGTCGATCTCCAAAATGCGTGTGTAGCCCCGGCGTTCGTACATCTCGACGAGCCACGGATGTTTCTCCGCCGTCGCCAGCGTCACCTCGCGGTGCCCGTGCTTGCCCAGCACGATCTCGCGTTCGACCCAGTCGATCAGCCGGCCTCCGTAGCCCCGGCCCGACACGTCGGGATCGGTCGCGAACCATTTGAAAAACGGCAGCTCGGTGATCGCTTTGCTCTCCCCGTTCGTGGACAGCGTCAGCGTAGCGACCGGCACGCCGTCCGCTTCCAGCAGGTAGCATTCGTTCTCCTCGATGTTTTGCAGCACCAGCGGCACGTCTGCATGGGCAGCAGGCCAATGCAGGCCCAACTCGCGAATCAGTTCGTAAGCGCGGTACGTCAGGTCGGCCAGCCGCTCCGCGTCCCGGGCTTCGGCTCTGCGGTAAACTTCACTCATGGTCGGCACCTCCATTTTAATTTTTACATCCCCGATTTGTTTAGTCGGAATTGATTGTTGATAACTGTATCACCTGCGTCGGCATCCGGCTAATCAACTTTTTCGATAGTCTTATACAAAACATTGATAAGCGTCCGCTGCGATCCCCGCAGCCGCAAGGGTTGTCGTCAAGCCCGGCAAACCGCTGTGCGCGCACGCCAAAAAGGCGGGCTCATCGCCCGCCTTCCCCTGATTCTGCCCGCCCGCTTACACGACCCTGCCGTCAGTTCCGCTCCGCGCCCAGAGGAGCGGCGGCCGCTTCCCCAAGCGAAGAAACGGCCGCAGGCAGCGCAGCCGAGCTTCCATCCTCTACTCCCAGCTCCCGCATGCCGTCGAATTCGAGCAGCAGCTGCGTGCCGCTCGCATCCGTATGCAGAAACATCCGGTCGGCTGAAGCGTACATGACGCCAAATCCGCGGCCAAGCGACCGCTTGCTGCTGTACCCGGACCCGACAAACGTTTTCGGCAGTTCGTGCAGCGCGATGCCCGAACCTTCGTCGCGTACGAGCACCTGCAGGGCGCCTTCGTGCGCGAACACGCTCACCTTGCCGCCCAGCGCGTGCTTGAGCAGGTTGGTCGACGCCTCGGACACGGCAAGCTTGACCTGCATGAGTCGCTTCGGATCACCCTGCGGCATAAAGCTCGCCGCCAGGTCCCGGCTGCGTCCGACGTCGGAGCGCGCGGCTACCGTCCAGGCGTCGAGGCGCTCGCCCAGACGTGCGAGCAGCTCTTCTTCGGCCGGGCACAGCGTGACTTTGCCGCCCGACAGCGCGCACATCATCTCCCGGTAAGAGCGCAGCGTCTCCCGCTGCAGCCGCTCGCGGTAAGCGATCGCCGGCGTAATATCGGTCAGCATGATCCGCACCTCGCCGTGCTCCGGGTCGAAATGCGCTTCGTACGTGCGCTCCCCGCACGGCAGCAGTTCGTAGAACGCGGTCTGCTCCGCCTCGGCGCGGCGTGCCAGACGGATCACCGGCGCTTCGAGCTCCGGTTCCTCAAGCCCGTACAGCAGCCCGTCGGACGACAGCTTGACCTGCATGCTAGCGCCGACGTAGGAACCTTGTTCGTCCGGCGAGGACAGGTCTGTCCCGACAGGCTTGATCGCCCCGGCGCGAGGTTCCGGCGGCGCGGATGCAGGCGATGCTTCCGCGCCCCGCAGCGCAAGTCTCTCGCGCAGTTCCTGCACCAGCGCAAGGTCGACGACCGCCGCCAGTTCGGGGTCGATCTCCCGCCCGGCCTGCTTGCGCACGAGGGCGCACACTTCTTCGTCGCCCGGTTCGCGCCGCAGCAGATGGTCGATCCGGCTGCACAGCGACAGGACGCGGGATTCGTACGGAATGTCACGCCCTTTCAAGCCGCCGGGAAAGCCTTTGCCGTCCCAGCGCTCGTGATGATGCCGCACCCACTTCGCCGCGCGTTCGTCTTCGGTCAGCGTGAAGATAATGTCGGCTCCTTTTTCGCTGTGGGAACGGTACTCGTCTTCTTCGGACAGCGACAGCGCTCCGCGCTTATTGAACAGGTAAGCGGGCAGCGTCGATTTGCCGATATCGTGCTGGATCGCGATCCGCACGAGCATCCGTTTTTTGTCGCGCGGGTAGGACAGGCGGTCCAGCAGATGGTCGGCGATGACGCCGGTGCGGATGCCGTGTCCTTCCAGCGCGGGCGACAGGCGGGATTCGAACAGCAGGCTGAACCGCTCGAACGTGCGCCGCCAGCCGGCGGCTTCCCTGCCGTATACGCTGGAAAAATACAGCACGAACACGAGCAGCAGTCCCGTGTAGGCCAGCTCGTAGAACATGTCGCTTCGCGACAGCATGCCGAGAAAATGCGGGATGACGAGGATGCAGAGCAGGATCGGCACCCGCGTTTCTTTGAGCCGACCGCGGATTCCGGCCAGCAGCTCGATGCCGGTCAGCATCTTGCGCATGCCGGAATCGAGCGGCAGCTTGACCGCTTTGAACGCCAGCGCCGCGGCGGCCGCCTGCACGTAGGGCGAAGCGCCCGGCCAGACCTGGTGCAGTCCGGCGAGCGCAAGCGCGGCACCGCAAGTGCTGAGCGTATAGACGGCCAGCCGCGACAGCCAGCGGACAGGATCGAATCCGCCGGCGCGGAAGCCCGCCTGCCGCGCTTCGTTCGCCAGGCAGCTCATGAACACGCCGAGCAGTGCGGTATACGGGCCGAAGCCGATCAGCAGCGCCAAAAAGCCGATCAGGCCCGCGCCGAATTCGTCTCCGCTGAGCAGCCGGATCGGGAACAGATCGAGCAGCAGCGTCAGAAGCAGAATCGGCAGCACGAAAGCCCACTCCACGTGCCCGGCTCCGACGGCGAGGATCGCCCCGTAGAGAAAGCCGGCCAGCGCCCAGAACGGATAAGGAACGTCGTTTTTGCCGTTTGTCGCGTTCGGTAATTGATTCAAGCTCATCGGTTCCTTTCCTGGGAGATGGACGGGCAGGCTCGCGCCTTGCGGCGGCAGCGCTTGAAGCTTCGATCGGTTACGATCTTCCCGGCCGCTTAATCGAACACTTCTTCGCCGAGAATTTCGCGGATTTGCAGCAGTTCGAACACTTCCATCACTTCGGGGCGCACGTCGCGGATCTTCACGGAACGTCCGCCTTCGCGCAGCTCGTCCACCGTGCGGATAATCAAGCCGATCCCCGACGAATCGACGAAGTACACTTCGCCGAAATTCAGCAGCACGTTCGGGTATTCGGACACGACGGGCAAAATATCTTCTTCCAGTACGTCGCCGCTTTCGATATCGAGGTCGCCCTCGAAGATGACGACGGCTTCGTCCTCGCTTTTATGAATCCGGTAAGCAAACATGACGTTCCTCCTGTTGTCGATCAAAATAAAAGCATTTCGCCCGCCGGACCGAGCCGCGCATGCACGTTCGAGGCCGCTTCGACGAATTGGAACGAACGCCGGCCGATCTGCACGACCGTGCCTTCCATCACCCGGCCGGCGCGGATCGAAGATTGCTCCAGCACCTGAAGCTTCGTCGCCACGCCGCCCATCGCGCCGACTTCCTTGACGTTGATCCCTTTGCCGGCGAAGTATACGCCGCCCCGCAGCGTTCCGCCGCAGTCCAGCACGCCCTGGCAGTAGATCGTCGTATTGTAGCTGCCTTTCGCCGCGCGGACGTTCCCGCCGCAGTAGATATGGCTGTTCTGCGCATATTGGAAATCCGCGAACACCGGCCGGTCTTCCGGCCCGCAGACCGACTCGTACAATTCGAGCGTCCGCAGGCGGAAAGCGTTCATCGCTTCGCCGTCGCGGAATCCGCCCTGCCGCAGGTCGAGAAACCCGAACTTGAGGCGTTCGGCATAGTCCCGCCATTCTTCGTCAAGCTGCGCTTCGTTTCTGGCGGCCTGTTCGGAGAAGCGCAGCAGCACCGCGTGCAGCGCTTTGAACTTGCCGCGCAGCAGCACGCTCAGCAGCGTGCCGAGCCCGGTCCGCTGCAGGTCGTTCAGCTTGAACGCGGCCGTCTGGCCGAGCTGGTCGATCGCCGCCTGCAGCATATGCATCTGCGAAGCGATCTCCAGCAGCAGCGGTTCGGCCTGGTCGGCAAACTCGTCGCGCTTGCCGATATTGACCCGCGCCCCGATCAGGCTGCCGGACGCGATCAGCGAATACGCGGCGTCAAGCGACGCCGATCCGACCGCGCCCCGAACCGTGATGCTGCCGAACGCTTCCACTTTCATGCCGTTTTGGACGCCGCCGGATATTTCAACATCGCCCCGAAACCGGATATTGCCCGATTTGAGATCGACGTCGCCCCGATGCGACAATTTGGGCAGCACCGACAGATGGACGCGGAAGCCCTGCTGCTTGAGCTTGGGCATGCCCGGACGCGTCGATACTGCGCGGCGCCCGTCTTCCGTAATCGAGACGCCTTCGCCGGCCGCAAGTTCGATCGAATGGACCGCGCGCGGCTCGATCGGACGATCCAGCAGGTCGCGCCCCGGGCGCCCCGGCTTCGCCGGCAGCGTCCGCACGAGCACCTGCCCTTCGGTCACGGTCGGAAATTCGACGATCTCCCGGTAGTCGATCGTGCCGTCTTCGCGGCTCTGCGGGCTGAGCCGCTTCGTCTCGGTCTCGAAGTTCGTCTCGAACCGGCCGTCCGCGCCTTGAACGGCCGGCGTTCCTTCGGCGATGACGAACACGCCCGGCTGCGCCGCAGCGCAGCCCTGCGCGATCGCTTCGGCGCGAATGCCGTAGACGACGCCGAGTTCCCGCAGCCGGGCCGCAACTTCGGCCGGCTCGATGCGCAGCGGCGTCCGATGCTCCTTGACCGGCACGGTCAGCGGCGACTGATCCTGGCAGTCGAGCAGTTCGTACCGGCTCTCGAAGCCGGGACGTACGTACAGGTCGGCGCGCAGACACGCTTCGTCGAATTCGATGCGCCAGACAGGCGCTTCGATCCGCGGCGACGGGTCGAGTTCCAGTCGGTCTTCGGCCGCGACGGACACCCGTTCTTCGACCGGTACGCCGCCCCGAAGGAGCACCGCGCCGGCAGGCGGGATCAGCACAGGCAGCTTTCCGCCCAGCACGCGAACGCGGAAAAGGCCGTTTTCGATCCCGATGCCACTGACCGGCTCGCCGGCCGCTTCCGAACCGGTACCGCTCAAGCCTGCTTCCCCGGCTTCACCCGGCAGTCGCTCTTGCCCAGGCAGGCCGGGCGCTTCCCGCAAGCCGGAAGCTTCGCCGCCGGGTTCCGGCCCGGTATTCTCCGTGCGCCGCGCTTCGTCCATCACGGTCACTTTGACGACCGCAAGCCGTCCTCCGAGCCCCAACACCCCGCGGCCGCCCGGTTCCAATATTTCGATCTGCACGGACTCGCGCGGCACCGACAACAATTTAAGCGCTTCCCCGACTGCAAGTTCGGCGCTTTTGGCTCGCGTAATAATCGATCGTTCCATCGGCTTTCCTTCCTTTCCCGCCGCATCTTGGCTTCCGCCCGTTCCATCCGTTCGATGACGTTATTCGTTCAATTGAATGGATACGATGCACACATCGTCTTTTTTGCCTTGTCCCAGCACCGCGAGCTTTTCGGTAAAACGGTCGTTCGGCAGATAACGAAAACGGGACGCGTACTCTTCCAACCGGCCGATGCCGTCTCGGATCGACTCCCGCGGCGTCTCGACGAGGCCGTCGGTGTACAGCACGATCTTGCCGGGCCCGTCGTAGCGGCACACGCCGCTGCCGCGGCCGATCGATTTGCGGATGCCCAGCGGCACGCCGGTATGTTCCATGTAATGCGCCTGACGATCCGACGGGAAAAAGAGCCCCGGCGGATGTCCCGCGTTGAAGTAACGAATCTCCCGCGCCTGCTGATCGATCAGCAGGTAGATCGCGGTCAGGTAAATCGAGCCGCGGCTGCCGCCGAACAGGCTGCAGATCTGCTTGTTCAATTCCTGGCACACTTCTTCCGGTTCCGACAGGCGCTTGACCATGCCGTCGAGCAGCGAGCGGACCGACATGCTGATCAGCGCCGAAGACAAACCGTGCCCGGCCACGTCGATCAGCATGACCCCGCAGCGATGTTCGTCGATCCGCGTCCAGTAGAACATATCGCCGGACACTTCGTCCGACTGGATATACTGGGCGTGGATCTCGATGCTCGGCTCGATCATCGGCGGCGGCAGCACCGTTTTCTGGACCCGCTTCGCCAGCTGCAGTTCCTTGAGCAGGCCGATCTCCCGGGCTTTGCGGATATCGGTCTCTTTTTTGAGCCGGATCGCCGACTGCACGCGCGCGAGCAGTTCGTATTCCGGCGCTCCTTTTTCGATAAAATCCATGCCGCCGGCTCCGAACGCTTCCTTGAAATGCCTTCGGTCCCCGGTCAGGAAAATGATCGGCAGATCGACGTACGCGGGGCAGTCCTTGATCAGGCGGCACGCTTCGATTCCGTCCATGTCCGGCATGACGATATCGAGTAAAATCAGGTCGAACGCGGCCGCTTTGCGCGGTACGCGTCCGTGGCTCATGCCGAGCCGTCCAAGCGCTTCCTCCGCGGAAGCGGCCGTCTCGATGCCCGAGTAACCGGCTTCCGACAGCACCTGCTTGAAATAGGCGAGGTTCATCATCGAGTCGTCGACGATCAATAGGCTCATGGCGTGTCTCCTTCGCGCGAATCATCGTGGTCGATCGCCTGCCCCACGTTCGGGATCAAGCCTAAACAGGGTTAGTTATATCATCGACGACGAACCGGCGATTGTTAAGATGCGGGAGACCCATTCTTTTTTTAAAAAAATTTCCAGACGTTCCACACAAAAAAGGCTCCGCTTCCGAACGGATGTCCGGATAAGCAAAGCCTTGTTCAAAACAGGACGATTCCGGCCGCGGCGGAAAGCAAAATGACCGCAAGCGGGTGCAGCTTCCATTTGACGAGCGCGATCAGCCCGCCCGCTCCGATCAGCAGCATGCCGATCGTCGGCCAGCCGAGCAGCGTCTGCGCGGTCAGGCCGCCGAACCCGAAATGGATGCCCGCATACACAATGAGCGCGACGACGACCGGGCGCAGCCCGTAGAAGACCGCTTTGACGCCGAGTTTGTCATGCAGCCGCACGAAAAAGGCGGTCAGCACGACGACGAGCAGCAGCGACGGCAGCACGATGCCGAGCGTCGCCGCGATCGCGCCCGCCGGTCCCGCCTGCGCGTATCCGATCAGCGTCGCGCTGTTCGTCGCGATCGACCCGGGTGCCATGCCCGACAGCGAGCCGATTTCGCGAAACGCGGGCGTATCGATCCAGCCCCGTTCCGCCGTTTCCCGCTGGATCAGGCTCATGACCGCGTAGCCTCCGCCGAAGGCCATACAGCCCACTTTGAAAAAAAGGGCGAACAGCTCCCACAGCATAACGTTTCTCCTGCCTTCCTATAGTAGGGATAGCGCGTAAATAGCCTATAGACCGCGTATCCGGATCAGATATAGTATTCCGGCAGCATCGCTTCCGGTTCTTCGACGCTCCGTTTCGGTTCCGTGCGTGCCTGCGCGCCGGCATGCCGCCGATACAGCGTCGCGGCCAGGCCGACAGCCGGTCCGCCCGCGATCAGCCAGAGCGAATGCAGATTCGTCAGCAGCAGCAGCGCGAGCGCCGCGGCCGCGATGCCGAACGTTACCGCGTCGAACAGCGACGTTTTGGCCATTTTCCATGCTGCCAGCAGGATCAGCGCGGTCACCGCCGCATGCACGCCTTTGAGCGCCGCTTCCACTTTCGGATTTTCCCGAAAAAAAGCGTACAGCAGACTGAGCGCCAGCACGATCGCAAGCGTCGGCAGCGTGATGCCGAGCACCGCCGCGGCCGCTCCGGCGACGCCGCCGAGCCGGTAGCCGACAAAAGCCGCCGAGTTCACCGCCACGCCGCCCGGCGCCGAACCCGCTACCGACACCATGTCGCTCATCTCTTCCCGGCGCATCCAGCCCCGGCGTTCCACGATTTCGCGTTCGATCGTCGCAATCATTGCGTAGCCTCCGCCGAACGTGGACGGTCCGATTTTGAGAAACGCGACAAAAATGGCCGGGACCTGCCGCAGCCGGCTTTTCGTTCCCGCCGTCAAGTTCATGGGACAGGCTCCTTTCTCGCCTCATATTCAACTTGTCCAGTATAACACATTTTCTCATTATGAATTTAAGTTGAGGTAAAATAACTGAAAAAAGGTGTGAAAATCACTCAAAAAGCCGTATATTGATAAAATAAAGATGACTAATTACCAAACCGAATATAAGTCGAGTATTCCTATGTTTTTTGTGCAGAAAGTAGAAATAAGCGGAAGGCTCCTTTATACTGAAGAATAACCTACCTACATACTCGGAAATGGAGAGATTCGATTGACGATCGCCCGTGCTCAAACTTCGATTCGCAAAGACGTTTACCAACGCATTCTGGAGCTCGGCCCTGTCTCCAAAGCCGAACTGATGCGGGACTTCGCGCTGACCAGCAGCAGCATGACCCGCCTGCTCGACGACCTGACCGACCAGGACATCATCCGGGTATCGGGACTCGGCACTTCCACCGGCGGACGCAAGCCGATCCTGTTCCAGGCCAATCCTACGTACCGCTATTTGCTCGGACTGGAAATTTCCCGCATCTATTCGACGCTCGGCCTGTACGATATGCAGCTCAATCCGCTCTCGTCCATCCGCTGGAAAATGGATGCGGACACGACGCCGGAACGCTTGACGGAACGCGTCGGCGTCGAAACGGAACGCTTTCTGGCGCAGCACGGCCTGCAGCCCGGCAGCCTGCTCGGCATCGGGGTCGGCGCGGTCGGACCGCTCGACCGGGAGCGGGGCCTGATTCGCAGCCCCGAATTTTTCCCGGCCGCCGGCTGGGACGAAGTGCCGATCTGCGAGCTGCTGGAGCGGCGCCTGCGCCTCCCGGCGCGGCTCGACAACGGATCGAATACGGCGCTGCTCGGCGAACATTGGGCGCTGCGCGGCCAAAGCCCCCGGCATCTGCTCTATGTGCATGCCGGCGTCGGCCTGCGGGCGGCGATGATGTCCGACGGACGGTTGATCCGCGGCGCGGCGGACGCCGAAGGCGCCGTCGGACAGATGATCATCGCCACGGACGGGCCGCGCTTCGAAGGACGCGGCAACCACGGCGCGTGGGAAGCGTTCGTCTCGGTACGCGCACTGGAGAACCGGGTACGGACCCAGCTCAAAATCGGCCGTCCCAGCCTGCTCGCCGGCCGGCATCCGGACACGGTCACGTTTGCCGATCTGACGGAAGCGCTCGAAGCCGACGACGCGCTGGTGAAGGAACAATTCGACGAAGCGGCCGCTTATCTCGGCATCGGACTCGCCAATCTGATCAACGTGCTGCATCCCGACGTCGTCGTGCTCGGCGGGCCGCTGATCGAAGCGCATCCGCTCGTGTACGAGACGGCCGTAGCGACCGCGCTCAAAAATATCGTCAGCGGACATGAATACAGCCCCGCCTTTTCTTTGGCGGAGCTGAAAGAAAACGCGGTCGCGGCAGGCGCCGCTTTCATGCTGCTGCAGGAATGGACCGTCTGACGCGGCTTCCCGCTCAGCGCCGGTGCCGCTGGCGAAAGCGCAGCGGCGAGACGCCGAACCGTTCGGAGAAACGGCGCGAGAAATACGGCGCCGTCTCGAAGCCGACCCGTTCGGCGACGGACGCGATCGGATGCTCGGTCCGCAGCAGCAGCAGCCGGGCTTGTTCGAGCCGGCATTCTTCCAGATATTCCATCGGCGTCAAGCCGTTCACCCGTTTCATGCAGCGCGTCAAGTAATTGTAATGAAAATGCAGCGCTTCGGACAGCGCCGTCCCGGTCAGCGGCTCGGCGTAATGGGCCCGGATATAGCTCTCGGTCCGTTCGGCGATACTCTCCGCCGGGCTGCCCGAAGGATCGCGGCGGCGCAGGTCGAGCGAACGCAGCAGCTGTTCGAACAGCCGCTGGCGTTCCCAGACCGCGCCGGACAGGCTGCGTTCTTCCAGCCGCAGCAGCTGCTCCCCTTCGCCGCTGCCGCCCGGCGCGCCGGGCAGCATGCCCAGCTGGGGCAGCCGGATCGTGTACGGCGCCGTCGCGAAGCGGCCCATATGCCCGTCCCGGTCGGCAAAAGCCGGCTCGCCGCCTTCGTCCGCGGCGCCCCACTGGCCGAGCGCGCGAAAATGAATCCAGACAAAACTCGTGAGCTCCTCGCAGGGCCGGACCGCGTAATGATAACGGTCCGGCAGCAGCAGCAGCGCGTTCCCCGCCCGCACGTCCCAGTGCCGATGCTCTTCCCCGACAAACAGCGTGCCCCGTTCCACGAGAATAAGATCGAACATGCCCAGATCACGGCGATTCGGGTGGCTCTCCCCCGGTTCGTACAAGCTGCGGCCGCATTCCATAAAATACGGAAACGGCGGCGCCGCCAAATAAATGACCGATTCTCCCTGCTGCATCACTCTTCTTCCCCTTCTTCCGTTCCGTTTTTGGGTAACGCTTTCATTGAGTGTGAAATCCGACAAGAATCCGGGCGCTTTCCTTAATCGTCTCCTTTGATTCTAAGGCATATAATAACGTTGTACAGACCTAAATCCGATAAGCGAAAGGAAGAACCCCTATGTCCCCGATCCCGAACCCGTCCGAACGGGCGGCTTCCGCCGCTGCCGTTCCGGCAGGCGTCACCCTCAGCGATCCGTTTTGGTCCGATTATACCGAGCGGGTACAAAACGTCGTTATTCCTTACCAATATGAAGCGCTGCACGACCGCGCTCCGGGCGCGGAGCCGAGCGGCGCCGTCCGCAATTTCCGCATCGCCGCCGGGCAGGCGGAAGGGGCATTCGTCGGCTGGGTATTCCAGGACAGCGACGTGGCCAAATGGCTCGAAGCGGTCGGCTACTCGCTGCAAATCCGGCGCGATGCCGAGCTCGAACGCCGCGCCGACGAATTGATCGACCTGATCGGCGCGGCCCAGCAGCCGGACGGTTACCTGAATACGTATTTTACGATCAAGGAACCGGGCAAACGCTGGACCAACCTGACCGACTGCCACGAATTGTACTGCGCCGGACATATGATCGAAGCGGCGGTCGCTTATTACGAAGCGACCGGCAAAGACAAGCTGCTGCGGATCATGCAGCGCATGATCGACCATGTCGAAACGGTATTCGGCCCCGAAGAAGGCAAGCTGCGCGGCTACGACGGCCACCAGGAGATCGAACTTGCGCTCGTGAAGCTGTACAAGCTGACCGGCGAAGAACGCTATTTGAAGCTTGCGGCTTTCTTCATTAACGAACGCGGCCGGGAACCGAACTTCCTGCGCGAGGAATGGAAAAGCCGCGGCCGCCGCGGCCATTTCGAACCGAATGTGCGGCAAAATCTCGACCTGTCGTATTTCCAGGCGCACAAGCCGGTGCGCGAACAGTCCGAAGCGGTCGGACATGCCGTTCGGGCCGTCTATATGTATACGGCGATGGCCGATCTGGCCCGGTTGACCGACGACGAACAATTGCGGCAGGCCTGCATCCGGCTCTGGCATAACGTGACGCGCACGCAGATGTACGTGATCGGCGGGATCGGCTCGACCCATCACGGCGAAGCGTTCACGTTCGATTACGACCTGCCGAACGATACGGTCTACGCCGAGACGTGCGCGGCGATCGGCCTGATCTTCTTCGCCCAGCGCATGCTGCTGCTGGAGCCGAAGTCCGAATATGCCGACGTGATGGAACGCGCGCTGTACAACAACGTGCTCGGCTCGATGGCGCAGGACGGCAAACATTATTTCTACGTCAATCCGCTGGAAGTGTGGCCGCAGGCGTGCGCCCACAATCCGGGCAAGCATCACGTCAAGTCCGAACGCCAGGCCTGGTTCGGCTGCGCCTGCTGCCCGCCGAACGTGGCGCGGCTGCTGACGTCGCTTGGCCGCTATATCTATACGCAGCACGGCGACACGCTGTACACCAACTTGTATATCGGCAGCGAGCTGTCCGCCGAACTTGGCGGCGCGCAGGTGCGGATCAAGCAGCAGGCGGCGCTGCCGTGGAGCGGCGACGTCTCGTTCGAGATCGCCGCGGATCGGGCGGGCGAGTTCGCGCTCGGACTGCGCGTGC
Source organism: Saccharibacillus brassicae (assembly GCF_006542275.1). Classification (NCBI taxonomy): domain Bacteria; kingdom Bacillati; phylum Bacillota; class Bacilli; order Caryophanales; family Paenibacillaceae; genus Saccharibacillus; species Saccharibacillus brassicae. The sequence continues at coordinate 829,845 of NZ_CP041217.1, forward strand.
CGTCGTGGAGCCCGGACATGACGGCAGCCGTCAACGGCGAGCCGGTCTCCTTCTCGCGCGAAGATCTTGAGCACGGCTATCTGATTCTGCGCCGCGAATGGGCCGACGGCGACGTCGTTACCGTCTCGCTGCGGATGTCGACCGTGCTCGTCTACGCCGACGCACGGGTCAGAGCCGATGCGCACAAAGCGGCGATCCAGCGCGGGCCGTTGGTCTACTGCGCGGAGAGCATTGACAACGGCGAGCCGATCTCTTCGCTGCGGCTGCCGCAGACGGCCGTATTCTCGGAGCGCGGCGCCGACGATCTGCCCGGCGGCGCGATTGCCGTCGAGACGCAGGCGCTGCGCAGCGTGACCGTCTCGCCGGACGCAGGCGAAGAGAAGGCCGCCCTGTACGGCACCGTCCCTCCCCGCCTGGAGCCGGTCCGCCTGACGGCCGTGCCTTATTATCTGTGGGGCAACCGCGGCACGGGCGAGATGGCGGTCTGGTTGACGACGTCGGATTAAGACGTCGGATTAAGACGTCGGATTAAGACATCGGATTGAACGCGGCGGATCGCTTCCCACTTTCTTTCCGGCATTCTTTTCCGTATTCGAGCATAACCTGACGTTTTGACACCTGTATGCAAGTTCCTTACCGAACACCTTTCAAGCCAAACAGGCAGGAAATGCGCAGCTGCGCCTCTCCTGCCTGTTTTGTCTTTTTCCCATGCTGGTCTCGCTTGTTCCTTGCCTAACGTTTTGACACTCATTCGAACGTTGGACCATTTACCGGACTGTCCGCTCCCGCTAAGCTGGATCTAAGAGAAGCTGGCCCGATACAGATACCGATAACGATGCCGATCCGGCTTCCTCTATGCTGCACGTATCCATGTATCCTCTTCTATCCATGTATCCCTACATCCGGCCCAGGCCTATCCATTCTACATCCATCCTGCCCAACGAGGAGAACTGCCATGCCAACCGAATTTTCCGCCTTTTCCGCGCCCGCAGCGCTGCTGAACGATTACCCGCTTGATCGCGTACGGATCAACGATCCTTATTTGCAAAATGCTTTTGCCAACGAAGTCCGCTATTTGCGGCAGTACGAGCCGGACCGGCTGCTGGCCGGGTTCCGCGAGACGCGCGGCCTTGCGCCGCTCGCCGAGCCCTATCCCGGCTGGGAAAGCACCGAGATTCGCGGCCATACGCTCGGCCATTACCTCAAATCGCTGGCCCAGGCGTGCGCAAGCTCCGGCGATCCCGAACTGCATGAGCGGTTGGAGACGCTGATCGCCGGACTCGCCGAATGCCAGTTCGAGAACGGGTACCTGTCCGCTTTTCCCGAAGAGCTGTTCGACCGGATCGAACGCCGGCAGCCGGCCTGGGTGCCGTGGTACACGATGCACAAGATCGTCGCGGGGCTGACGGCCGCGTTCGAATATGCCGGCAGTGAACGCGCGCTGGCGCTCGCTGCGAAGCTCGGCGACTGGATCGCCGGCCGGGCGCTGGCATGGACGCCGGAGATCCGCTTGGCCGTACTGGCCGTCGAATACGGCGGGATGAACGACTGCCTCTACGACCTGTACCGGCTGACGGGCCAGACGGCGCATGTCGAAGCCGCGCACCTCTTCGACGAAGAGACGCTGTTCGGTCCGATCCGCGAAGGCCGCGACATTTTGCGCGGCAAGCACGCGAACACGACCATCCCGAAATTTCTCGGCGCCCTGAACCGCTATCGCACGCTCGGCGAGAGCGAACGCTTCTATCTCGAAGCGGCGGAACGTTTCTGGGAGATGGTCGTGCACCATCACAGCTATATTACGGGCGGCAACAGCGAATGGGAACATTTCGGCGAGCCGGACCTGCTGGACCGCGAACGTTCCAACTTCACGGCCGAGACGTGCAACACGTACAATATGCTCAAGCTGTCGCGCGAGCTGTTCAAGCTGAGCGGCGACGTCAAATACGCCGATTTCTACGAAAATACGTTCCTGAACGCGATCCTCTCGTCGCAGCATCCGCATACCGGCATGACGATGTATTTCCAGCCGATGGCGACCGGCTATTTCAAAGTGTACAGTTCTCCGTTCGACCATTTCTGGTGCTGCACCGGTACCGGCATGGAGAGCTTCACCAAGCTGAACGACAGCTTGTACTTCCAGGCCGCGGACGGCATCTTCGTCCACCAGTATGTCTCCTCGGAACTGGACGCCGAGGCGTTCGGCCTGAAGCTGCTCCAGCGCTCCGCCCTGCCGGAAGGCGATACGGCGTCCTTCGCCGTATCCCTGACCCGCCCGCAGTCCGGCCGGGTGTCGCTGCGCTTCCGCCTGCCGGCCTGGCTGGCCGGCGAGGCCGAGCTGACGCTCAACGGCGAACGACTGGATATCCAGTCGCACGGCGGCTTCGCCGTCGTCGACCGCGTCTGGAGCGACGGCGACGAGGTCGAGCTGCGCCTGCCGATGACGCTGCGCGCGGTCGGCCTGCCCGACGCGCCGCATGCCGTCGCGTTCAAGTACGGCCCGCTCGTGCTCAGCGCGGGACTCGGCCAGGAAGACATGGCCGAGTCCGCCACCGGCGTGGCGGTGAGCGTGCCGACGAGGCCTATGCTCGTCAAGGACTTCCTGACGGTACCCGGCAGCCCCGACGAATGGCTGCGCTCTTTCGCTTCGCGCTGGGAACGGCGCGGCGAAGATCTCGAATTCGTCCTGCGCGGCACGGACGAAGACGAGCACTTGACGTTCACGCCGCATTACAAGCGGCACGGCGAGCGCTACGGCATCTACTGGCGCATCGTCGAAGCCGATTCGCCGGAGATGCAGCGGCATATTCTGGACGCGAAGCGCAGCAGCCGCGTGGAAGACCGGACCGTCGACAGCCTGCCGGTCGGCAACGACCAGTACGAGCTGGAGCATAAAGTCCGCGGCGAGCGGACGTTCGTCGACGTCTGGGACGGCAGCACGACCCGCCGCGCCGAGACGGGCGGCTGGTTCGGCTATACGCTGTCGGTGCGTCCGCGCGAAGAGCAGGTGCTGGAAGCGACGTTTTTCTCCGGTCACCGCGGCGACCGGCCGATCACGATCGAAGCCGGCGGAACGCTGCTCTTCGAAGGCGTCCCGGCGTCCGACGTCGAACGCGGGTTCCATACGCATCGCTATCCGCTGCCGGCGGACCTGATCGGCGAGCGCGATACGCTCGACGTGATCTTCCGCGTCGCCGGCGAAGAGACAGGCATTTTCGGCATCCTGCGCGTCCTGATTCCGTTCGACACCGAAGCTTCGCTGCGGCGGCTTGAATTCAGTGCCGGCACGCTCGAACCGCCGTTCGAACCGGCGCGTATGCGCTACGCGCTGCATCTGCCGGCGGAGTCGGAGACGGCCGAGTACCTCGCCGTGCCGAGCCGCAGAAACGGCCTCGTGTACGAAAGCGGCGTACTGATCGAAGACACGATGCGCCGCACGGTCAAGCTCGGCGGCGCCCGCACGACGCTGCGCCTGACGTCCAAAGCCGAAGATCATACGGCAGCCCGCGATTACGTCATCGAAATCGTGAAGGCGGACACCAACTGAAGTCCGTCCCTTTGCCGCCCGCCGCTGTGCACCCGCCTAAGCCGGCCGGAATCTTCCCCGGCTGCACGCTTTCCCGGCCGCAGCGGGTCCGATCCGGCTCTGCTTGGCTCCGCCCGTTCCCTGCACCCCTGATTCCGCACACAAAAAGCGCTTTGCCCGATCAAGGGCAAAGCGCTTTTTCACCTGTTCGTTTTCCGATTTCTATTCCGTTTTCCGGGTTCTATTCCGTTTTCCGATTTCATCCCGTTTCCGATCCTTATTCGGGTTTCCGATTCTATCCCTTTTCCGATTACTTTTCCGGTTGCAGACTTCCGCGGCTCGATGCCCGTACCCCGCTTACCGGTCGCTGCCGATCTCCGCAGCCGGAGCCGCCGCCGTATCCGCTTCCGGCACGCCGAAGTCCGGCAGCCCGTCTTCCGTCCAGCCGAAAGCTTTGACGCGCGCATGGCGGTTCGGATCGTACAGCGGATCGCCCTGGATGTCTTTGTAACTCCGGGCGTGGTAGACGAGCAGCGGTTCGCCGCCCTCGCCGGTCGTAAAGCAGTTGTGGCCCGGCCCGTACTGCCCGTTCTCCTCGCTGGTCGCGAAGACGGGACGGTCCAGCTTCGTCCATGCAGCCGGCGACAGCAGATCGGCGTCTTCGTCCGCGAACAGCAGGCCCATACAGTAATGATGGTCCGTCGCGCTGCCCGAGAACGTGATCCATATCCGGCCTCCGTGCTTCAAGACCGCCGCGCCTTCATTGACCGAAAAGCCGATCTTTTCCCAGTCATGCTGCGGCGTGCTGATCATGATCTGCGGACCTTTGAGCGTCCAGCCGTTCTCCATCTCCGACAGGTACAGATTCGAATTGCCGGGAATGTTCGGGTCCTGCTGTGCCCATACGTAATAACGTTTGCCCCGGTGCTCGAACGACGTCGCATCCAGCGCGAACGATTCCCAGGCAGTGATCATCTGGCCTTTTTCTGTCCACGTTCCTTCGAGCGGGTTATCCGACGCATTTTCCAGCACGTACATCCGGTGATCGAACAGTCCTTCGTTCGTCTCCGTCGTATGCGCCGCCGCGAAATACATATACCATTTGCCGTCGATCCGGTGCAGCTCGGGAGCCCAGATGTTGGCGCTCATCGGTCCGCTTTGCCGTTTGGTCCAGATTACGACGGGCTCTGCTGTCCGCAGCCCTTCGATCGTCCGGGCCCGTCTGAGTTCGAGTCGATCGTATTCCGGCACCGAAGCGGTAAAATAGTAATAGCCGTCGTCGTGCTTGTGAATATACGGGTCGGCCCGCTGCTCGATCAGGGGATTGCTGTACCTTTTCGTCTCGTCCATGTCCATGTCTCTCCTTGTGTCCTTGAATAGGGATCGTGCTCAGCCTTTGACCGCGCCGGCCGTCATGCCGTCGATGAAATATTTCTGGAAGGCGACGAACAGCAGGAAAATCGGGATGATCGAGAAAAACGAACCGACGATCAGCAGATCGTAGTTGTTGCCATACGGCGTCAGCAGCGTCTTGAGTCCGATCGGCAGCGTATATTTGCGTTCGTCGCTCAGCACCATGAACGGCCAGAGGAAATTGTTCCAGCTGTTCATTCCGTTCAGGATCGCCATCGCCGCGAACGAAGGCTTCATGATCGGCAGGATCAATCTCCAGTAGATGCCGTATTCGCTCGCTCCGTCGACGCGGCCCGCCGCGATGATCTCTTTCGGAATGCCGCTCAAATACTGCCGGAAAAAGAAGATCGTCGCCGCGCTCGCGATACCGGGCAAAATGATCGCCGAATACGTATTCATCAGCTTGAGGTTGAAGATGAGGGTGTACAGCGGAAGCAGCAAAATTTCGAACGGCACCATCATGATCAGCAGCACGCAGATGAACAAAAAGTTTTTGCCTTTGAATTCATAGGCGGAAAAGCCGTAGGCGACCGTCGCGCTGACGATCAGCGTAAGTGCCACCTGAACGACCGTCAGCAGCAGCGAATTGAAAAACCAGATAAAATACGAATGGTCGCCCGTAAACAGATAGGTATAATTGTCGAAGCTCATGACCGACAAATCGAACTTCAGATTCAGGCCGTAGCGGATCAGCTCTTCGCCGGGCTTGAACGAAGCAAGCGCGATCGCGTAAAAAGGAATCAGGATCACTCCGCACAGCAGCGTAAACAGAACGAACAGCAAAATTTTGAGCGGAATGTCTTTTTTGACCGACAGGCCCGAGCGTTCGTTCATTTTGAGCGTCGTCTCTTTCTTCATCTTAATCCTCCTTCTTGAACAGTCCGGAGAAGGCGAGCTGGATCATGTTGATCGTCATCGCCAGCACCAGCAGCACGATGCCGACCGCCGCCGCGTAACCGAGATTGCTTTTCTCGATCCCTTGGCGATACAAATAGCCGACGATCGTCAGACCGATATTTTTCGGAGAATTGTTGCCGTTCCAGATCATCAGACTTTCGATAAACATCGCAAGTCCCGCGTAGATGCTGATCGTCAGCACGTAGATCGTCGTCGGCTTGAGCAGCGGCATCGTGATCATGCGGAATTTCTGCCACGCCGAAGCGCCGTCGATCGAAGCGGCTTCGTAATAATCTTCCGGTATGCTTTTGAGTCCCGACAGGAAATACAGGATATTCACACCGAGCCAGCGCCACGTCGCAAGCGCCAGCAGCGCGATAAAGCCGGTCACCTGCCCTTTGAGGAACTTGACCGGTTCGATGCCGAACAGGCCGAGGAAGCTGTTGATCAGCGATCCGTCCATTTCCCCGAACATGAGGCGGAAGATCGTGCCGGCCACGACGACCGAAGTCAGCGCGGGGAAAAACAGCGACGATTTGAAAAATTCGCGGCCCCACATGAATTTGTTGTTGATCAGTACCGCCAGCAGCATCGGCAGCGGAATAAGGATCAGCAGCGTGCAGAGCATGTACACGGCGCTGTTCATGACCGCTTTGAGGAAGATCGTATCGCCGAGCAGCTTCGTATAATTGTCCAGTCCTATCCACTGCGCTTCCTGTCCGAGCGACAGCTTCTGGAAGCTCATCGTGAACGAACTGCCGAGCGGATATACCCAGAAGACCAGGAATACCAGAATGAACGGCATTACGAACACGTAGGGAGCGACTTTTTGCGAGTACAGGAATCGTTTGATCATTTCTCGGCACCTTCTTTGAATAGAGAACCCCGCCTCCGCGCAAAAGGAAATCTTTCGCGGCAGGCGGGAGCTCGTTAGAATGGAAAACGCGGCTTGCAGGCTTGTTCAGCTGCATGCGGATCGGTAAGCGGTCTATTGAAGTTCCTGCTCGATCTGCGCCTGGGCATCGTTCAGCGCCTGTTCGATGTCTTTGTCGTCTTCGAAAATCTCATTCAGCGTTACGGTACTGAATACGTTGTTGATCGTCGGGGAAGCGGGTACCGATTTGACGAATTTGATTTCGTCGCGAATCTCGTTCAACACGTCGAACGGATTGTTTTTGAAATATTTCACGAATTCGTTGTCCGGGTTATGCGTCACTTCTTTCATGTCCCACACTTTCATGTTGACCGGATCGAAGCCGAGCGTGTTCCAGATTTCGATGTTCGCGTCTTCGGACAGTTTGGCGAAGGCGAGGAAGTCTTTGGCGAGCTGTACGTCTTTGGCCGTCTTGGTCACGACCGTGCCTGTTCCGCCGCCGCCGACCGAACGCGGCATGCCTTTTTCGAACACGGGAATCGGCGCGATCGCGATCTTGCCTGCGAGGTCCGGCATGTAGTTCGTAAAGCGGGACATCATCCACAGCGGCATGAAAGCGGTAGCGTAATTGCCGGAGTTGTATTCGCCGTAAGCTTCTTCCGTATCCGGCTGTCCGCCGGCGATCGTCGCGATGACGTTGCTGGCCTGAAGGTCTTTGAGCATCTTAAGCGCTTTGGCCATCTCCGGTGTGTTCACCTGCGGCTTGCCGTCGGCATCCGTGTAATCGGAACCCTGCTGGGCCAGCAGCATCGATTCTTGCCACGGCGCGCTCGTGTCGGCGGTGCCCATGTATTTGCCGGTTTTTTCGTAGACCTGCTGGCCGGCTTTTTTGAAATCGTCCCATGTCTCGATCTTCGTGTAGTCGACGCCGGCTTCATCCAGAATTTCGGTATTGTAAAAAGCGACCGAAGCGCCGACGTGGGTCGGAATGCCGTAATTTTGTCCGTCTTTGGTATAGATATCGATACGGGATTTGACGATGGTGTCGCGGTAAGGATCGATAACGTCGTTCAGCGGTTCAAGCTGCGGGGTGCCTTTGAGGAAATCGGGGAATTTGCCGAGCTCGATATCGGCGATGTCCGGCGCGCCCGTGCCGGTCTGCAGCGCGATCGACAGCTTGTTGTGCATATCGTCGTAAGGCATGACCGTAACGTTGAGCTTGATCTGGCGGTCGGCGTTTTCCTTGTTCCACTTTTCGAGCATCTTCTCGAAATGCTTGCCGTGCAGTTCGACGAACGTCCAATAGGACAGCTCGGTGGCGCCTTCGCCCGCTCCCGCGTCGATGACCGACTTCTCGCCCGACGACGCGCTGCTCGGCGTATTGCCGCAGCCCGACATCACGAGCAGCAGCGCGCACAGCGTTAACAGGATCCATCCTTTTTTCATCATCTTTTTTGACCCTCCCGAATAATAAGAATATGTAACGCAAATACGCTTCTCTGTTGATCCCCCTTTGTTTTAGATAAATCCAAAACGATTAATCAATGATTGAATGTATACGCTTGCAGGAATAAAATAACATAGGAATCCCCCGTTGTAAACTACAAGTTTCAAAACGTTCGCGAACGAAAATCCTATAGGAAAGGCTTTGCAGTAGCGTTTTCAGATTAATATCCGAAAACGGGGTACTTTTTATTTTAGTTTAGATAAATCTATAATTAAATGCCTGTTTTGCGTATATTTCTGCTTCCAAATGTATCTTTTTCCTTTCGACAGGGTCCGAATTCCTTTTTTTCGTGCTTTATGTTTATAATGATCTAAACTAGTGAACCGTTTCAGGACAACTTGGGAAAGTGGGAACCGACATGATCTACATCAAAGAGCTGATGAACGGCATCGATATCTTTAAAGCGTTAAGCTCGGAAATCCGCATACAAATCCTCGAACTGCTGGCGCGCCACGGCGAACTGAACCTGAACGAACTGGCCAAAAAGCTCAAACTGAGCAACGGCGCGATCACCCCGCATATCAAAAAGCTCGAAGACTGCGGACTGATCGAGATCCGGACGGCGGGCGGCAAGCACGGCCTGCAGAAGCTGTGTTACCTGAACAAAGACAAACTCATGGTCGACCTGCGCAGCAAGGAAGCCGACAATCTGTACGAAGTCGAGCTTCAGGTCGGGCATTACAGCGACTACAAAGCGGTCCCGACGTGCGGCCTCGCGACCAAGGACAGCATCATCGGCGATTTCGACGACCCGCGCTATTTTGCCGATCCCCAGCGGATCCACGCCGAGATTATCTGGCTGGCCGAAGGCTTCGTGGAATACCGGATTCCGAATTACCTCAAAGCCAACCACAGCTTCCGCGAGATCCAGTTTTCGATGGAGATCGCTTCGGAGGCGCCCGGCTATAACGATTTTTATCCGTCGGACATCGATTTTTCGCTCAATGGCATTCCGATCGGGACCTGGACGAGCCCCGGCGATTACGGCGACGTGCGCGGCACATTCAATCCCGATTGGTGGCCGCCGCATCTTAACCAGTACGGCATGCTCAAGCTGATCCGCGTCAACGGCGAAGGCAGCTTCGTCGACGGCTGCCGCATCTCGGACGTGACGCTGGCCGATATCCGGCTCGATTACCGGAGCGAACTCACTTTCCGTATGGCCGTCACCGAAGGACCGCTGAACAAGCGCGGCCTGACGCTGTTCGGCCGGCATTTCGGCAATTACGCCCAACATCTGCTCGCGCGCGTGCTGTACGACGTGCACGACAGCGAAGCGCCGGCCGAAGAATCTCCCGCCGCGGCTTCGGCGACCTGACGGCGCCGGGTTGGCGCAGACGAAGCTTCACGTACAATCAAGCCTGCACGACGAAGAGGCCGGAGATCCGGCCTCTTCGTCGTGCACTTTGCAGGCTTCAACGCCGCCGCGGCAGCTTCGGTCAGCCTTTGACCGAGCCGATCATGACGCCTTTGTCGAAATACTTTTGCAGGAACGGATACACGAGCAGGATCGGCAGCGTCGAGACGATAATGACGCCGTATTTGACCTGGTCGGCATACTGCTGGGCATAGCCGCCCGACGCTCCGCCGGCACCGGCGCCCTGGGAGAACACCTGGTTGGACAGCAAAATGTCGCGCAGTACGATTTGCAGCGGCTGAAGATCGTTGCTGCGAATATAGATCAGGCCCGTGAAGAAATCGTTCCAGTGCGCGACCAGGTAATACAGCCCGATGACCGACACGATCGCTTTGGACAGCGGCAGCACGACCGAACCGAAATACCGGAAGTGCGAGCAGCCGTCCATCGCCGCCGCTTCGTACAGCTCTTTCGGGATCGAACTTTCGAAAAAGGACCGCGCAATGATCAGGTTGTACACGTTCACGCTGAACGGCAGGATGAACACCCAGATCGTGTTGAGCATGTTCAGGTCTTTCATCAGCAGGTAAGTCGGAATCAGCCCGCCGCCGAAAAACAGCGTGACGACGAACGCGAACATGATAAAGCGCCGGGCGCGGAACTCGTGCCGGGACAGCACGTAGGCCGCCGGCAGCGTGAACAGCAGGTTTACCGCCGTCCCGAGCACCGTATACAGGATCGTGTTGCCGTAGCCGGTCCAGATCCGCTGGTCTTTGAAGATTTCCGTGTAGCCGAAAAAGCTGATGTCTTTCGGAAAAATCGTCACCTGCCCTGTCGAGACGAGCGTCGAATTGCTGATCGAAGCGATGACGACAAAATACAGCGGATAGACGATACTGAGGAAGATCAGCAGACAGATCGTCAGCACGACCGCGTCGAACACCCACTCGCCGGGGCTTCGTTTATGCACGACTTCTTTTTGTTTTTTATGCGCAAGCTGCATGGTGATTCCGCTCCTTTCGTCCCCGGCCTGCCGGCGTTACCACAGGCTGGTCTCCGACGTTCTTCTGGCTACCAGGTTCATGGTGTACAGGAAGAAGAAATTGATCAGCGTATTGAACAGCCCGATCGCCGCCGAATAGCTGAATTGGTTGCTCACGATCCCGATCTTGTACACATACGTCGCGATGACTTCCGATACGGGAAGGTTCAGCGAGTTCTGCATCAGGAATATTTTCTCGAAGCCGGTACTGAGCACGCTGCCCATGCTAAGCACGAACAAGATGATGATCGTCGGAATCAGCGCCGGAATCTCGATATTGCGGATCGTCTGCCAGCGGCTGGCCCCGTCGATCTTCGACGCGTCGTACAGCTGCGGATCGACGGTCGAGAGCGCCGCCAGATAGATGATGCTGTTCCAGCCGCAGTGCTGCCAGATCTCGGAGATGACATATACGGGCACGAACGTCGAGGTGGAACCGATCAGATTGACGTCGCCGAGGCCAAGCGATTGCAGCAGGTGGCCGATCACGCCGGAGTTCGGCGACAGCAGCACGTTCAGCAGGCCGACCATGACGACGATCGAAATAAAGTGCGGCAGGTAGACGGTCGTTTGCAGCGCTTTTTTGGCCCGTTTCCACCGCAGCTGATTGATCAGCAGCGCCAGGATGATCGGTGCCGGGAAGCTGAGCACGACGGTGGACAGACTGATTACAATCGTGTTTTTCATCAAATCCGCGAACTGGTAACTCTCGAAAAACTGCTTGAAATAAAACAGTCCGCGCCATTCGCCGCCTGTCAGCCCTTTGGCAAAATTGTAATCGCGGAACGCAAGCTGAATGCCGTACATCGGAATGTAATTGAACACGAAAATGACGGCGATCGCCGGAAAAATCATGATCCACAGCTGATAGTCCCGTCTGAACGTATTGAGGACCGTCGGCTTTTTGCGTTTGTACGCTCTCAGGTTGACTGGATTTTCGTAGGGATTTTTGGGAACCATCCGCCTATCCGCTCCTTTCGCGAATGGGGGAGCCGCTTTCGCTCGGCGCGAAAACGGCTTCTCCGCCGCAAACGATTAATTTTGGCTCATATACTCGTCGTAATATTTTTGCATAATTTCGATATTGCGCTCGATGCCGGTTTTTTTGACGTCTTCGGCGTAGCCGGCCCATTGGTCTTCGACGCCGCCTTTGGTAATCCATTCCGCCCATTTGGACAGCGTGAGCGACAGCATCGCCGTGTTGTTCAACGTCATCGCGTTATTGTCTTCGACACTGTATTTGATAAACAGGCTCGGCAGCACGTCCTGGTCCTTGTCGACGTTTTCCAGCGCCGCTTTGAGCGGTTCCGTCTGCTTGCCGACCGACTGCATGTCCGTGCCGAGCTTGAGCTTGAGCGCATCGGAGATATACATCGGACCGTTGTCGGCCCAGGTCGTCGTCCATTTCCACGTGCCCGGGTCCATCGCGGCGTCTTCCGGAGGCAGCACTTCGTACGTGTCGTCGCCGTTGTCTTTGATATTCGTGCCGAGCGAGCCGAACAGCACCTGCATGCTCACTTCCGGATCGTACAGTTCGTTGATGAACTTCACGGCCGCTTCCTTGTTCTTCGACGTCGAAGCGAGCGAGACCATGTTCACGCCGTAGTTCAGCGAATTGTAATCGTACGACCAGGACACCGGATCGGTCGAGGAAGCGCTCTCTTTAAGCGGCGCGATCGACTCGTACTGCGGCGCCAGCGCGTTGCCGAAACGGTCGGTCACTTCCCAGCCCCATGTGAAGCCGACAGCCGCCGTGTCTCCGCTGCCGCGGGCCACCGACTGGTACTTCGTGTAGTCCTGCGTGAACACTTCCTTGTTGATCAGGCCGGCCGCGTAACATTTGTGCAAAAAAGCGACCAGGTCTTTGTAGCGCTCGTCGACGAAAAAGTTTTTGACCTTACCGTCTTCCACGAAATAGCCCTGCCCGCTCGTGTCGGTGAGCGTGATGCCCTGGCTGCCGAGCAGCACCGTCGGCATGAACGGACCGAACCCGCCTGTTCCGCTCGGCGCGAAGTCCATCGGAATCTCGTCGTTGGCGTCTCCGTTGCCGTTGGCGTCCTGTTCCTTGAACGCGAGCAGCACGTCGTACAGTTCATCCCAGTTCGTCGGTTCTTGCAGGCCCAGATTGTCGAGCCACTGCTTGTTAATGAACTGCCGCGTCGTCGTCTCGGGCCAGAACCGCTGATACTTCGGCAGGCCGTAGATTTTCCCGTCCAGTTGGGTCGAGATCGCTTTGGTCTCCGGTTTCTCTTCGAACATCTTCTTGATATTCGGCGCGTTCGTGTCCAGCAGCGGCGTCAGGTCTTCGAACAGCCCGGGGAACTGCGCGTAATCCGCGTCGGTGATCGCATTCGGGCCGATGATCAGGTCGGGCACGTCACCGCCCGCGAGCAGCGCCCCTTTTTTCTGGCCCCAGTCCGCGCTGACTTCCTGCCATTCGATCTCGACGCCGGCCCGCTCCTGCGCTTCCTGCAGCCATTTCATTTTGGAAAATTCCTGGGTCAGCGGGTGCTTGGTCATGATCGCCGTCAGCTTGACCTTGCCGTCCGGCGTCGTCTGCCCGCTGTCTCCGCTGCCTTCTTCCGAACCGCCGCAGCCTGCGAGCAGTCCCGCGCCGAGCGTCAGGACCGCCATCATCGCCATACTTTTTTTCATATTGAATCTCCTCCGTTTTCTGAATGCCGGATGCAGCGGGAAAGCGGTAAAGGCTGTATGTATGACACTTTTCCCTGCTGCCGTTCCGATCCCCTTTGAGTGGTGGAAGCGGTATGCGCGTAGTTTGAATCCGCTTACAAATCGATTTGATGCTCTTAGATTAATCGTATTTTGCATACTAAAAAATAGCTTAAAGTTAGAATAAGTGTCAAAAAGTCAGCTTTCGGATAAAAACAATTTGGCACGATTAGGGGTTTTATGATAGCTTTGTCTTAACCCTAATCATTCGTAAAAGAACAAATCAGAAAAGGAGGCCGCGTTGATGATTGCGTACGAACTGGCCATCGACACTCCCGTAGAGCTTGCGATTACCGGAAAATTCGTCGCTCCCGACGCCAACTGGATACACTTGAGCCGCACGCTGACCGACTACGAACTGATGGTGGTCACCGAAGGCGTGCTGCATCTTGCGGACGGCAAACAGCGCTTCGACGTCGCCGAAGGCGAATATTTGCTGCTGCCGCCGTCGACCGAGCAGTACGGCTACAAAGGATCGGCCTGCAGCTTTTACTGGCTGCATTTCTCGGCCAGGGAACAGACGGTCCGGATCGTCGATTCGGAGTGCAAACTGCCGGACAAGCAGGAGCCGAAGATCGTCCTGCCTCGCTACGGCAAAGTCAAAAGCTTGGAGAAAATGATCGTCATGATGAAGCAGCTGCAGGATTCCGTGCGCAGCTACAGCACGTCGACGCTCAACGATTACATGTCCACCGTCATTTTGTGCGAACTGTACAGCCAGCTGTTCCATACGGAAACAAGTCTCGGTTCGATCAAAAAAACCCGGCAGGAACAGCTCTACCACGACATCGTCGACTATATCAAATGGAGCCGCGGCGAGACCGTCAAAGTGTCGCAGATCGCGCAGCTGTTCGGCTACAACGAGAAATATTTGTCGCATCTGTTTTCTTCGATCGCCGGCGTGTCGCTCAAGCAGTATATTTTGCAGCAAAAGATGGAACTCGCCAAATTTCTGCTGACCGACACGAACCAGAATATTAGCGAGGTGTCGGTCAAGCTCGGCTACAGCGACTCGCATAATTTCATGAAAGCGTTTAAAAAAATCGTGGGACTGACGCCAAGCGATTTCCGCAACGCGTATGCCAAAAGGCTGCTGTTCTACGAATGATCGGCAGGTCCGCTTGAAGCGGACACTTGATCGACCTTTTTCCCGCAAAATGTCGCGCAACCAAGCGAAGCGACAAAAACTTCCCGGCTTGCGGCGCGTATACGTAAGACAAGGGTATGCGGAAAGGGGTTGGTCATCATCATGTTCCTGCTTTTTCTTGCGCTGGTCGCGATCGGGGCGGTAAACGTCCTGGCTCCGCACTGGATATGGCGCAGCCGATACGAAGGCAATCGCGAAGATCGCGCGGCCGAAGCGCAGACGCCCCCGGCTCCGGTCACGCTGAGCCGGCTGGCCGGTATGGCGGCCCTGCTGGCCGCGCTGATGCTGCTGATCAACGGGCTGTGAACGAAAGTTCCCGGCACAAGTCCGATTCCACTGTCCCCTGCGCCGACAAGCCAAAAAAAAACGGATCTCCCGTCTACCGGGAGATCCGTTTTTTGCCGATCCGGGGCTGTTCCTCATTTGATCGCTTTATTTGATCATTTTATTTGATCATTTTATTTGATCGCGACGCCGAACAGCCGCACCGTGTCTTCCCCCGGCGCTTCCCATTCGAAGTCGGCATAAAATTCCGCGCCGGAGAAGCCGGCACGCAGCAGCGCTTCGCGCAGCCACTGCGGCTCGTACGCCCGCTCGACATGCACTTCGTCGAAGCGGTCGTAGACGTCCGAAGAGGCTCCGCCGCCGCTTCGCCGCACGAAGATGCGCAGATGATGCTCGATCTCTGTCCGCTCTTCGTCAAGTCCGCACGTCCAAATATAGGACACCCCTTCTTCGTCGAGCACGAACGGCTGCTCTTCCTCGTAGCGGCGCAGCGTGTTCGGATGATGCACGTCGAACAGGAACGTCCCGCCCGGCTTCAGCCCGGCGTACGTCGCGCGGAACGCCGCTTCGACCTGCTCCGGCTCGGTCAGGTAATTCAGGCAGTCGCAGAACGAGATGACCGAATCGACCGGCGCCGGCGCCGCCCACTCCGTCATGTCCTGCCGCACGAACTGCAGGCTTCCGCTGCGCAGCAGCCCTTGCAGCGGCGGACGTTCGTCCGCTTTGCCGCGCGCGACCGCCAGCATGTCTTCCGACAGGTCGATTCCCGTCAGGCGATACCCTTCTTCGGCCAGCATCGTCGTCAGCGTGCCGGTACCGCAGCCCAGTTCGACGACTTCGCCGGGCTGTCCGTGCTTCTCCCACACTTCGAGCGCGAATCTTTTCCATTTGGCATAAGGCATATCCTGCATCAGCTCGTCGTAGACGTAAGCGAATTTTCCGTAAGACATGTCACTTGCCCCTTTACCCTTTTATTTTTCCCGCAAAAAAACGGCTCTTTTCCTACCCGGAAAAGAGCCGTGGTCGATCAATGCCTCTCGCCTGCACAGACCTTACTGCTGCGGGCCGGAAGACTTTTCATTGGAAGGCTTCTCATTAATGGCTTCGTCGCCCGTCTGCTTGAGGCGCGTCCAGTTGTCGTCCTGCTCGATCAGCCCGTTCTTCATCAGGCGGCCAAGCGCCCGCTTGAACGCCGACTTGCTGATGCCGAAGCGCAGCTTGATGATGTCCGGCGCCGTGCTGTCGGAATAAGGCATCGCGCCGCCGTCGCGGCCGCGCATGAATTCCAGAATCCGCTCCGCGTCTTCGTCCATGCCGATTTCTTTGGGCTTGGCCATCGACAGATTGACGCGGCCGTCTTCTTCGCGCACGCGCGCGACGCGGACGTCGATCACTTCGCCCAGGCGCAGCGGCCGCGGACGTTCCGTCGAATGGATAAGGCCCAGCGCGCCGAAGCCCAGAACGCCGCCGTCGACGACGACGAACGTGCCCATCTGCAACGGACGGTAGACCGTCGCTTTCATCCATTGGTTTTTCCACGATTCCGGTGCCTGGAAGCACAGCGGCGACAGTTCTTCCTCGCCCGAGGCGCGGGCGAGCAGACGTCCCTGCTTGTCACGGTCCATGCGCACGAAGACGCGGTCGCCGATCTCCGGCTGCAGTTCCGGCGTTTCCGGCAGCTCGCGCTTCGGAAGCAGCAGCTGGCGGCCGAGACCCATTTCGAGGAAGCAGCCGAGCCGCGGATGAATATCCGCGACTTCCAGCGCGCCGATCTCGCCGAACGTCAGCAGCGGTCTTTTCATCGTGGCGATCAGACGGTCTTCGGAGTCGTGGTGAATAAACACCTCGGTGTCCTGGCCGTTGCGGAATTTCATATTGCCGGTGCGCTCCGTGTAGGGCAGCAGCACTTCGTTCACGCCGTCGGTCATGAAAAATCCGTGCGGAGACACTTCACGGGCCACCTTCAGCGTAACGATCGTACCCGCTTCGAGACTCATACCGTCGTCACCACTTTGGCGTCCGACCAGACGCGCTCGATATTGTAATATTCGCGTTCGTCGCGGTGGAAAATATGCACGACGACGTCGCCGAGATCCATCAGCACCCAACGTGCCGAATCCATGCCTTCGATGCCGCGAATAGGCGCGCCGGCGTCAATAGCGTGCTTGCGCACTTCCGCCGCGATCGCCTGAACCTGCGTATCGGAATTACCGTGGCATACCACGAAATAATCGGCGACCATCGAGATGCCGGTCAAGTCCAGAGCCACGACGTTCATCGCCTTTTTCTCCGCTGCGGCCTCCATCGCGAGATGAAGCAGTTCTTTTGGTTTTACACTCATTCGTTAGCCTCCCTTTTTTTCGGATACCGGCTTGTTCTGCCGCGCCGACTCGCGCTGCGCGAGCTGGCGAATCAGATCGTTGCGGGCCAGTACCGTTGTCGGAAATATCGTTTGTCCCCGTTCGACCAACACACGCAGCGTGGAGTCGAATCCGGCGACCAGTCCTTCTTCCAAGCTGAGACGCGCTTTTTCGCGGATCAGTTCCACGCCCGGAAAATCGCGTCCCGGCTCGATATAATCGGCCAGGCAGACCACTTTGTCGAGCAGGGTCATGCCTTCGCGGCCGGAGGTGTGATACCGGATCGCGTCGATCACTTCGCGGTCTTCGATGCCGTATTCGTGTTCCGCCACGTAGGCGCCCACTTCCGAATGCCACATCGGCGCGTCGTAATTCAGCAGATCGGCGTTCATGCCGTTCTCGGCGATGACCGCCGACTGGCGCTGGACGGGCCAATATTTGGCCACGTCGTGAATGATGGCGGCAAGCTCCGCCCGGGCGGGATCGGCGCCGTAGCGCTCGGCAAGTTCGATCGCCGAGTGCATGACGCCGAGCGTATGCTGCCATCTGCGCGCCGGCATCTGCGCCGAGACGCGATCAATCAGTTCCTGGCGCGTGTACCGCATGCGCATCGCTCCTCCGCAAATAATCGTAGACGTTATCGGGCACAAGATAGCGCGCGGACACGCCTTTCTTGAGCCGGTCGCGGATTTCCGTCGAAGAAATTTCGAGCTGCGGCATGTCGACATGGTCGATCCGCTCCGCGACGAGCGCGTCGAGTCCCGACGTATCGAGCTTGTACCCGGCCCGGCCGACGGCCGCGAAGCGGGTCAGCAGAGCCAGCTTTTCGATCCGTTCCCACTTGGGCAAGTAGTTGACCATATCCGTGCCGACGATGAAATGAAAAGACGCGTGCGGATATTTCGCCACAAGCTCGCCCATCGTATCCGCCGAATAAGAGACGCCTCCGCGCCGAAGCTCGATATCGAGCGTCCGGAACGCCGGCTGCGTGCCGATGGCGAGCTCCACCATATGCAGCCGTTCCTCGCCCGAGAAGCCGGCTTCGGCTTTGTGCGGAGGGATATGGGACGGCATGAACCAGACTTCGTCCAGGCCAAGCGCCTCGCGCGCCGTCTCGGCGGCGACCAAATGCCCGATATGGATCGGGTCGAACGTTCCGCCCATGATTCCGATCTTCACAATCTTTCACTCCTCCGCTTCGCTTCAAGGCCGCCGCATTCGCGGCGCCGCCGGATTACGGCAGTACGATTTGCTTGTTTTCTTTCGATTCTTTGTACAGCACGATCGTGCGGCCGATAACCTGTACCAATTCCGCTTCCGCGGCTTCGGCCAGTTTCGATCCGAGTTCCTTCGGCTCTTCGTCGCAGTTTTTGAGCACCGTGATTTTGAGCAGTTCGCGGGTCTCGATCGCTTCGTTGATATGCCGAACGAGCTGATCGTTGAATCCGCCTTTGCCGATCTGGAAGATCGCGTTCAGATGATGCGCCTCGGAGCGCAAATAACGTTTTTGTTTGCCTGTCAGCATAAGTTTGATAAACTCCTCTTTTTGGAAAATGCCGCCCGCACGGCGGGGTTCGCCCCCAAGGCGGACGGCCGTTCTTATTCATTCTTTACCCATTTTGCGTCAAATCTCCATGCTTGCCAGCACCGCGCGGCGCATGGCAGAGACCGGTGCCGGCACGCCCGTCCAATATTCCAGCGCATAAGCGCCCTGGTAGACGAACATGCCGAGTCCGCCGTGCGTCCGGCAGCCGCGCTCGCGCGCAAGGCGCAGCAGGCGCGTCTCCAGCGGGTTGTAGATCAGGTCGCTGACGATTTCCGTCCCGCGCAGAAGCGCGGGATCGAGCGGCAGTCCGTCCACGTGCGGATGCATCCCGACCGACGTCGTGTTAATGACGAGATCCGCGCTTTCGAGCGCCTGCGCCGCACGGTCCGCCGGCAGCGCGACCAGGTCGATCAGGTCGCTCCACTCGCGCGCCAGTTCTTCGGCCCGCTGCGTCGTCCGGTTCAGCAGCGTGATCCGGTCCGGCGCTTCGGCCGCGAGCGCATGCACGATGCCTCTTGCGGCGCCGCCCGCCCCGATCACGACGATGCGGCGGCCCGTCAATTCGGCCGCCGCCTCTTCCTTCAGGGAGCGGACATACCCGATCCCGTCCGTATTGCGGCCGATCAACCGGCCGTTCTCGTTCACGATCGTGTTGACCGCGCCGATCCGCCGGGCGTCTTCGCCCAGCTCGTCGAGGTAGGGCATGACGTTTTCCTTGTGCGGGATCGTCACGTTGATGCCCCGGTAGCCGTCTTCGCGCACGGAACGGATCATGTCCCCGAGCCGCTGCGGCGTCACATGGATCGCCGCGTACTCGCCTTCGAGGCCCAGTTCCCGCAGCGCGGCGTTATGCATCGCCGGGGATTTGGAATGCGCGATCGGATCTCCGATCACGCCAAGCTTGAGCGCACGCTGTCGATTCACGGCTTATTCCTCCCGAACGCGCGCCGGTCGTCAGACCAGCGAACCGCGCATAATGACTTTTACGCCTTTCGGCGCGTGAACGGCCGCTTTGGCGCCGCTCTCCCCGTTCGCTTTGATCCAGCCGAGACCGGAGATGAACAGATCCTGGGCGCCGCCTTTGGGAATGCGGAATTCGTGCCGCGTCCAGGCCGGGATATTCTGCCCGCTTTCGAGCGACGGCGGCGTCAGCAGCTCGCCCAGATGATCGGCGTACAGCTCATCGGCGCGGCCGAGCTTCGTCCGGTGCAGCTTGAGCGCTCCGCTCGTATAGAAAGTGAACGATTGGCGTTCGCCTTCGACGAAGTCGAACCGCGCCAGTCCGCCGATAAACAGCGTCTGGCCTTCGTTGAGCTGGTACACGGCCGGCTTGAGCGGCTTCTCGGGCATGATCTTGACCATATCGCCCGGCGTCACCAGTTCCGTGTAGCGGGACGGGTAGACAATCCCCGGCGTATCGACGATGTATTTGCCGTCGTCGAGCGGGATATTGACCATATCGAGCGTCGTGCCCGGATACCGGGACGTCGTCAACTCTTCGTCGAGATCGCTGTAGTCGGTAATTAGGCGGTTAATGAGCGTGGACTTGCCCACGTTCGTCGCGCCGACGACATAGACGTCGCGATCGCCGCGGCGATCAGCGACTTCCTGAAGCAGACGATCGAAGCCCAGATTTTTTTTGGCGCTGCACAGCACGATCTCTTCGGTCTTGAGACCGGCTTCCTTCGCCTGCTTCTGCACCCAGTTGCGCACTTTGTTCCAGTTCGTCACTTTCGGCAGCAGGTCGATTTTGTTGACCGCGAGAATAACCGGATTGCTGCCGACAAAGCGCTGCAGTCCGGTAATGATGCTGCCGTCAAAGTCGAACAGGTCCACGATGTGGATCACCAGCGCCTTGCGGTCGCCGATCTGGCTGAGCATGCGCAGGAACTCGTCCTGGTTGACCGCAACCGAAGCCACTTCGTTGTAATTTTTGATCCGGAAGCAGCGGCGGCAGATCTGCGCGCCTTCTTCCTTCAACTGCGGAATATAGCCCAGTCCCGCCGGGTCTTCCGTTTGAAGCGCGGCTCCGCATCCGCTGCAGCGGACGACGGCCGAGCCTTCGAGTCTTTCCGTCATTTCTTCTTTTCCTCCTCGAGCCATTTGCCCATTTTGCGCAGGCGTCCGATCGCGACGCGTTCGACCCTGCGGTTGAACCGGGTGCGCCAGCCTTCGTCGCCGATCGCGATCGGCAGCACCAATACGGTGTACAGGCCCAGCCGGTTGCCGCCGAGCACGTCGGTAAGCAGCTGGTCGCCGACGACGATCGTCTGCTTCTCGCTGAGCTTCATCAGCTCCATCGCTTTGCGAAACGGAGCATGGGACGGCTTGCGGGCCGCATGCACGAAACGAATATCGAGCGGCGTAGCGAATACGGACACGCGGTTCATATTATTGTTGGATACGATCACCAGTTGAAAACCGAGCTCTTTCACTTTCGCAAACCAGGCGATCAGTTCGGGCGTGGCGTTCGGGGCTTTGGCGCCGACCAGCGTGTTGTCCAGGTCGGTCACGATGCCGCGATAGCCGCGCTTATACAAATCTTCCAGGTCGATATCGAATACCGTATCGACTTGAAGCTTGGGCAGCAGTGTTTGAAACAACGTCTTGTCACCTCTTCGAAAGACTCCACCCCCGCACGGCAGCGAGGCTTCGTTCGGGGATAGCCTTTTTAGTCTTTAAGTTCAAACTATATCACAGCGAACGCTTCGCGTCAGCTATTGGATTGAGGCAGCGGCGGCGTAACCGGATAGTACCCTTTCCAGTTCTTCTTGAGCTCCGACGTCAGGCGCTGCATTTCGGCCCATTCGTCGTCCGTAATCCGCTCGGGGCTGTACCGGGCTTTCTCGAACAGGGCCAGGATCGGCGCCGTGACGGCTTCCGCCCCGGTCACTTTGCGTTCCCAGCGCGCAAGCGATTCGCGCAGCGTCTCGTGTTGTTCGCGCTTCATGCCTTTGCGGCCGAGGAAGCGCAGGAAACGTTCCATTTCCAGCACGATTTTCTGATCGGACGTCAGCGGGCCGCCCATGCGCAGGCCCATCACGAAGAAGTAGATCGAACGGCGGCGTACCCAGAGCAGGAACGCGCCCCAGGCGGCAACGATAACCGCAGCGGCCGTCACGATGATCGGTACGAGCGGCGAATCGGAATCCGTCGGCGCGGCCGCATCGGCCGGCAGCACTTCTTCTTCCTCTTCTTCCGGCTGCTGTTCCGGCTCTTCCACCGGATCGGGTTGATCCGGCGCGGCCGAGTCTTGCAGCAGCGGCATGCTGAAGCCTCTGGTCGCTTCGACCGGCACCCAGCCGTAATCGCCGAAATACACTTCCGCCCACGAATGGGCGTTGGCGTTCGTGACTTCATACTCGGCGCTGTTCTCGCTGAAGCGCTCGGGAATCTCGCCCGTCGAATTGCCGGGCGCATAGCCTTTGACCCAGCGGGCCGGAATCCCCTGCGAACGGGCCATCATGACCATCGCGGTCGAGAAATAATCGCAGTAGCCTTCTTTGATATCGAACAGGAATCCTTCGACGAAGTCGTCGCTTTGGCGGCGCGACAGCGTCGGGTTGTTCGTATACAGGTAGTTTTGCTGCAAATGCTGCTGCAGCAAATACACTTTCTCGTACGGCGTCTTGCCCGAAGAGGTCACTTCCGAAGCGAGATCCGTGACGCGCTGCGGGAATCCGCGCGGAACCTGCACGTAACGCGGATCGACGCCGTCCGGATACAGCTGGGTATAAGTCGCCTTCTGCAGGGCGTCTACCGGCACGATCGGCACTTCCGACGTGATCGTATACGTCTTCGGATAGATCGTCGCGCCGCGGCCGGCGCGCTCCTGCCAATGCAGCTCGCCCTGTTCGGGCTTCCACTGCATGCGCGATTCGCCGTTTTCGATATCGACGTTCTCCACCCGGTTGATGGAATACGCCCCGAACAGAACGGGATACGTCGAATCGGACTGCATGGTAACGCGCTGGCGCACGGTCTGGGTCGGCGTCAGCGGCGCTTCTTCTTCCGCTTCGAGTTCGCGGTCGCGGGCCACTTCGTCGAGCGATCCCCAACCGCTGTCGGCATCCCAGCCGCTGCCGGTATACGTCATGCGCGTCTCGCCGCGCCAGTAGCTGCGCTCCGTCGATTCGATAGTCATGACCGGCGTATAGTCGAAATTGAACCCGCCGCCGAGCTGGCCGTCTTCCCGGCTGTAACCGGAAGACGAAGCCTGGTTTTGCAGCAGGCCGTTTCCGTTGAACGCCGTGGTCGACGTGCCCTGGATCTGTCTCCAGGCCGTGTACGGATCGGTCAGGATCGGCTGCACGAACGGCATGTTGATGCCGGCCAGAATCACGAGCGAGAACACGACCGCGGTGTTGATCAGCAGCTTGAACGGATTGCGGCGGATCGCGGTCCAGCCTCTGGGAAAACGGGTCTGGAAGCGGCGGAAGTGATCGCACACCAGCCAGCCCATCGTCGCGAAGACGATCCACGCCACCTGTTTCCACAAGCTGACGACCGTGAACGAATCCAGCGCCGCCATCGGCACGATGTTCAGAAAAGCGAAAATCAAAATCCGCCGCTGGCTGTTCACCGCGCGAATACAAAATTCGAACAGCAGCCAGGCAATCAGGGCGAACCAGACGTACGGGAACATGGCCGCGGAGAACTGCTCCGCTCTTGACGCCAGCGTTCCGGTCGGTTCGAATACGCCGTAGCGGCGCAGCACGCTGTACATGACGACGACGAAAGCGATCGCCTTCAGCCCGAGCCTGAACCAGGAAACGTTCGGCAGCAGCACGTGGATCACGGCTACCGTGGCCAGCACGGCCAGCACGAGAGCATTGGTCTCGTCAAACCACAGGGTGCGCGTATACGTCAACCATTGCAGGGCGAAGATCATCAGCCAGACGGCAGCGACCGCCGTATACCAGGACGACTTGAACGATTCGGCCCATTTCTTCATCTAATGCCTCCTTCCAAAACGGACGGCAGCTCATCCAGGCTGCCGACGCGGTAAGCGGCGACTCCTTTGGCACGCAGCGAAGACACCCACTGCTTCGACGCGGCTTCGCTTTCTTTGGCCGGAGCCTCCGTAATTTGAACCTGGCAAAAACTCATCTGGTGCGTCTGCGCGAAGCGCATCAGTTCCGTGACCGGTCCTTCGGACAGCGGCGTCACGAGCACCAGAACCGCTCCTCTCGGGAGACGGCTCCGGGCGGACTCCAGCGAAGAGAGCAGCGAGCCGCTGCCCTTCGAGTCCAGGTCGACCAGATGATCCATCATCTCGTGCAGCTTGGAACGGCCCTGCCCCGGCTCGAACACGCGCACTTCGCTGCCGAGCGAGCACAATCCGATCGGAATCGATTCGCGCCCGCCGTATTCCAAAATCGAAGCGGCTGTCGAGACGGCCGTTTCGAATTGTCTCGGGGAGCGATAATGTTCTTCGAACGTGTCGAGCACGAGCATCGTTTTGGGAATCGATTCGTATTCGAATTCTTTCGATTTCCATTCTCCGGTCCGGGCGGTCGCGTTCCAGTGGATACGCGAGATCCGGTCGCCGTAGACGTAGTCGCGCACGCCGCCGACCTGATTGGTCTCGCGGCCGGACACATTGCCGACCGACTGCGGCCCGAGCAGCCGGTTGCGGCGGTCGAGCAGCTGCCATTTGGCGATTGGGGCCGTGCGCGGCCGGACGCGGAATTCGCCGCGGGCCGAGAAAGCGCCGCGATGCTCGATCAGGCCGAAAATGTCTTCGGTGACGCATTCCGTCTCCGAAAAAGCGTACCGGCCGCGTTCGAGCGGCGGCGTCTGAAACAGCAGTTCGCCCCGGCCGTTCATGCCCGGCACGAGACTTTCTTCGAACGACCACGTTTCTCCGCTGTGGCGTTTGAGCGTCTCGCGCACGATGACGTACGGCAGAGGCAGAAATCCGGGGATTTCCAGCCGCAGCCGGACCCGGATCTGGTCGCCGGCGTGCAGCACGCCGCCCCATTCGCCCACGTCGCCCGAGAAGCTGCGTTCTCCCCGCGTCCGGCCGATGCCGTTAAGGCCGCCGAACAGCAGGTACAGACCGAACAGCGTGACCATCGCGAACAGCATGACCGACGTTTTGCCGCCCTGGAACAGCAGGTAGAACAGGCAGCACATCCAGACCGAGATCAGCATCGACATTTTGGCGGGAGACAGCTTGGGCTTGAAAAGGCTCCAGATTTCCCGCATGCGTTAGCGTCCCATCGATACCGGAACGCTGCTGGCGGCCAGCAGATTGCGAATCAGCGATTCGGCGTTCAGGCTGTCGAGACGGGCTTCCGGACGGATCAGAACGCGGTGCGGCAGCACGAAAGGCGCCAATTCCTTGATATCGTCGGGCAGCACGAAATCGCGTTCGTTAATGAAGGCGTACGCTTTGGCCGCCAGAGCGAACGAAATCGAAGCGCGCGGGCTTGCGCCCAGCAGCACGGACGGATGTTCGCGCGTGGCGCGGATGATGCCGAGCATATACGACGTGACGGCTTCGCTCATATGCACGTCGCGCACTTCGCGCTGGATAGCGGCGATCTGCGCCATGTCGGTCACCGCATGCAGCTGGTCGGCCGGCTGGCCGATCCGGTTGGCGCTGATCAGGCTTTTCTCCGTCTCCAGATCGGGATAACCCATATGCAGCTTCATCATGAAGCGGTCGAGCTGGGCTTCCGGCAGCACGTACGTGCCTTCGAAATCGATCGGATTCTGCGTGGCGCACAGCATGAACGGATGCGGCAGCGGATGCGTCTCCCCGTCGACCGTCACGCTGCGTTCTTCCATCGCTTCGAGCAGCGCGGACTGCGTCTTGGTCGTGGCGCGGTTGATCTCGTCGGCGAGCAAAATATGCGACATGATCGGACCCGGACGGAACTGGAACCGCTCTTCGCGCGGATGGTAGATCGATACGCCGGTGATGTCGGTCGGCAGCAGGTCGGGGTTGCACTGCACGCGGCGGTAGACGCCTTCCATCGAACGGGCCAGCGCTTTGATCAGCTGCGTTTTGCCCGTGCCGGGCACGTCTTCGATCAGCACGTGTCCCCCGGCGAGCAGAGCGGTCATCAACAATTTTATTTCAAAGGTTTTCCCTAATATGCAAGTCTCAAGATTGGATCTTACGGCGGTAACGATCTGCATGGATTCGGAACTTACGGACATGTGGACAACCTCCTAAGTCATTCTCCTACGGACGCGCAAACCGTTTTTCAAAAAGTAAGATGCTTCTGAAAAGGTACGCTAGTATATTGTACATGATCGAAGCACCGAACGCACATATCCGGCTGGAAAAAACGGGATTATGCCGGCAGTCGTGACAATTGCTGCCTGAGCCTGCATACTTATAAGGAAGAGCGGGCACGGCGTTCCCGCGGTCATATTCAAGAATGGAGAGTGCGAACATGAATAACGAAACCTTGGCTTTATTCAAAGAACTAACGGAATTCCCGGCGGCTCCGGGATTTGAGCGCGAACTGCGCGCCCTCGTCAAGGAGAAGCTGTCGGCGTATACGCAGGAGTTCGTCCAGGACCGGATCGGCAGTTTGTTCGGCGTTATGCGCGGCCAGGAAGACGGACCGAAAGTCATGGTTGCCGGACACTTCGACGAAGTCGGCTTCCTCGTCAACGGCATTACGCCGACCGGCCTCGTGCGCTTCCAGCCGCTCGGCGGCTGGTGGAGCCAGGTCGTGCTCGGGCAGCGGTTGCAGATCATCACCGAAAACGGTCCCGTTACCGGCGTCGTCGGCTCGACGCCGAAGCATCTGCTCGGCGAAGCGGAAGCGAACCGTCCGGCGGACCTCAAGTCGATGTATATCGACCTCGGCGCCGACGACCGCGCGGAAGCGGAAAGCTTCGGCATCAAGGTCGGCCAGCAGGTGCTGCCGATCTGCGATTTCACCCCGCTGTCCAATCCGAAGAAAATTATGGCCAAAGCGTGGGACAACCGCTACGGCGTGGGCCTCGCTATCGAACTGCTCAAGGAACTGCAGGGCGAGCAGCTGCCGAATACGGTCTACAGCGGCGCTACCGTGCAGGAAGAAGTCGGGCTGCGCGGCGCCAGAACGGCGGCCAACCTGATCCAGCCGGACATCTTCTTCGCGCTCGATTGCAGCGCGGCGAATGATATGACGGGCGACCGCAGCCTGTTCGGCCATCTCGGCGAAGGCGCGCTGCTGCGCATTTTCGATCCGACGATGATCACGCACCGCGGCCTGCTTGAATACGTGCAGGATACGGCATCCACCCACAAGGTCAAAGTCCAGCCGTTTATTTCCCCGGGCGGCACCGACGCCGGCCAGGTGCATCTGAGCGGAATCGGCGTCCCTTCGACCGTCATCGGCATCTGCGGACGCTATATCCATACGTCTTCGTCGATCATTCATACCGACGACTACGCAGCGGCCAAAGAACTGCTCGTGCGCCTCGTCAAAGGCCTCGATCGCACGACGATGAACACGATCATCGAACGTGCCTGACTTCGTTTCTGTCGACGCTCCGGCCGAAATATAGCGCCAAAAAATATTTTTCCCTTTTCGCTGTCAAAACCATCAGAAAAAACATCCACCGTCCGATATAAGTCTTAAGGGGTGGTTTTAGTGGCAACTAAGGGACAAACATTTTGCAAGTACAGCTATGAAACGAAGCTTAGAGCCGTTCAAATGCGTATGGACGGAATGACAAAAAAGCAGGTGGCGAAAGAGCTCGGCATTTACGATCTCAATCGTCTAAAGATCTGGATGCGTAAATATAAGGCTGAAGGTGAACTAGGTCTAATTGACCACAGAGGTAGACGTGAAGATGCTTTTATGGAGCAGGAATTCGTTGAAAACGAGCTGAGCGCCCAGAGCGTTGGATGAGTCGTTCGACCGTTTCATGCGCAAAAAGCGGCATCCCCGAATTTGAGCCGAAAGGCTGCCGGGAATGCCGCTTTTTGGCGTGCATGGCGAACTCTGTGTGCGGTCGGCCATTGACGAATGTCCGGCAATCCCCGAAGATCAAATCAAGAGCTGCATCATTCGTTCAGAAATGGAGGCTGTCCAAGTGTCCGCTGCTTTTTTCTCTTCTTCCGGCTCCGAGCCGTTTGCCGCGTTCGCGCCCGCCCATCTGCTCGCGCTGGCACTGTTCGTACTCGCAGCTTCGCTGCTGTTCGCCTTCCGCCGGCGTATTCGCTCAAGTCCCCGGCTGACGCTCGGCCTGCGCCTTGCGCTGCTGGCCGCGCTTGCGGCGTCCGAAATATCCCTACATATCTGGTATGTGACGCAGGACGCCTGGAACGCCCGCTTCACGCTGCCGCTTGAGCTGTGCAGCCTGATGCTGCTTGCCGCGATCCTCATGCTGATTACGCGCAGCCGGTTTCTGGCCGGACTACTCTTTTTCGCCGGGATCGGCGGCGCGCTGCAGGCACTGATCACGCCGAACCTGGCGTACGCTTATCCGCATTTTCGCTTCGTGCAATTTTTCGTAGCCCATGCAGCCATTATCTTGTCCGCGCTGTACATAGTCTGGATCGAGCGTTTCCACGCGACGTGGAGAACGGTGCTGACGGCTATGCTGTCACTGAACGCCATCGCGCT
This sequence comes from Saccharibacillus brassicae, assembly GCF_006542275.1. Lineage (NCBI taxonomy): Bacteria > Bacillati > Bacillota > Bacilli > Caryophanales > Paenibacillaceae > Saccharibacillus > Saccharibacillus brassicae. Next base: position 858,113 of record NZ_CP041217.1, read on the forward strand.
TGCCGTCTACGTGCTCGACGGGCTGCTCGGCGCCAATTACATGTTTTTGCGCGGCAAGCCGGACACGCCGTCGGTGCTCGACCTGTTCGGCGACTATCCGCTGTATCTGATCGCGGAAGAACTGCTCGCGCTGCTTACGTTCACGACGCTGCACCTGATCTTCTTCGTTATTCCGGATGCGCTGCGGCGCGGACGGGGCTGACGCTTCGGAGCCGCGATGCACGCCGTGATCAGAGCAGCGATTCCGCGCCGTCGACGTAGATCTCGGTGCCGCTGACATGCGAAGACTCGTCGGAAGCGAGGAACAGCACGAGCTTGGCGACTTCTTCCGGCTTGCCCGGTTTGCCTTTGAGTGGATGGCTGCCTTCCGGATATTCGACCGGAATCGCGATTTCTTGCAGGTCGTCGCTCGGGAACGTATTTTTGCCGATATTCGTGTCGATTGCGCCCGGGCAGATAACGTTGACCCGGATTTTGTACCGGCCGAGCTCAAGCGCCGCCATTTTGGCAAAAGCGACCTGTCCGGCTTTGGAAGACGAATACGCCGCGAAGCCGGTGCCGGAAAAGTCGCGGTTGCCGTTGATCGAGCTTGTGATCACGACGCTGCCTCCTTCTTTTTTCAAAAAAGGAATAGCGTATTTGACCGTGGCGAACGTGCCGCGCAGATTGGTCTCGAGCGTCTTGTTCCAGTCTTCGATCTCCATCGTCTCGATCGGGGCCGCCGCTCCGTTGATGCCGGCGTTGGCGAACACGACGTCGATGCGTCCCCAGGCCGCGCCGACTTCTCCGATTGCCCGGCGTACCGATTCCGGGTCCGACACGTCGCATTCCAGCACAAGCGCTTCGCCGCCGGCCTGCTCGATCTCCCGCTTCGTCTCCTGCGCCGTATCCGACGTCAGCTCCAGAACGGCCACTCTGGCCCCTTCCTGCGCGAAGCGAATCGCGCTCGCTTTGCCGATCCCCGAACCCGCTCCCGTTACTACCGCCACTTTGCCTGCCAATGCTTTTGTCGTCATGCTGCGTCTCCTCCTCGGTTCCATTCGTATTGGGCTGGATCGATTTGCTGTATGGACTTGCTGCATGGATTTGTTTTCCATTATCTATTGCGTAACCGCCCCGCTTTTCCGTGAAACCGCTTCGAAAACACAAAACCGAAAATGTTTTCCGAATCCGCGGTTTACGGTTGAACATTCCAAAACGATGTGCTAAATTAAAAAGAGCAGTTTGAGACTGAGTCTCATTCTCCCGAGAGTGACTCTCATTATCTTGACAATGAAATTCATTATCCAGACAATGACTATCATCCTCACTAAAACCGAACATTCCGAGCGTTTTTTATAAATAATATTCATATTTTTTTAAAAACGCGGGTTGCGGACCCGCTTATTCGTGTTATATTGGTTTTACAAGATTTGTTGCCCTGACAGACGGTTCGCAGCAAAAAAACCAATATAAACGGAGGTTATCATCATGTCTGATATCAAATGCCAAGTTTCGGATTGCACCAACTGGGACGACAACACCTGCACAGCCGAGAAGATCGAAGTCGTCTTCGCTCCCGACCACACGGCGGAATGCACGACGTTCGAAGAAAAGCAGACCGCGTAATTCAAGTCTCTGACCGAACGCAGCTGTTCATCGCCTGCACGCCATACGAAAAAGCGGTCCCCTTACCGGGGACCGCTTTTTTTGCGTATGGATACGGAATGCGCGATCGGAATCCGCGATCGGGACAATCGGCTGCTGCGCTTACAGCGGTTCCGGCGCCGCGTCGGCGCGGTCGCCGTCCAGCCGGTATACGGCCGATTGGTACGGCAGCAGATGCAGCCGGTATTGGCCCGCGCTCAGCCGGAACGGAGCGCCTGCCCCGGCGCTGCCCGCATGCGCCGGAGCGCTGCCGAGCAGCAGCTCGCCCGCTTCGGCGAGTCTGGCCCATTCGGCGTTGACCGGGCATTCCCGGGGCTCGGCCGAGAAATTGACCAGCATCATCCAGCGCTCCCCTTCCGCTTCGCGGATATAGGCGAAGATCCAGTCGTCTTCCAGCGGAAGCATCGTCAGGTCGCCGTGCGCCGGCACGGGAGACTGCTTGCGCAGTTCGATCAGCCGGCGGTAATGGTGGAACACGGAATTCCGGTCGGCGCGTTCGTCTTCCGCGTTCGCTTCGACCCCGTCCGGCGACAGCGGAATCCACGGCGTGCCGGTCGTGAATCCGCGCCGCTCGCCGCCGGTCCAGTGCATCGGCGAACGCGCGCCGTCCCGGCTGCGCGCATGCAGGCTGCGCAGTACGTCTTCCGGCGCTTCGCCTTCGTCCGTGCGCCGCTTGTACGCGGCGACCGTCGCTTTGTCGCGATAATCGTCCGGCGAGCCGTAATTGGCGTTCGGCATGCCCAGTTCTTCGCCCTGATACACGAGCGGGGTGCCGGGCAGCGTATGCAGGAACGTGCCGATCGCTTTGGCCGCCGCCTGGTTCAGGTCGCCGGCCTGCGCTTCGGACTTCCCGGCCGCGCCGCCGAACAAAGTCCCGATCATGCGCGGATGGTCGTGCGTGTTCAGGTAAGTGGCGTACGCGCCCTGCCCGAACACTTCCGCGTGCCAGCGGACGACGCTCTCCTTGAGCGTCACGGGCGACCAATCGGGATCGATTTTCCACGGATTGCCGAAATCTTTGCCCAGCCGGATCAGCTCCATCTGAAGCACCATATCCATTTCGCGCCGCTCCGGCGCCGTGTAGCGGACGACTTCGTCCATCGTGACCGTCGGCGCTTCGCCGAGCGACAGCGTGCCCGGATACCGGCCGAACGTCTCTTCGTGCAGCTCGCGCAGCATCTCGTGAATACGCGGACCGTTTTTGTAAAACTGCTGCCCTCTCGGGTGACGGGCTTCTTCCGGCGCATTCGGAAAAGACGGGTCTTTCGAAATCATGTTGATCGCGTCCAACCGGAACCCGTCCACGCCTTTGTCGAGCCAGAAGCGGATCATTTCGTACAGATCGCGGCGCATGTCCGCGTTTTCCCAATTCAGGTCGGGCTGTTTTTTATCGAAAATATGCAGGTAGTATTCGCCCGTCGCTTCGTCGAGCTCCCAGGCCGATTCTTCGGAGAAGGAACGCCAGTTGTTCGGTGGTCCTCCGTCTTCGCCCGGCGGCTTCCAGATATAGTAATCACGATACGGATTGTCGATAGACGACCGGGACGCTTCGAACCACGGATGTTCGTCCGACGTATGGTTGATGACCATGTCCATAATCAGCCGGATGTCGCGCTCGTGCAGCTTGGCGATCAATTCTTCGAGCTGCTCCATCGTGCCGTACGCGTCGTGAATCTTATAGTAATCGCGAATATCGTAGCCGTTGTCTTCCATCGGCGAATCGCATACCGGTCCGATCCAGACGGCGCCGACGCCGAGTTCCGCCAAATAATCTACTTTTTCCAGCATGCCGCCGAGATCGCCCCAGCCGTCGCCGTCGCTGTCTTTGAAGCTTGGCGGATACAGCTGGTACAGCACGCTTTCCTTCCAGTCATCGCCGCTGCCCGGCTGTTCGCGTTCCCCTGTTCGTTTTTGCTGCTGCGACTCCATCGCGCTCCTCCTTCTTGCCGCGGCCTGCCGCCTGCATAGACGTCCGGGCCGGGCTGCTTGTGTCCAAGTACCTACCTTTAGGGGATAACCGCAAACGCGCGACTTTAAACAAAAGGCACGGCAGCGATCGCGGTTTGCGCCGCGGTTCGAAATTCATGTCGCGATATTGAACAGGAAATGTCGCGACGTTTTAGTGAATTCGGAAGAACGCTATGCTATTTTAAGGAGGGAAATGTCAGAATTTTAGATACGGATTACAGGAGGACGACACATTGACGATTCGCATAGGCAAAGCCAGTCTCTGGCACGTGCACGCCTGGGATTATATCGGTCAGGCTCAAGAACACGGCGATACGGAAATAACGGCCGTCTGGGACGAAGTGCCGCAGCGCGGACGCGAAGCGGCCGAGAAACTCGGCGTGCCTTATTACGAGACGCTTGAAGACATGCTGTCTTCCGGCAGCGTGGACGCGGTGATCGTCGACGCGCCGACGAACCGCCACAAAGAAGTGATCGTCGCGGCGGCGCGGGCGGGCAAGCATGTGTTTACGGAAAAAGTCATTGCGACGACCGCGGCGGAGACAGCGGACATCGTGGCCGAAATCGAACGTGCCGGCGTCAAATTGACCGTCTCGCTGCCGCGCCTGAACGACGGCTACACGCTTGCGATCTCGGACATCCTCGAACGCGGGCTGCTCGGCCGGGTCACGTACGTGCGGGTGCGGCTCTCCCACGACGGGGCGCTGGCCGGCTGGCTGCCCGAACACTTCTACGATGCCCGGCAGTGCGGCGGAGGCGCGCTGATCGATCTCGGCTGCCACCCGATGTACCTGTCCGCCCTGTTCCTCGGCGAACCGGTCACCGGCGTCAGCGCAAACTTCGGCTATGTCACGGACCGCGAAGTCGAAGACAATGCCCTGGCGACGCTGTTCACGGCCTCCGGCGCGATCGCTTCGGTCGAAGCGGGCTTCGTCAACGCGCATTCGCCGTTCACGATCGAAGTGCACGGCACGGAAGGGACGCTTCTGTACGGCACGCCAGACAGCAAGCTGCTGCTTCGTTCCAAACGCGACGAGAGTCTTGCCGACTGGACCGAGCAGATTCTGCCGCCGAATCGGGAGAGCGCTTTCGAGCAGTGGGTGCGGCATATTCAGACCGGTACGACCGCTGCGGAAAACATGGCCGCGGCCGTCGAACTCTCTTCGCTGATGGAAGCTTCCAACCGTTCCGCGCGCGAAAAACGCGTCGTGTCGCCGAGGGAGCTGGATCTGTAGATGACAGTACGTTTCGCGCGCGCCGGGTTCCCTTACGAAGCCATGTTCGACAAAGGGGACATTCTGGAGCGGCTTGATATTGCGGTCCATTGGGGCCATTACGAAATCCGCGTGCTGCGCTTCCATCTGACGTCGTTCGAGCCGGGGCGCATCATCAATTTCCATAATCATTCGACGTACGAGTTCCATTTCATTCCGCGCGGAGCGGGCCGGGTCATTCTCGGCGACCAGCCGCACTCGCTGTCGGAAGGGCTGCTGTATCTGACCGGGCCGGGCGTCATGCATTATCAGGAAGCCGACGGCGCCCAGGCGATGGACGAGCTGTGCCTGCACGTCGATATCGTGCGCCGGCCCAATCCTTCCGTCGATCCGTGGGAAGCGGCGGAAGCCGAAGAATGCATGCAGAAGCTCAATGCGCTGCCGCTGCGTCCCGCCGCCGACAGCCACGGCGCCATGCCGTGCTTCCTGCAGGCGTACGAAGCGTGCGAGAGCAAACGGATCGGCTATTATACCGATATCCGCATGCAGGTGATCGGCATTCTGCTCAAAACGATTCAGGCGTACGATTCCGGCGATACCGGCACGGAAGCGCCCAGCCGCGACATGGCGGCTTACCGTTACGATTACGCTGTCCGCTACATGGAAGCGAATTACACGTCCGGCCTGCGGTTGGAAGACGTCGCGGAGAAGCTGGATCTCAGCCCGCGGCAGCTGCAGCGCATTTTCCGCGGCGTCGATCGCGAGCGGCCGTTCAGCCGCGTGCTGGAAGACATCCGTCTTCAGGCCGTCTGCGACCGGCTGCGGACCGGCAGCTTGTCGATCGAGCGGATCGCGGAACTCGAAGGCTTCTCGACCGCCGCTTACCTGCATACCGTTTTTCGCAAACGAATGGGGTCGTCCCCGTCCGTCTACCGCAAAGCCAAGCAATCCGAGCTGCACCGGCATCCCGCCGACACGCCGCCCGGACAGATCGACCACTCCCCAAACGAGGTGAATATCTATGAGCCAAACGTATAAAATCGGCATCGTCGGCTGCGGCGGAATCGCCAACGGCAAACATCTGCCGAGCCTGAGCAAATTGAACAACGTCGAACTGGTCGCTTTCTGCGATCTGGTGCCGGAACGCGCAGCCGAAGCGGCATCCCGATACGGAGCCGAAGGCGCCGCCGTCTATACCGATTACGCCGAACTGCTGCGCGACGCTTCGATCGATATCGTGCACGTCCTGACGCCGAACGAATCGCATGCGACGATCTCGATCGCCGCGCTCGAAGCGGACAAGCACGTCATGTGCGAAAAACCGATGGCCAAAACGGCCGCCGAAGCGCGCCGCATGGTACAGGCGGCGGAGCGCAGCGGCAAAAAGCTGACGATCGGCTACAATAACCGGTTCCGCCCGGACAGCCAGCATCTGAAAAAAGCGTGCGAAGCCGGCACGCTCGGCCATATCTACTACGCCAAAGCCCACGCGATCCGCCGCCGCGCGGTTCCGACCTGGGGCGTATTCCTCGACGAAGAGAAGCAGGGCGGCGGCCCGCTGATCGATATCGGCACCCACGCGCTCGACCTGACGCTGTGGATGATGGACAATTACAAGCCCAAAGTCGTGCTCGGCACGAAGTACCACGAGCTGTCCCAACGCGAGAACGCGGCCAACGCCTGGGGACCGTGGAACCCGGCCGAATTCAAGGTCGAAGATTCGGCGTTCGGCATGATCGTCATGGAGAACGGCGCGACGGTCACGCTGGAATCCAGCTGGGCGCTGAACTCGCTCGACGTGGACGAAGCCAAATGCAGCCTGAGCGGCAGCGAAGGCGGCGCGGACATGAAGAATGGCCTGCGCATCAACGGCGAAGAATTCGGCCGACTGTACACGAAGGAAGTCGACCTCTCCGCCGGCGGCGCAGCCTTCTACGAAGGCAGCGCGCAAAGCGATGCCGACGTGGAAATGTTCCGCTGGATCGAAGCGATCCAGCACGACCTGACGCCGACGGTCACGCCGGAACAGGCGTGCGTCGTCTCGGAAATTTTGGAAGCGATCTACGAATCGGCCCGTACGGGCAAAGCGGTGTATTTTGACGAGTCGGAAGGGTAAAGGCCTGCTGAAGCGGCGGGACTGGGGACGCGGCGGCGCGGGTGGCGCGACAGGCACGGGGACGCGGCGGCGCGGGTGGCGCGACAGGCACGGGGACGTGGCGGCGCGGGTAGCGCGACAGGCACGGGGACGTGGCAGCGCGGGGGACGCGACAAGCACGGGGACTCGGCGGCGCGAGTAGCGCGACAGGCACGGTTTATAGGCAAACAAGAAGCAGGCTCTTTGGAAGAGCCTGCTTCTTGTTTTTTCATTATTAGACGATTGTGTAAAAAGAAGATTATCTAAGGGCGGATTTCCCAATTCTAAAGTGGGTGTAGGCAAATTTTGTACTTGCACGTGTTCTTTTCCAAACAGACACGAGAAATAGATGCGTGGGAGCAGCTAATTTCTTCCGTCCGCTAGTACTGTGAGAAATAACTGCGTGAGGGCAGTTATTTTCTTCGGGCCGCCTACGCCGCGAGAAATAACTGCGAGAGAGCAGTTATTTCATCGCTCGGGCAGCGAAAAGCTCTTTTTTCCGCAAAATAAGTGGATCTGTGCAGTTATTTTCGATCCGGGCGGCTTTTGAGCGAAAATAAGTGGATTTACGCAGTTATTGCTGCTGCGGATCAAGATTGAGGAGATCAGACAAAGACTTCACGCTCGATCAGGCCGTCTTCGCACGGAACGTGATCGGGCTGCCGAAGTTTGCGTAACGTCGCAGCCCTGTGCGATCTTCTTCGTTACGGAATACGCCAAAAAAACCCGACTCTCCATATGGAGAGTCGGGTTGTTCGATATTTGGAACGCCGCCTGTCGGGCAGCTCTCCGGCCGCCGCTTAGATGCCTGCGCCGCGGTCTTGGCCGTCTTTTGGCGCTTCGGTGCCGTCATTCGCGCCTTCGCCGGCCTGTTCGTCGGCTGCAGGGCGTTCCCCTTCACCGGCAGTGTGTTCGGACTCCGGCTGCTGCGAAGCCCGGCGCTGCGCGCCTTCGCCGTCGGCGTGATCGGAGCCGGCCGCGCTCGGCTGTGCCGGTTCGCTGTAGCCTTCGTCGGCCTGAACAGACGACAGTTCGGCTTCGGAGACCCGAGCGAACTGGGCTTCCGCTTCGGCCGCTGCATCCGTGACGTGCGGATCTGCCGAGGCCGCTTCCGCGCCTTCGACATTCGGCCCGGTCGAGCCGTGCTCGTCAGCCCGAGCCGGATCTTCAGTCAGATCCGCCGATTCGGCTTGTTCGGTCCGATCCGCGCCTTCGATCCGACCTGCCTGTTCGGCCTCGTCCGTCCAATCGGCCTCTTCGACCCAATCCGACTGTTCACCATCCTCAGCCTGATCCACCTCTTCGACCCAATCCGCCTGTTCGGCCGCTTCGGTTCGATCAGCGCCTTCAACCCAGTCCGCCTGTTCGCCCTCCTTGGCCCGGCCGAAATCTCCGCTCTCCCCGGCTGCATCGCCGGTTCCCGCTTCGCCATCTCCGCCCGTGTCTTCAACCCGGTCTCCAGTCGCCTCGCCGACTCCATCTCCGCCCGCGTCTTCAACCCGGTCTCCAGTCGCCTCGCCGACTTCATCTCCGCCCGCGTCTTCAACCCGGTCTCCAGTCGCCTCGCCGACTTCATCTCCGCCCGCGTCTTCAACCCGGTCTCCGGTCGCGTCGCCGTATCCAGTCGCCTCGCCGACTTCATCTCCGTCTCCGCCCACTTCGCTATCCGATTCGCGATCCGCCGCCGCTTCCGCAGCTTCGGCCGCTCGGGCCGCCTGCTCCGCGCGCTCGTCGGCTTCGAGCTGCCAGCGCTCGAACTTCTCCTGCTCCGCCGGAATATCGGCTTCGTTCAGCGCTTCGGCGGAGACGCGGAATTCGCCGCTGCGAATCCGGATGCGGACCCAGCCTCCGGTAATGACGCCGAGGTCGATGTAGCGGTCGGCGGCGATGTCTTTTTTCTCCCATTCTTCATGCCGGACGATAAAGCCGAGGCTCGCAGCATCGGGTGCCACTTCCAGCAGCACCGACGCCACGCCGCCCTGCTCGCCGAGGAAATCGACGCGCCGGCTGCCGAAGGAAGCGCCCCACATCCACAGATTCCAGCCCGCGTAATCGAGATCTTCGCGCTCGTATTCCAGAATGAGCTTGCGCGGCGTATATTCGCGCACTTTCAGCGCCAGCTGCGCCTGCACGCCGTCGCCGGACACCGAGATAACCGCGCGGCCCGGGCGCATGCCCGTTACGCGGCCGGCCTGATTGACGGTCGCGATGCCGACATCGCTCGAACGCCATTCCAGGCGCGAAGCGGACATCGGGTTGCCGAACGGATCTTTCGGTTCGGCCCGCAGCTTGAGGCTGCGCCCGACGTACAGGCGGCGCACTTCGTCTTCCATGGCGATGCCGAGCTGGTGCAGCGTGCGGCGCTCGATCAGAATCGCCGTGCTGCTCTGCATATCGCCGCAGACCGCGGTGATCAGCGCCCGGCCCTGCCCGATCGTCCAGGCCGAACCGTCGCGCCGGATGATGATCTTCTCGGGATCGGAAGACAGGTACGAGACCGGCACTTCGGGCATGCGGCGCCCGCGCTGATCCCGCACGGTCGCGTGCAGGAACACTTTCTCGCCGGGCTGGACAACGCCCGGCATGTTTTCCCATTCGAGCTGCGCCGGCTCCGGCACGTAATCGTCTTCTTCGTCGTACAGCACCAGGCTCGACAGCGGCGGCACGCTTATGTAATCGCCCGTCTCGCCCAGCACCTGCGTGCCGGCCCGGCGTCCGTCGACGACGATCTTCCACGGCCGTCCGCGCGCCGGCAGTTCGATGCCCTGCTCCGATTCCGTCGCGTTGTGCACAACGGCGATCGTCCGCCACAAGTCGCCGCCGGCATGGTCGTTCAGCGTAAAGCCGACCACTCCGCCGTGCATGCGGAACACGTCCATATGTTTTTCGATATCGCCGCGCGTCTTGAGGCGGAACGCCCGGTGCGAGCGTCTCAGCTCGATCAGTCCCCGGATATAATCCGTGACCGGATAGAACCGGTCTTTGTTGTTCCAGCGGATCGCGTTGACCGCGTCCGGGCTGCGATAGCTGTTATGGTCGCCGAATTTGCTGCGCAGCAGCTCGTCGCCCGCGCTGATAAACGGAATGCCCTGCGAAGTGAGCACGAGCCCGTAGGCGAGCAGCTGTCTTTTGACCAGATCATGTTCCAGCGGATCTTCGCCGAGCATACGGTGCGGATCGCAGGCCGCGACCGCTTCGGCCGCCGTCTGGCCCGACGCCGGCTTGCCGTTGTCGAATTCGATCAGCCCCGCCGCTTCCCACTGTCCGCGCGACTTGACCAGCTTGTCCCACAGAATCAGGTTGTCATGCGCAGTGACGTAATTGACGCTCTCCGCCGGTTCCGCCGCGAAATCGTGGACCGATCCGCGCAGTCCCTGCGCAACCTCGCCTTCCTTGCCGGGCGCGCCGCTGATAAAGCCGGTTCCCCAGCCGTCGCCGTCGCCTTTGAGCGCGTTGCGGAAGTTGTCGTTGAACACGGCGAAGCCTCCGCCCTGCTGGGACCCTTTGAGCGTCAGCTCGCGCAGCGGCGAATCCAGCGCGGTCCACGGCTCGCCGTAGATCAGAATCGTCGGATCGACTTTCTCGTGCAGCACCGACGCGACCGTGCGCATCGTCGTCGTGTCGATCAGGCCCATCAGGTCGAACCGGAACCCGTCGATATGGTATTCTTCCGCCCAGTACAGCAGCGAATCGAGAATGTATTTGCGCACCATCGGGCGTTCGGTCGCCAGTTCGTTGCCGACGCCGGAACCGTTGCTGAGCTGCCCGTATTTGTTGAACCGGTAATAATAGCCCGGCACCACCGGATCGAACGGCCCGTCTTCGACCGAAAACGTATGGTTGAACACGACGTCCACGACGACGCGGATGCCCCGGGCATGCAGCGCCTGTACCATCTTTTTCAACTCGCGGATCCGGGCTTCCGGATTGTGCGGGTCGGACGAATACGAACCTTCCGGCACGTTGTAGTTTTGCGGATCGTACCCCCAGTTGTACGCATCGGGCGTCACGTCGCATTCGTTGAGCGTGCAGTAATCGTACACGGGCAGCAGATGGACGTGCGTCACGCCCAGTTCTTCCAGATGGTCGATCCCGATCTTGCGGCCTTCACGGGTCCGGATGCCGCTCTCGGCAAACGCCAGATACTGGCCGGAATGGTTCATCTTCGCGTCTTCCGAAGAAGAAAAGTCCCGCACATGCAGCTCGTAGACGACCGAATCGACCGCATGCCGAAGCGGCGGGCGAAGATCGTTCTCCCAATTCTCGGGATCGGTACGCTTCATGTTGACGATCGCGCCGCGCTGGCCGTTGGCCGACGAAGCTTTGGCGTACGGATCGACCACGTACCGGCTGTTCTCGTGTTCGCCGATTTTGTACGTAATGTGATAGAGGTAATAATGTCCTTCGAGATCGCCCGGCACGACGATGCTCCATACCCCGTACTCGTCTTCTTCCATCGTCAGTTCGCGTCCGCCGGAATGGTCGGTCACCCGCCCGTCGGCTCCGTACGTGCCCGCGTCTTCGTAAATCGCGATCCGCACCTGTTCCGCGCCGGGCACCCACACCTTGAACGTGCAGTACTGCGGCGAAAACGTCAGTCCCAAATCCCCGTAGGGATAAGCTTCGAAATCGGGACAGTCCAGCGTATCGTTAAAGTTCAGCATATCGGTCATATCCCTTCCCCCTCGCTCCAAAATCTTGTTTGTCCATGCGATATTGCGGGCATGCGGCGCAGCGGCTGCGCACGCCGCCCGGCTTCCTAGTTATATTGGACGCAAATCGCCTAACGGACGCACTTTTTCTACACTTTTTGCCTAAAAAAAACCTCCTGCGCCTATGAAAAAACGGAGTGTCGTCGACACTCCGTTCTTTTGCCGCGGTCTTCGGACCGCCGTTACGGGTTGAGGCGCAGCCCCAAAATGACGAGATCCCGTTCCACTCCGTCCAATACGGCCACGCGCGGCAGATTGCCCCACGATTCGAACCCGTATTTTTGCAGCAGTCTCAAGCTCGGCACATTATGTCCGAACACGAAGCCGAGCAGCGTATTCACGCCGAGCGCCGGACTTTCCGCGATCGCTTTCTCCAGCAGGCGGCTGCCGGCTCCGGTGCCGCGCAGCGCCTCGTCGACGTAAATGCTCACTTCGGCGGTGGCGTCATAAGCGGGACGGCCGTAGAACGATTGCAGGCTGATCCACGCCGCGACGCGGCCGTCGCGCCGCATGACCCAGAGCGGGCGCCGGGCCGGCTCGTGCTCTTCGAACCAGGCGTGGCGGCTCTCGACCGTGATCGGTTCGAGATCGGCCGTCACCATGCGTCCCGCTATCGTCGAATTGTAAATGTCCACGATGGCCGGCAGGTCTTCGAACGCGGCCAGTTCGATCGCCGGCACCGGGCCGGATGATTGCGGGTCAACTGCCGCTAACTTGGCTGCTGTTGGATCGGATGCCGGTTGACCGGATGCCGCTTCTTTGGATGTCGTCATGTCTTTTCCCCCATCGTCGTATGGGCCGATCGGAATCGGCCGTCAAAATTTGGACTTCCCCCGTTTGGACTTTGCTTGGCTTGGCTTGGCTGCACCCCGTTTGCTCCGAAGAACCGTTGTGCGTAACTGGACACCCGCTGCACCGCTCGACGTCAGAATCAACGTTAGCCTCCATGCCGCGGGCCGATTTTCACAGACCGACTTCGTGCTCGCTCCAGGCCCACAGGCGCGCGGCCGTCTCGTCGTCTTCCGCTTTGCGGTCCAGACGATTGGGGCGGCTCCGGTAAAAGTATTCCCGCGAAATGCCTTCCACTTCCGGGCTGTCCGCCAAATAAACGGCCGTCGAAGCGCCTTCTTCCGGCGTCTGGAACGAAGGCATCCGCCCGAGCGCCCGATACACGCCCTGCCCGAAGCCTGTTCCGCGGTTGACGCCGAGCTGCGTCAGCACGGCTCCCGGATGCAGCGAGTTGACGGCGACGCCGTCCGCATACAGGCGCAGCGCCAGCTCGCGCGCGAACAGGATATTCGCAAGCTTGGACTGGCCGTACGATTTGACCACATTGTATCCGTCCCGCAGATGCGGATCTTCGAAATGGATACGCCCCGCCTTGTACGCGCCGGACGCCACGACGACAATCCGGCCTTCGGCCGGCTTGATCAGGTCCAGCAGCAGATTCGTCGCCAGAAAATGGCCCAGATGATTGACGCCGAGCGCAAGCTCGAAGCCGTCCTTCGTCTCCTGCCGCTTGGGGCTGACGACGCCCGCGTTGTTGATCAGCACGTCGAGCGACGAAATACGCCCGTGCACGTCGTCGGCAAAGCGGCGGATCGAAGCCAGATCGGCCAGATCGCACAGCACAAGTTCCGCCGAGCCGGGTCCTCCGGACTGCCCAATCCGCGCCAGCGCTTCTTCCCCGCGTTCCCGGCTGCGGCATGCCATAAGCACGCGATACCCTTTTTGGACCAGACCGGCGGAAGTCGCCAAGCCCATGCCCGAATTCGCTCCCGTTACGAGCGCCGTTTTGTCCGTCAATCCGTTCGCCTCCTTCGCACTTCTCCAGTTTGTGTCGGAACGGTGTTCGCTTACTGTCCATCATAAACCAGGGCGCCGGTCCGTGACAATTGGATAAACGACAAAAAAGCCCGCGACCGCCGCGCAGGCTTCAAACCTTGGCTACTCTCCCCACAGCAGGTCGACGAACTCGTCGAACGAATCGGCGACAGGCAGCAGTTCTTCGCCGTCCATGAGCCAAATATAGATCCGGCCCAAGTCGGCACGTTCGCCGAGCGCGATCAGAAACGAACTGCCTCCCTGATCGTGCGCGAACGGAAACAGACCTTCCAGCTGCGGGAAAGCTTCCAGCAGATCGAGATACAGCGTCTCCGCCGGCAGAGTGCTGTATCGGATCGGTTCGAACCCGCCGAAAGCCATCCGCTGCCGCTCCATCCGCTCTTCCGGCAGGTAGCCTCCGTTGAACTTCAAATATTGCGTCCTAAAAGAAAGCGGGAACGCAAAGCCGAACCGCCGCTCCAGCGCGTCCAGATCGGCGGCCGAGATCGGCGCTTCGCTTTCTTCCAGCCTTATCGGGGTTGTCATCCCGAATCAGTCGGCCTGCTCGGCTTCGTACTGCTCGGGCGTCAGCAGACCGGCAAGCAGCCCTTCCGCCGCGCCGTCCGGCTCGATTTCGATCATCCAGCCTTCGCCGTACGGTGCGCCGTTGACGAGTTCCGGTTCGGTCTCAAGCGCGCCGTTGACCGCCGCGATCGTGCCGCCGACCGGACAGAACAGGTCGGAGACCGTTTTGACCGATTCGATCGAACCGATACTGCCTTCCGCTTCAACCGCCGCGCCGGCTTCCGGCAGTTCGACGAACACGATATCGCCCAGTTGATGCTGCGCAAAATCGGTAATGCCCAGACGCAGATTGCCGTTTTCCAGCTTTTCCACCCATTCGTGATCTTTGGTATAGTACAAACCCGCTTTGACTTCGCTCATTGTAAGTTCGCTCCATTTCGGTGTATTGCCGAACATTCGGCTGATGTGCTCTTTGCGTTGTTCGGGAATTTTCAATGCTTTTAGCTTACGGCAGCCTATTTGACGTGTCAATGTTCCTCACAATATTTTTTGGACTACGTAAAGTTTTGTTGACAACGGGGTGCCGCATCCCTTAATAATTAGGATAAAGCATTTGATCCGCATTTGGCAAAACACGAACGTTCGACGATTGACGCATAGGCGAGTGAAAGCATAGGGAGAGAGCACCGGAAGCGAGAATGGCTTTGCGGGTGCCGCCGAAGGAGTAAACCGAACATTGGAGCAAGGTCTATGGACCTCGCGTCAAGCGGTGAATCTCTCAGGCAAAAGGACCTGTGCCGGACGCCACTCTGGAGAGCATCCGCGCAGCCGGAATTTTCGAACCCGGACCGCAGGCGGATCACCCAAGGGGAAACCTGCTGCATGTCCCGATCGCACTTGATCGGAATTCGGCGGCGGGGTAACTCTCAGGTATCAAGGACAGAGCCCTTTCGATCAGGCCCTTTTTTCGCTTCGGCGACCTAAAGAGCCGGTCTTTGGGGACCTGTCCTTTTTCGCGCCATCCAACACCAAATCCGATTTCCGAAGGAGACTCTTACACGATGACTTCTCTCAAGCGTACCCCGCTCTACCCGCTGTATGCGGAGACCGGCGAACCCCGCTGCATCGATTTCGGCGGCTGGGACCTGCCCGTTCAGTTCTTCGGCATTCAAAAAGAACACGAAGCCGTGCGAGAACGTGCGGGATTGTTCGACGTCTCGCATATGGGCGAATTCATGCTCAGCGGCGAAGGCGTCGAAGACTTCCTATCGGTCCTTACGACCGGCGATATTCGATCGCTGGCAGACGGGCAAGCGGTCTATACGTTCATGTGTTACGAAAACGGAGGCGTCGTGGACGATCTGCTCGTCTACCGGATCGGCGCAGAACAGTATATGCTCGTCGTCAATGCCGGTAATATCGACAAAGACGCGCAGTGGATCCAGTCGCATCTGCCCGAATCGGTCGAATTCCGCGACGCTTCGGAAGGCACCGCGCTGATCGCGCTGCAAGGTCCGGCTTCGCTGGAAATTCTCAAGCAGGTGTGCGCCGAGCCGGCGCTCGACGAGCTCAAGCCGTTCCATTTCATCGCGACGAACGCGTTCGAAGGCCCGGCGGCTTATGTGTCCCGCACCGGCTATACCGGCGAAGACGGATTCGAGATCTACGCCGCTCCCGAATCCGCCGGGGCAATCTGGCGCGATCTGATCGCCGCCGGCGAACCGTTCGGGCTGCTGCCGTGCGGGCTCGGCGCCCGCGACACGCTGCGCTTCGAAGCCAAGCTGCCGCTGTACGGGCAGGAGCTGTCGGCGGACATCACGCCGCTTGAAGCCGGCCTCGGCTACTTCGTCAAGCTCGGCAAAAGCGACTTCATCGGCCGCGCAGCGCTGGCCGCCCAGAAAGAAGCCGGCGTGCCGCGCAAGCTCGTCGGCCTGGAGATGATCGACCGCGGCATCGCGCGCTCGCATTACCCCGTCTTCGCCGCAGGACGCCGGATCGGCGAAGTGACGACCGGCACGCAGTCGCCGACGCTCAAACGCAATCTGGCGCTGGCGCTGATCGACGCGGAATTCGCGGCGATCGGCACGAAGATCGAAGTCGAGATCCGCGGCAAGAAGCTGCAGGCCGAAGTCGTCAAAGCTCCTTTTTACAAAAACACCCCGGCGCACAAAGCGCTTATTCAACATAGCCCGTCCGACAACGCCCCATCCGAAAAAGGAGTGAATACGCCTTGAAAAAGCACCGTTATATTCCGATGACCGAGCAGAACGAACGCGACATGCTCGCCGCCGTAGGCGCGCAGAGCATGGAGGACCTGTTCGTCGACATTCCGAAAAACGTCCGTTACGAAGGCACGCTGCCGATGTCCGGCGCTCTGGACGAAGCGGCGCTGCTGCGCCATATGACGCAGCTCGCCGGCAAAAATGCCGACAGCGACCGCTACGCCAGCTTCCTCGGAGCCGGGCTGTACGATCACCAGGTTCCGGTCGTCATCAACCACGTCATCTCGCGCTCGGAATTTTATACGGCCTACACGCCGTACCAACCGGAAGTGAGCCAGGGCGAACTGCAGGCGATCTTCGAGTTCCAATCGTACATCTGCGAGCTGACCGGCATGGAAGTCGCCAATGCCAGCATGTACGACGGCGCGACGGCGATGGCCGAAGCGGCTTCGCTCGCAAGCGGCGCCACCAAACGCAAAAAGATCATTATTGCGAGCACGGTGCATCCGGAGACCCGGGCGGTCGTGCGCACGTACGCGTACGGACTCGGCATCGAAGTGGTTGAAGCCGGCTTCGAGAACGGCGTGACCGACCTGAAGCAGCTGGAAAACATGATCGACGACGATACTGCGGCGGTACTCGTCCAGTCGCCGAACTTCTTCGGCGCTGTGGAAAACGTCAAAAGTATCGGCGAACTCGTCCATGCGCAAAAAGGACTGCTGGTCGTCAGCGCGAACCCGCTGTCGCTCGGCCTGCTGGAAGCGCCGGGCCGGCTCGGTGCGGACATCACGGTCGGCGACGCGCAGCCGCTCGGCATCTCCGGTTCGTACGGCGGACCGACCTGCGGCTACTTCGCCGTCTCCAAAGCGCTTATGCGCAAAATTCCCGGCCGGATCGTGGGCCAGACGACCGACAAAAACGGCAAGCGCGGCTTCGTGCTGACGCTTCAGGCGCGCGAGCAGCATATCCGCCGCGACAAAGCGACGTCGAACATCTGCTCCAATCAGGCGCTGCTCGCTTTGTCCGCTTCGGTCTACCTGTCCGTTATGGGCCGCCAGGGCATGATCGACGTCTGCGACCTGAATCTCAAAAAAGCCCATTACGCCGCCAAGCAGCTCGGTTCGATCCATGACGTGGAGCCCGCTTTCACTTCGCCGTTCTTCAACGAGTTCGTGCTGAAGCTGCCGGAAGGCACAGATATCGACGCCCTGAACGAAAAGCTGCTGGAAGAAGGCTTCATCGGCGGCTATAACCTGTCGCGCGAGTATCCGGAACTGGGCAGCGCCCTGCTGATCGCCGTCACCGAAAGACGTTCCAAGGAAGACATCGACCGCTTCGCGGAAATTTTGGAGGGAAGTCTATGAACACGAGCCTCGATCTGACGACGCCGACAGGCCTCGACGCCAAAGAAGATTGCGCCCTGATTTTCGAACTCAGCACCCCCGGCCGCGTCGCCTATTCGCTGCCGGACTGCGACGTGCCGGTCAGCGAAGAAGAAGCCGCGGACTGGCTCCCGGCCGAATTCAAGCGCAGCGATGCCGCCGCTCTGCCGGAAGTGTACGAAGTCGACGTGATCCGCCATTACACGGGATTGTCCCGCCGCAACTTCGGCGTGGACAACGGCTTCTATCCGCTCGGCTCCTGCACGATGAAATACAATCCGAAGATCAACGAAGACGTGGCCCGCTACGCCGGCTTCGCCAAGATCCACCCGTATCAGCCGGTGTCGAGCGCGCAGGGCGCGCTTGAGCTGATGTACACGCTCCAGAATGACCTGGCCGCGCTGACCGGCATGGACGCCGTTACGCTCCAGCCGGCCGCCGGCGCGCACGGCGAATGGGCGGGCCTGATGATGATCCGCAGCTATCATGAAGAACGCGGCGAACATCAGCGCACCAAAGTAATCGTGCCGGACTCTTCGCACGGCACCAATCCGGCGAGCGCGACCGTGGCCGGCTTCGAGACGGTGACCATTCCGTCGAACGCCAAAGGCATGGTCGATCTCGACACGCTGCGCGCCGCCGTCGGTTCCGACACGGCCGCTCTCATGCTGACCAATCCGAGCACGCTCGGACTGTTCGAAGAACAAATCGTCGAAATCGCGCAGATCGTGCACGAAGCGGGCGGCCTGCTCTATTACGACGGCGCCAACTCCAACGCGATCATGGGCATTACCCGCCCGGGCGACATGGGCTTCGACGTCGTGCATCTCAACTTGCACAAAACGATGAGCACGCCGCACGGCGGCGGCGGTCCCGGCGCGGGTCCGGTCGGCGTCAAGTCGATCCTGATCCCGTACCTGCCGGCTCCGGTCGTCGAGAAGCTCGAAGACGGCTCGTACGATTTTGCCGCCGCGTCGCCGACTTCGATCGGCCGCGTCAAAGCGTATTACGGCAACTTCGGCATTCTCGTGCGCGCGTACGCCTATATCCGCACATACGGCCCGGACGGCCTGCGCCGCGTCTCCGAATGCGCCGTGCTCAACGCCAACTACATGATGGCCCGCCTCAAAGACCATTACGAAGTGCCGTTCGCCGGCCCGTGCAAACACGAATTCGTCATGAGCGGCAGCGGCCTGAAAAAATACGGCGTGCGCACGCTGGACGTCGCCAAGCGGCTGCTCGATTTCGGGTATCACCCGCCGACCATCTATTTCCCGCTCAACGTCGAAGAGTGCATCATGATCGAGCCGACCGAGACGGAAAGCAAAGAAACGCTCGACGGATTTATCGACACGATGATCCGGATCGCCCGCGAAGCCGAGGAAAATCCGGAACTGCTGCTGAATGCGCCGTACACGACACCGGTTACCCGTCTCGACGAGACGAACGCCGCGCGCAAACCGGTGTTGAACTGCGCCTGCAGCTAAGCCGATCCCGAATCCTGCGTGTGTATATCCCTTTCTCCCCCGCCGCTTTCCGGACTTTTCCGGAAAAGCGGCTTTTCTTTTGCCACGCCCCGCTTCATAATAGAAGAAGGTCCGCCTGTTGCGTCCAAGACGCAAAGCCGGCGGCCTTTTCCGTTTCACCCCAACACATTTTGAGGAAGCCGAGGGATCTCACGATTATGTCACTCACAGATAAAGGTTACCGAATCACCATGGACGATATCGTCCGCGAAGGTCATGACATTTTGCGCCGCAAGGTAGCGGAAGTGAAATTCCCGCTCTCCGATGCGGACCGCAACGCGATGGACGCCATGATGCGTTATCTCGAAGAAAGCCAGGACGACGAACTGGCCGAGCAATACGGCCTGCGCGCCGGCGTCGGCATCTCCGCCAACCAGGTTGGCCTCGACCGCCGCATGTTCGCCGTGCTGTTCACAGACATCATGGAAGACGAAGAAGAGAATCCGACGCTGTACGCCCATAAGCTGTTCAATCCGAAAATCGTCAGCCATTCGGCGGCGATGACGTATTTGCCGGACGGCGAAGGCTGCCTGTCCGTCGACCGTCCGGTCGAAGGCATCGTGCCGCGCTACGAGAAGATCAAGCTCAAAGCGTACGACGAGAACGGCAAGGAAGTGCTGCTGAAGCTCAAAGGCTATCCCGCGATCGTCATGCAGCATGAACTGGATCACCTGAACGGGGTCATGTTCTACGACCATATTAACGAAAGCGATCCGCAGGCGGAGCCCAAAGGCGTAAATATTCAGAGCCTGTGGTAAGCGGCGGGGAACCGGCAGAAGTCTGCCGGTTCTTTTTTTGCGGAAAAATAAACAAGCTTGCGGATATTTCCGCGGCAAACAAAAAAATCCGGCTCCCACAGGGAACCGGACGGACGCAGCTTCGGCGTGCCAAGATGCTCGGCGAACACGCCGGAGCAACAGAGATCTTGCGGATCGAACGAATGGTACGAAATACGTGAAAACGATCGTTAGACTTGGATCGCTTCGACAAGAGCGACGACTTCTTCAGCCGTGCCGCATTCCAGTGCCTTCGCGGCCAGTTCCTGCATGTCCGCACGGGACAATTTGGAGATCTGGCTGCGCGCCGGCAGGATGGACGTGGCGCTCATGCTGAATTCGTCGAGGCCAAGACCGAGCAGCAGCGGAATAGCGACGGAATCGCCGGCCATTTCGCCGCACATGCCGGCCCATTTGCCTTCTTTGTGCGCCGCTTTGATAACCATGTCAACCAGGCGCAAAATAGCGGGGTTGTAGGGCTGATACAGGTACGAGACGCGTTCGTTCATACGGTCCGCGGCCATCGTGTACTGGATCAGGTCATTGGTGCCGATGCTGAAGAAATCGACTTCCTTCGCGAATTGGTCGGCCAGTACGGCGGTCGAAGGAATTTCGACCATGATGCCGAGCTGGATATGGTCGGCGACGGCTACGCCTTCGCCGATCAGGTTCGCGCGTTCTTCTTCAAGCAGCGCCTTCGCGTCCCGGAACTCGACGAGTGTCGCGATCATCGGGAACATGATGCGCAGATCGCCGTGTACGCTTGCGCGCAGCAGCGCTCTGAGCTGGGTGCGGAAGATGTCCTGACGATCCAGGCACAACCGGATCGCGCGGAAGCCGAGGAACGGATTCATCTCTTTCGGCAGATCGAGATAAGGCAGTTCCTTGTCGCCGCCGATGTCGAGCGTACGGACGACGACCGGCTTGCCGGCCATTTTCTCCAGCACGGTCTTGTATGCGTTGTACTGCACGTCTTCGGACGGAAGCTTGTCGCGGCCCATGTACAGGAATTCGGTCCGGTACAGACCGACCGCTTCGCCGCCGTTATCGATCACGCCGGCCACGTCGTTCGGCGTGCCGATGTTGGCTGCCAGTTCGACGTGGACGCCGTCGGTCGATACGGTCGGCTCTTCGCGCAGCTTGCGCCATTCGGCGCGCTGCTCGTCGTATTTGACCTGCTTGTCGCGATATTCGGCTACCACTTCATCGCTCGGATTCACGATGATCTGGCCTTCGAGACCGTCGACGATGACGAGATCGCCCGGCTCTACCTGCTCCAGCACGTTCTTCGTTCCGACTACGGCCGGAATTTCGAGCGAGCGGGCCATGATGGCCGAGTGGGATGTGCGTCCGCCGATGTTCGTCGTGAAGCCTTTGACGTATTTGCGGTTCAGCTGCGCCGTATCCGAAGGCGTAAGGTCTTCGGAGATGACGATCACTTCTTCGCTGATCTCCGCAGGGTTCTGCACGTTCAGACCGAGGAGATGGCCCAAGATGCGCTTGGTCACGTCCTTCATGTCGGCTGCGCGTTCCTGCAGATACACGCTCTTCATGTTCTCGAACATGGAAACGAACTGTTTGGACGTCTCGTTGAGCGCGTAGTCGGCATTGACCTGATCGTTCGTGATCATGTCTTTGACCGGGCTGATCAGCTCGGGATCGTTCAGAATCAGCAGATGCGATTCGAAGATCTCCGCTTTTTGGGCACCGAGTTCCTGAAGCGTACGTTCTTTGATCCGCTCAAGCTCGACTTGCGATTTCGCAAGCGCGTCGTCGAGTTTGGCGATTTCCGCTTCAGCATTTTTAACCGTTTTTTGCGTTACGGTATAATCCGGATGCTCCAGGCGAAACGCTTTAGCGATAGCGATGCCGGCCGAAGCCGCGATTCCGGAAATATTAAGCATTGACTTCGCCCAGACCTTCTCCGACCATAACGTCTTCCAGAGCCTGGAGAGCCGCGCCTTCTTCTTCGCCCTGCGTGATCAGTGTCAGCGTCGATCCTTTTTCCAGACCGAGGGACAGAACGCCCAGAATCGATTTCAGCGTAACGCGTTTGCCGTTGGCTTCCGCGAACGATTCCGTCGATTTGAATTTGTTAGCCGTATTGACAAGCGCCGTTGCCGGGCGAGCGTGGATACCGTCTTCGTCTACGATGTTGAATGTTTTTTCCATGATTGAATTCCTCCAATGTCTTCTGTTTTTAAAGTAACCATACTTATTATAGCTTACCTGCTTGCATTTTGCACGCTTGCCTACTTTTTGCACGTTTGACTTCTTTTTGCTCGATTACTTGATCGAAACGATGTTTTCTTCTCCCGCTTTGACCGTGCCGCTCTTGAGCAGGGTAACCTTGGCGCCTTCCGGCAGGTTGGAGAAGATAACCGGAGTCATGATCGAAGGGGCATGTTCCTGCACGTAAGCCAGGTCGACTTCGAGAATCGGCTGTCCGGCCATGACGGCATCGCCCTCCGCTACCAATACATTAAACCCTTGGCCTTTAAGTTTAACGGTATTGACGCCGATATGGACCAGAATTTCTTTGCCGCCTTCCGACATGATACCGATCGCATGCTTGCTCGGGAACACGTTGAAGATCGTTCCGTTGACCGGCGACACGATATTTCCGTCCGAAGGCAGCACCGCGAATCCGTCGCCCGTCATGCGCTGCGAGAAGACCGGATCGGGTACGTTGGAAATGTCCTGCAGTTCGCCGTTGGCCGGCGACACGATCATTTCTTCGTTCAGCACGTCCACCGCTTGGGCGGCATCTGCGTTTTTCTCGGGAAGTTCCACGGCCGCGGCCGGCGCTTCGACCGGCGTGCGGCCGGACATGATGTCCTGGATCTGCGATTTGATCGTATCGGAACGGGTGCCGAAGATTGCCTGGATGTTGTTGCCGACTTCCAGCACGCCTGCGGCGCCGAGCGTCTTCAGGCGGTCTTTGTCGACGCTGCCGACGTTGTTGACCTGAACGCGAAGACGCGTGATGCAGGCGTCCAGGTTGGAGATGTTCTCGCGTCCGCCGAGCGCCGACAAGATGTTCTGCGGCAGTTCGCCGGCCGTGCCTTTGCTCGCCGAAGCGTTCGCCGACTCTTCGGTCGGTTCTTCGCGGCCCGGCGTCTTGAGGTTGAACTTGCGGATCGCGAAGCGGAATCCGAAGTAGTAGATGACCGCCAGCACGAGGCCGACGATGATGACGTTCCACCACGGCGTACGGTTCTGCAGTACCCCGAACAGCAGGAAGTCGATCAGGCCGCCGGAGAACGTCATGCCGATATGCACGTCGAGCAGCTGCATCGTCATGAACGACAGACCCGCGAAGATAACGTGAATACCGAACAGGATCGGAGCCACGAACAGGAACGAGAATTCCAGCGGCTCGGTAATACCGGTCAGGAACGAAGTCAGCGCCGCGGAACCCATAATGCCGGCTACGTACTTCTTGTGTTCCGGACGGGCTTCATGGTAGATCGCCAATGCCGCAGCCGGAAGGCCGAACATCATGAACGGGAATTTGCCGGTCATGAACATGCCGGACGTGAATTTGACGCCGTCGCGCATCTGCGCCATGAAGATCCGTTGGTCGCCGCGGAACACTTCGCCCGCTTTGTTGACGTATTCGCCGAATTCGTACCAGAAAGGCGAGTAGAAAATGTGATGCAGGCCGAACGGGATCAACGAACGTTCGATGACGCCGAAGACGAACGCCGACAGCGTCGGGTTGCCGTTGATCATGACGTTCGACAGCGAGTTCAGGCCGTGCTGGATCGGAGGCCAGATGATGACGAGCAGCAGGCCGACCAGAATCGACATCGCGGCCGTCATGATCGGAACGAAACGTTTGCCGGCGAAGAAGCCGAGATACGACGGCAGTTCGATCCGGAAGAACCGCTTGTACATGGCCGCGGCCAATATACCGATAATGATACCGCCGAACACCCCGGTCGATAACGTCGGAATGCCGAGCACGCTCGCATAGCCGAGACCCGCTTCGCTGGTCAGCGCCGGCGTTACGCCGACGACGACGCCAAGCGTCACGTTCATGATCAGGAAGCCGACGATAGCCGCGAGGCCCGCGACGCCTTCGCCGTCACACAAGCCGACGGCGACGCCGACCGCGAACAGCAGCGGCAGATTGGCGAAGACGATGTCGCCCGCCTTCATCAATACGGTCGCTACCGACTGTACCCACTGGACGTCCAGCATGGGAGCCAGTTCCAGGAAGTCGGGGCTGACCAGCAGCGTGCCGATCGCCAGCAGCAGACCTGCCGCAGGCAGGATGGCGACGGGCAGCATGACCGCTTTGCCGACCCGCTGCAAAAGTCCAAACAATTTCTTGAACATCGATGCGCAACTCCTCTTGTTGTGTATTTGATTTTCTTTGTTTTCGACCGATCCCGAACGAAAGTGCCTTCGGAAGACGCAAAAAAGGCATGAACGCACGAAAAATAAAAGGAATACTCTCCTGCACGGACCCCCGGGTATAGATCGGTCCTGTTCAAGAGTATGCGTTTTATTCTCCGTATCGATTCATGCCTGATCGTATCAGTGACACATCGTTACAAAGATCGTTTTAAGTTGGCTTACGTCGGTCATTATAGCAAAGCGCCAAGAGCTTGGCAAGCCCTTTCACACCCAAAATTTATAACGCTTCTTTGTCGGCCAGACGCTGCAGATGCACGGTCAAATAGCTGGATTCGGCTTTGTATACCGGCAGGCCCAGCCTTTTCTCCATCACTTTGGTCAGCTTCCAGGCGAGCGAATACATCTCCGGGTACTCGCGCGCGAGCAGTTCTTCCAGCCGGTTGGTGGACCGGACTTCCTCTCCGCGGCATACCCGTTCGATCGCGAAGCGCAGATGGGTCAGCAGGCGCGAATAATCGAGGCTGCCCCGGTTCAGGCCGCCTTCGATATTCTGTTCGATCAGATCGACCAGATCCGAGATCAGCTCCGAATGTCCCCGCACTTCGCCGATCGGCCGGTTCGTGATCGCGCTGTGGATATGCAGCGCCACGAAGCCGACTTCGTCGGGGCCGAGCGACGTGCCCAGCCGGTCTTCGATCAGCCCCACGACGTATTCGGCCAGCTCGTATTCTTCCGGGTAGATCTCTTTGGTCTCGTACAGAAACGGATTCTGGAACATGATGCCCTGCTCGATCCGCTTGAGCGCAAACGCGATATGGTCGGTCAGCGCGACGTGGATATGCTCGTTGAGCGGCGAAGCGCTGCGCGCGCCGATCGTCTGGATCGCTTCGTTCATCACTTCGATCAGCTTCTCGTCGACCTGCGGCAGCAGCTGCTTGTACTGCTCCTGCTCGCGCCGGCTGCGCAAAATAAACATTTTCTCGGCCGCTTCCGGCTCGATCGAATCCCGCTCCGCCCGTCCGAATCCGATCCCTTTTCCGATCGCGACCACTTCGCCGTACTGCGGATCGTCCGCAATAATGACATTGTTGTTCAATACTTTGGACACCAGCATCCGCTTGATTCCGCTCCTTCTCGTTTCCGGGCCGCGAGGCCCGGGAACCCCGTTATTTTGAAAAAACGCTTATTCGAACCTACTTGGAGATGTCCACGAACCCTTCGCCGAACACGTCGCGCACGTCGTGAATCGTCACGAACGCGTCTTTGTCCGCCTGCTTCACGATCTTTTTGAGTTGGGAGACTTCCTGCTTGCTGATGACGATATACAGCACTTCCTTGGCTTCTTTTGTGTAAAAGCCGTGGCCCGACAGCACCGTGACGCCGCGGTCCATGATCGTGTTCACCTGCTCGGCGATCATGTGCTGGTGCTTGGAGATGATCATGACCGCCTTTTTCGGATTCAGGCCTTCGATAATGAAGTCCATCACCTTCGTGCCGACGTACAGCAACACGATCGTGAACATGAAGTTCTCCACTTGGATCACGAGCAGCGAAGCGACCGCGACGACGACGTCGAAGAACAGCAGGCCGTAGCTGATATTCCAGTCCAGGTATTTGTTCGCCAGCCGGGCCAGAATGACCGTGCCGGCCGTCGTGCCGCCCACGCGCACGATCATGCCGATTCCGATACCCGCGAAGATGCCGGCGAAGATCGCATTGACCGTCTTTTCCGTGGAATGGATATCCCAGCTCTCGGTCAAATGCAGAAACAGCGAGTTGAAGCCGACCGCAAGGATTGTATAAATAATCGTTTTCTTATCCAAAAAGCGATAGCCGACCACCAGCAAAATCGAGTTGATGATCAGGTTGACCAGGCCCGGAGACCATTGAAAAGCGTAAAACAAAATAATCGTCACGCCGGTCACGCCGCCTTCGCCGAAGTCGTTCGGAATGACGAACAGATTGACCGCCAACGCAAAAATGAACGCGCCGAGCGCTATAAACGCGATATCCGCAGCCGTTTTGGCTACCCTCTTTTTTTCCATGGTTCGTATTCCCGTCCTTTTCCGGCATTTCTCCCGCCGCGCCGCCCGTTTGCGGCAGACCGGCGCGCATGCAATCCCCTCATTCTATCCCATGCAAAAAAGGACCGTCAACCTGCATTTTCCCGGGGAAAATGCGGAATTCGGTCCTTCCTGCATACTTATTCGAAAACGCTGTAATTCAAGCCCGACCGGCCGCCGTTTCCGCCGCCTCGCCGGGCGGCTTCCCCGCTGCCTGCGGCCGGTCTCCTCGCTTAGTCGTTCCGGTCTGCCGCCGGACGTTCTTCCAACGCGACAGCCGACGATTTGGACGCTTTCTCCGCTTCCAGCTTCGCTGCGATTTGCGCTTCGCTCGGCCCTTTGCCGCCGGTCAGATTCTGGATCATCTGCTCCAGATCGAGCCCCGATACGCTTTTGAGCATTTCCGGCGCGGTCGCCATCAGCTCGGTCACGTAGCCGCTGACGCGCGAAGCGCCGCCGCCTTCGCCCCGGCCCGTATCGACGACCGTAATCTTGTCGATAGACGCGATCGGCTCGGCGATCTTGCCGGCAAGTTCCGGCAGCATGTTGACGATGACGTCGAGAATCGCCGCTTCGCCGTAATGCTTGAACGCTTCCGCCAGCTTCTCCTTCGCTTCGGCTTCCGCCGCACCGCGCAGGCGGATGACTTCCGCGTCGGCCGTACCGCGGGCAAGTTCCGCGTCGGCGGAAGCGATGCCGTCGAGCCGCTTCTGTTCGGCGGACGCTTTGGCCTGCGTTTCGATCGAATATTGAAGCGCATCGGCTTCGCGCATCCGGCGCGCTTTGTCCGCTTCGGCGGCCACTTCGACCGCATAGCGGTCGGCGTCTGCCTTTTTCTTCACTTCGGCATCGTAATGCTTCTGGCGAATCTGGATTTCTTTTTCCTGCAGATCGATCTCGCGGTCTTTGCGGACCAGCTCGACTCTCATCTGCTCTTCGACCGCAACCTGCTTGGCACGCGCTTCCTGGATATGATACGCCTGGTCGGCGTCGGCTTTGGCCGTATCCTGATCGCGCTTGAATGCGGCAACCTTCAATTCTTTTTCTTTTTGCCCTTCGGCAATGTTTGTATCCCGGATCAGCTCCGCTTTTTGCCCTTCTTCTTCGGCGCGGGCTTTCTGAATCCGGGAATCCCGGATCGCTTCGGCTTCGGCGATTTCGGCGTCGCGCTTGACCGCGGCGATCCGCGGCTTACCCAGCGATTCGAGGTAGCCGTGCTTGTCGCGCACATCCTTGATCGTGAACGAGACGATCTGCAGCCCCATCTTCTTGAGGTCGCGGGCCGCGACGCTTTGCACTTCCTGCGCGAAACGGTCGCGGTTGCGGTACATCTCTTCGACGGTCATGGAGCCGAGAATCGACCGCAGATGGCCTTCGAGCACTTCCTGGGCTTCCGATTTGAGCGATTCGATCGGCTTGCCCATATACTGCTCGGCCGCCGTCGCCACGTCTTCCGTCGAGCTGCCGATCTTGATGATCGCCACGCCGTCGGCCAGAACCGGAACGCCCTGCTCGGTGTACACTTCCGGCGTCGACACGTCGAGTTTGTGCGACAGCAGCGACAGATATTCGGCTTTTTGGAAAATCGGCAGGATAAAAGCGCCCCCGCCGCGTACGATCTTGATTTTGCGTCCGGCTTCGTCGTCGGCGATATTCTTCGCACCGAGGAACGAACCGGTCACTACCATCGCCTCATCCGTGCTGACCGTCTTGTAACGGGCCCAAAACGCGAGACCCAGTACGAGCAGCACGGCTATGACGATGCCCGGTATCAACAGATAATCCGGCACCTGATCAAAAATGTTCATTTTACTCCAACCCCTTTTCCGTTTTTTCGAGTTCGCAGACGCCCAGCGTCCCGTCTTCGATATCGATGACGACAACCCTTACCCCTGCCGGAATCCACGCTCCGTCGAAGCTGAATGCGGTGTGCAGCGTATTGCCCGAGCCGCCCATGCCGACCAGCACTTCGCCGTAGCCTTTTTCCGGTACGGGTACGGTCACTTCGCCGATCCGGCCCGTCAGGTCCTTCATCGAATATCCGACGGAATTTTCGCTGCCCCGCATCGGCTTGACGTAGCCCAGATAGAGCAGCAGACCGGAAGCCAGCGCGCACAGCACCGCAGCCGATACGCTCAACACAGGCGTCAGTCCCGCATACCGTTCGATCAAAATGCCGGCCCCGCCGAACACGGTCACCATACCGGCCAGCACGATCGGCTGCAGGAACTCGAACGACACCGCATCGAATATTCCGCCCAGCGCGTCGCCGATCCAGTCCCCGAACACGACGCTGATCAACGCAAACATGACGCCTCCCGCCAGACAACCGAAATATAGCGCTTCCATACGCGTTTCCCTCCTTCCGTATTGAAGGTGCCCTACCCGGAAAGTGGACCGCGAGCCTTGTCGATCGGACGACGGCTTTTCCGGGTAAGTCTATGATTACATACGTTTGATTGATAATTCGGTTTCAATATTTGCAAAAAAATATATGATTCTCCTTCTAGCGAGATACTTGTGCTAAAATTCCCAACCCTGCTGCACCTCGGCTTTCCTGCGGCTCCAACCCGAAAAAAGCAAAAAAAGCCCGGTCCGAAGGAAAGATCCCTCCGGGCCGGGCTGTGATTCTCGTCGCGGCTTCCTGCTACAAAACGATCGCTTACAGCGAAGCTTTGTAGATCGCCACGACGTCTTCGCGCTGCAGCTTGTTGAAGTTGCCGAACGGGCCGAACTTCATCGCTTTGTCGGCCATTTCCTCGATACGGCTGCCGTCGATCTCGTAATCGGCCAGCGTGCTTGGCGCGCCGATCGAGTTCCAGAAGCTTCTCAGCGCTTCGATGCCTTCGAGGCCGACTTCTTCGGCGGATTTGCCGGAAGCGTCGATGCCGAATACGTTGACGGCGAGCTTCTTGAAGCGCTCCGGATCCACATGCAGGCTGTGCTTCATCCAGTTCGGGAACAGGATGGACAGGCCGCCGCCGTGCGGAATGTCGTAGATGGCGGATACGGCGTGCTCGACGTTATGCGTCGCCCAGTCGCCGGTGCTGCCCATGCTCAGAACGCCGTTCAGCGCCATCGTGCCGCTGTACATGACGGTCTCGCGCAGCTCGTAGTTCTCCAGATCGTTGACGAGCGCAGGTCCCGCTTCGATCACGGCGCGCAGCACGGACTCGCAGAAGCCGTCCTGTACCGGCGTATTGCTGTCCAGATGGAAATACGTCTCCAGCACGTGCGACATCATGTCGACCACGCCGTAGACCGTCTGGTCTTTGGGCAGGGAATACGTGAACTCCGGATCGAGAATCGAGAACGTCGGGAACGAATGCGCGCTGCCCCAGCCGAGCTTCTCCATCGTCTCTTCGTTCGTGATGACGGACCCGCTGTTCATCTCGGAACCGGTCGCGGCCATCGTCAGCACGACGCCGAGCGGCAGGCCGGCTTGGGCGACCGCTTTGCGTTCCGCGAAGTCCCACATGTCGCCGTCGTATTTCGCGCCGACCGCGATCGCTTTGGCGCAGTCGATTACGCTGCCGCCGCCGACGGCGAGGATCAGGTCGATGTTTTCGTTTTTGCACAGATCGACGCCTTTGTGCACCGTCGACAGACGCGGGTTCGGCTCGACGCCTGCCAGTTCCACGACGTTCGAACCGGTCTCCTTCAGCAGGGCCGTTACGCTGTCGTACAGGCCGGAGCGCTTGATGCTGCCTCCGCCGTAGACGAGCAGAATGTTTTTGCCGTACTGCGGAACGAGTGTTTTGAGCTGCTCCAGTTGGCCTTTGCCGAAAATAAGACGGGTCGGATTATAGAAAGTGAAAGATTTCATGAGTGAGTGTTACCCCTTTCTTTTGATAAGCATGTATTGATTATATACCAAGTCCGCGCGAAAACAAAAAGAGCGGCCGCATCGTGCGATGCGGCCGCTCTTTTTCTTCAAGCTGCGGCGGTGTCCGCGTGGTGCGAACGACCGGCGATCAGGCGTCTGTCTGCTTCCAGCCGAAGCTTGCGACGAAGCGGAAAAACGCTTCGCGGCCCGCGGCGTCGGTCTTGTACACGCCGGCATGGCCGAGAATCTCGGTGAACTTCGCGCCCACTTCGAGGCGGATCAGGTCGAGCGCCGCTTCGGGGCTCAGCGCGGAGCCGCCGCGTTCGATC
The DNA here is from genome assembly GCF_006542275.1 of Saccharibacillus brassicae. Lineage (NCBI taxonomy): Bacteria > Bacillati > Bacillota > Bacilli > Caryophanales > Paenibacillaceae > Saccharibacillus > Saccharibacillus brassicae. The sequence goes on from NZ_CP041217.1 coordinate 888,626, forward strand.
ATCGAACGCACCCACGGCAGATGCTGGGCAAGCGGATGATGAGCGTCGCTCTCCGCCGCGGCCAGCAGCGCGGAATCGCCGCTGAGAATCCGGCCGATCTGGTCCAGTTCGTCTTTGAGACGACCCGGCAGAATCGCCAGACCCATCACTTCGATCAGGCCGATATTTTCTTTTTTGACATGGTGCATTTCGCGGTGCGGGTGGAAAATGCCTTCCGGATGACGTTCGTCCGTCCGGTTGTTGCGCAGCACCAGATCGAGCTCGTACGCGCCTTCGCGGCGGCGGACGATCGGCGTCACCGTGTTATGCCGCACGCTCTCGCCGTTCTTGTCGCTCGACGCGAGCACGTCGACGCTTGCGTCGCTGTACGTTTTCCACGTCTCGTAAATGTCGTTCGCCGCTTCCAGCAGTTCGCCCTGATCGCTGCCGGACAAACGCACGACCGACATCGGCCAGCGGACGATCGACAGCTTCACGGACGGGTAGTGGTCATGCGCGAAGACCGCTTCGGTCACGGCGCGTTCGATCGCGAACGTATGCTTGCCGCCCTGGAAATGGTCGTGCGTCAGGATCGAACCGCCGACGATCGGCAGGTCGGCGTTCGAGCCGAGGAAATAATGCGGGAACCGGTCGGTGAACTGCAGCAGCCGGCGCAGCGTGTCCTTCGTCAGCTTCATCGGCACATGGTCGCGGTGCAGGACGATGCAGTGTTCGTTGTAGTAGACGTAAGGCGAATACTGGAACAGCCACGGCTCGTCGTTCAGCGTGAGCGGAATGACACGCAGGTTCTGGCGCGCCGGATGGTTGATCCGGCCCGCATAGCCGACGTTCTCGCGGCAGAGCTGGCATTTCGGGTAGACCGGAGGCGGCAGCAGCCGCGCCTGGGCGATCTCTTCCGACGTTTTCTCCGGCTTGGACAGATTGATCGTGATCTCGATCGGCCCGAAGTCCGACTCATGCGTCCAATAGAGGTTTTTGGCGACCCGGTCCATGCGGATATAGTTGGAATCGATACACCATTTATAGAAACGGTCCGTCGCCGCCGAGATGCCGCCTTCCTGCTCCGCCGCGAGGAAATCGCGGGTCACTTCCGACGGGCGCGCGAGCAGCAGGCCCATCAGCTTGCTGTCGAGCAGATCGCGCTGCGTGTCCGTATTCTCCGGAATCATTCCGGTCTGCGCCGCGTAATCGATCAGCGCGTCGAGCATCGGCTGCGGGCCTGCCGGCAGTTCCTCGCCGGGCGCGTCGCCGCCGGCGTAAGGCTCGTCGAATCCGAACTGCTCCAGCAGCCGGTTGCGTCCGTAATCTTCGTCGGCCGCTTCCAGCAGCCCTTCCCGCAGCGAGAACGCGGTCAGGCGATCGATCGCCCGCAGCGCTTCTTCGCGGGACACGGGTCCGTCAGACGAACCCGTGGCGGCGCGCCGCGTGCTGCCGGACGGCTGAACGTCGCCCGGACGTTCGCCCGCCGCTCCTTGCTGTACTCCGTTTTTCAACTGTTCGCTCATAAAAGGCTGCCCCCGTTATCGATCTCGTTTTTTAGTCGTTATAGCCGTCCGGACGCGATTGGTGCCAGTTCCAGGCGCTGGAGATGATCGTCTCGATATTTTCGCGCGCCGGGCTCCAGCCGAGCACGGTACGCGCTTTGTGCGACGAAGCGATCAGGATCGCCGGGTCGCCGGCGCGGCGCGGTTCGGTTTTGACCGGAATTTCCTTGCCCGTGACGCGGCGCGCCGTTTCGATGATCTCGCGCACGGAGAAACCGCTGCCGCTGCCGAGGTTGAACACGTCGCTCGCCCCGTCGTTTTTGAGATAGTCGATTGCGCGCAGATGGGCATCCGCCAGGTCGCTGACATGCAGGTAGTCGCGCACGCAGGTGCCGTCTTCCGTCGGGTAATCTTCGCCGAAGACGGAAATGTGCGAACGCTGTCCGAGCGCCGTCTGCAGCACGATCGGGATCAGATGCGTCTCCGGACGGTGGTCTTCGCCGATCTTGCCGCTGTCATGCGCGCCGGCCGCGTTAAAGTAGCGCAGAGCGACGTAGCGGACATTCAGCACGCGATCGTACCAGCGGATCATGCGTTCCATCATCAGCTTCGTTTCGCCGTAGACGTTCGTCGGCTCGGTGCGGTCCGTTTCTTCGATCGGCGTCTTCTCCGGTTCGCCGTAAGTCGCCGCCGTGGACGAGAAGACGATCCGGCGCACATTCGCCTCGTTCATCGCTTCGAGCAGGCAGAGCGTGCCGTACATATTGTTGTCGTAGTATTTGCCGGGATTTTCCATGCTTTCGCCGACCAGCGAATTCGCCGCGAAATGGATGACGCCTTCGATCTCATTTTCCGCAAACAATTTCTTCAGCAGTTCCTTGTCGCGCAGATCGCCTTCGTACAGCTTGCCGCCCAGCAGCGCGTCCCGATGACCCGTCTGCAAATTGTCGATAACCACCACTTCTTCGCCGCGTTCGAGCAGAGCCGCCACAGTATGCGAACCGATATAACCGGCACCGCCGGTAACCAAAATTGCCATTGTTAATTCCTCCTTGGATGATAAACGTTTTTTTTGAAAAGAAAACCGAGCTGCCGTCCTTGCCCTGAAAATCAGTTTGCGCCGAGTTCTTCCACGCCTTCGCCTACGCCGCAGACGTAAAATTCGCCTTCGAGGCCGGTGCGCGCCGTGTACCGTTCGCCGACTTCGGCCACGAAACGTTCCACGTCGTCTTCGTGGACCAGCGATACGGTGCAGCCGCCGAAGCCCGCCCCGGTCATGCGTGCGCCGAGCGTACCCGGGATGCGGCGCGCTTCCTCGACCATGACGTCGAGTTCTTCGCAGCTCACTTCGTACAGGTCGCGCAGCGAGTCATGGGACAGGTTCATCAGGCGGCCGAATTCCTGCAGATCGTTCGCCGTGAGCGCTTCGACCGAAGCCAGCACGCGGGCATTCTCTTCGATGACGTGCTGCGCGCGATTGCGCACCGTCTCGTCGGTCAGGGCGGACTTGAAGTCTTCGAACTGCGAAGGCGTCAGCTCGGCCAGGTAGTTGAGATCGGCTTTGCAGCTTCGGAGACGTTCCAGCGCTTGCGTGCACTGCTCCCGGCGCTCGTTGTATTTGGAGTCGACCAGACCGCGGCGCTTGTTCGTATTGCCGATCACAAGCTTGTAGCTGCCCGTCTGAAAAGGAACGTGCTTGTATTCCAGCGTGTCGCACATGAGCAGAATCGCATGGTCCCGTTTGCCGTTGGCGACCGCGAACTGATCCATGATGCCGCAGTTGACGCCGACGAAGTTGTTCTCCGCCGCCTGCGACAGCAGGGCGATCTCGACCGTGTCGCGCTCGTAGCCGCCCATCGACAGCAGCGCGTAGCCGGTGACGACTTCGATCGAAGCGGACGACGAGAGGCCGGCTCCGTTCGGGATTTCGCCGTGGTACAGCAGTTCGAAGCCCCGGGAGACCGGGTAGCCGCGCTGCGCCAGCTCGACCATGACGCCGACCGGATAGTCGGTCCAGGCTCCGGTGCGGTTCAGCCCGATCTCGTCGACCTTGATCTGCGCTTCTTCCGGCAGATTGCTCGACGCGAGACTGATCAGGCCGTCGGCACGTTCGCGAATGACGAGCGTCGTGCCGAATTCCAGCGCCGCCGGCAGCACGTAACCGCCGTTGTAGTCGATATGCTCGCCGATCAGGTTCACGCGTCCCGGGGCATGGAACACGCGCGGTTCGATGTCGGAAGGTCCGAATTTTTCCATAAACATTTGCTTGATTTGTTCGGTATTCACTGTGCGATCACCTCATGGGTTGATTTGTCTGTCTGTGCTCTAAGTATAAAAGATAGCGTTCTTCTTGATAATGCACCGATGTGCGGACTGCATGGACTTATATGACTTTCATCCCGGCAGCGGTTATACTGGAACCCAGCTTGGCATTCAGGAAAGCGAGGAACGTCCATGACCGTAACCCACCCCCCGGCCGCGCAGCCGCCCGCCTTCTCCTACTCTGTCGCGCCGAATCCGATCTACGACGACAAAGGCATGCTGTACGTCCTGTTCGCCGGCGAGAGCCAGACGCTGCCCGAACACAAGATCGGGCCGAAGATCTACGATTATTTCCTGCTGCATATCGTGGAAGAAGGCCGGGGCGTCTTCGTGCACGACGGGCAGCCTTACGAGCTGGAAGCCGGCGACGCGTTTTTGATCCGGCCCGGCCGGCTCGTCAGCTACGCCGCCGATCCGCTGCATCCGTGGCGCTACCGCTGGATCTCTTTTGCCGGCCCGCTCGCCGAAGAAGCGGTGCACGCGGCGGGGCTGACGCCCCAACATCCCGTATTCCGCCCGGCCGCCGTATCGGACATTCCGCGCCTGCTGTCCGATACGCTGGAATCGTTCCGGTCGAGACGGGCGGGCGCGCATCTGGCTTCGCTCGGCTATCTGTACCTGATTCTGGCCGCGGCCGAAGACGTCGTGCGCGGCGATTCGGCGCTGCCCGCCGCCGATACGGCCGGCAGTCTGGCGGTCAAGCAGATGATCCGCTACATGACCGATCAGTATGCCCATCCCGTCTCGATCGAAGACATGTGCCAGAGCCTCGGGTACAACCGGGCTTATCTGTCGCGCCTGTTCAAGCAGGATACGGGCGTCGCCCCGGTCACCTACCTGCTGCGGCTGCGTATCGACAAAGCGCGCGGACTGCTGCGCGAACGGCCCGATCTGTCGATCCAGCAGATCGCGTCTTCGGTCGGGCTGACCGACCCGCTCTATTTCTCGCGCCAGTTCCAGCGGCTGCACGGACAGTCTCCGACCGCGTACCGGGAATCGGTGCTCGGCCGGCCGTGAATCCGTTCGCTGGCCGCGCAAAAGCCCCCTCCCTAAATTAACCGCAGCGCGGCGGCAGAACCTTCGCCCGGCAAGAAACGGTTTGCCGGGAAGAGGTTGGAACAGGCGAAACGTGCCGGCATGAAGCCGTGCGGCCGCCTTGAAGCCGCCGGGGAGGCTCGGGTACGTGCAGATAAGGGCGCAGGTACAAGTGCTGGTGCTGGTGCAGGTACAAACGTAGGTACAAGGGCAAATAAAAGCATAGGTGCAGATATAAGCTCAGGTACAAGCGCAAGTACAAGCGTAGATGCAGATATAGGCTCAGGTACAGGCACGGGCACGAGCTTCAGGTGTTCGAAACCGTGTCCGGGCGGAAGCGGCGCTCCCCGGCACGGCAAAACCCCCGAATCTTCCGCGCAAATGGCGGAGATTCGGGGTTTTCGCTTTTGATTTGGCCGGAATACGGCGGTCGTTCATGTTCTTGCAAGATGTCGGCTTGGCCGCCTACCCGCTGCCGCCTCTTGTTCCGGCTCTTGTTACTGTTCGGTTTCCGTTTTGAGGATCTTCTCGATCCGCTCCAGTTCTTCGGCGGAAAATTCGAGCTGCTGCAGCGTCTCGATATTTTCCTCGATCTGGCCGACGCGGCTCGCGCCGATCAGTACGGACGTCACGCGCTCGCCGCGCAGCACCCAGGCCAGCGCGAACTGGGCCAGGCTCTGCCCGCGCGCGACCGCCATCTGGTTGAGCGCGCGCACGCGGCGCATCGCTTCCGGCGTAATCTGCGTCTGGTTCAGGAACGGGGAAGCGCTCGCCGCGCGAGAATCTTCCGGAATCCCGTTCAGGTATTTGTTCGTCAGCAGGCCCTGCGCCAGCGGGCTGAACGCGATGCTGCCGACGCCGCTCTCGTCGAGCACGTCCTGCAGGCCGTGCTCGATCCAGCGGTTCATCATCGAATAGCTCGGCTGATGGATCGTGAGCGGCGTGCCGAGATCTTTGAGAATCGCGACCGCTTCGCGGGTCTGTTCCGCCGAATAGTTGGACACGCCTATGTACAGCGCTTTGCCGGAACGAACGATATGGTCGAGCGCTCCCATCGTTTCTTCGAGCGGCGTATCGGGGTCCGGGCGGTGATGGTAGAAAATATCGACGTAATCCAGCCCCAGCCGCTTGAGGCTCTGATCCAGGCTCGACACGAGATATTTGCGCGAACCCCATTCGCCGTAAGGGCCGGGCCACATATGGTAGCCGGCTTTGGTCGAGACGATCAGTTCGTCTCGGTAAGCTCTAAGATCGGTTGACAGCATACGGCCGAACATTTCTTCGGCCGATCCCGGCGGCGGTCCGTAATTGTTCGCCAGGTCAAAATGCGTAATGCCGAGATCGAACGCGCGGTGCACGATGCCGCGTCCGTTCTCGTAAGCGTCGACGCCGCCGAAATTATGCCATAATCCGAGCGAGATCGCGGGAAGCTTCAGTCCCGACCGCCCGCTGCGGTTATATTTCATGTGGTCGTAGCGTTCTCCGCTCGCCTTGTATTCCATCGTTTGTCTCCATCCTTTCGTTTCGAACTTGCTTCCATCTTATCGCCGGGTGTGCCGCTTGGCAAGAAAACGATTACAACTTTTCCTTATCCGTCTTCACACGTATCCGAGCGCTTGGCGCACGCTCTGCGCGATCGTCCCCATCGGTTCCGTGAAGCGCAGGTCGGCATGGCTGTCGTACGGAGTCGGCGTCCGGTTCAGCAGCGCCAGGCGGCCCCCGTCGAACATGCCGACGAGGCTCGCCGCCGGCTGGACGGTCAGCGAAGTGCCGCCGACCAGCATCAGGTCCGCCGCTTCGATCGCGGCCGCCGCGGCTTCTAGCACGCTGGTCTCCAGCATCTCGCCGTAGAGCACGACGTTCGGCTTGAGCATGCCGCCGCACGCCGCGCAGCGGGGAATGCCGACGCTGTGCATGACCGCTTCCAGCCCGTAGGTTGCTCCGCACGACAGGCAGGTATTGCGCAGCACGGAACCGTGCAGCTCCAGCACGTTGACGCTGCCCGCTTTTTGATGCAGGCCGTCGATATTTTGCGTAATGACCGCGCCAAGCTGGCCGCTCTCTTCAAGCTCCGCCAACAACCGATGCATGTCGTTCGGCTGCGCGTCTTCGTACACCATCCGTTTGCGGTAGAACTCGTAGAACGTACCCGGCTGCCGGGCGAAAAATTCCCGGCTCAGCATTTCTTCCGGCGGGTAGGGAAACTCGTCGTCCCCGCTTTCGTACAGTCCGCCCGCCGACCGAAAATCGGGAATGCCGCTTTCGGTCGACGTACCGGCTCCGCCGAAAAACACGATCCGCTTCGCTTCCCCGATCCACTCCGCCAACATCTTCGCTTGATCTTGGACCATCCTGTTCTCCTCCTTCGTCTTCGCATCGATGTCTTCCATATGCCCTGCGCGTCCTGCGTGCGTCCTTCGCCGCTAAATGCCAGTCAGGCGCGGGGCACGATCCCCAATTCGGCGTAGCTGCCGATCACGGCGTCGGCCCCCGCCAGATGCAGGCGCGATCCGCCGCCCGGCGCGATCCCGATCGCCAGCGCGGCGCCCGCCCGGCGCGCCATCTCCAGATCGGCGCCGCCGTCGCCGATCACGATCGCGCGCCCCGGCTCCGTGCCGAGACTCCGGCACGCCTGCAGGGCCAGATCGGGCGCCGGCTTGCCCGCGTCGACCCCGTCCCGCCCGTGGACGGAATCGAACAGGCCGTCCAGCCCGGCCCAGTGCAAATGCCGGACCGCCGCTTCCGTCGTATCCGACGTCACGACGGCCAGCTTGAGCCCGGCCTGCCGCGCCTCGCGGAGCAGGCTCTCCAGGCCGGGCAGCGGCCGCACCGGCCGTTCGCGGGCAAGGCGCTCCTCCGCTGCCGCGGCAAAGCCGCGTACGGCGTCCACGCTGTCATGCCACGGCATGCCCGCTCCGTAGAGCTGCCAGGCGAGCACGCCGGTCAGTTCCTCCGCGGTGGCAAGCGCAAGCGGCCCTCCGCGATCATAATCGGCGATCCGGCCGTCCGGGCCCAACACGACGCCGAAAGCCTGTTCGGCGCTGCCTGTCCAGCCGCCGCCCGCCGCTTGCAGCGCGGCTTCGGTCTGCTGCAGCAGGTCGTCGGCCCAGCGGCCCCACAATTCCATGAAATCGAGCAGCGTGCCGTCTTTGTCGAACAGGAGCGCTTCGCACTCGAATGTACGGCCTCCGACTGTCAGAAAAGCCATGCCTGTTCCTCCTTCCCGGCGGGACTGCGTTTACACACAAATCCGCCAATCGACGGCTGTAGATCGCAAGCCGGGTCCGCCGGCTTCGTTCGTCTGCCGCTTCTTCTTTTCATTATTTCGTTATTCCGTTGTTGCGTTATTTCATTAGTCGCGTGATCTCGTCATGTCGATATTTCAGTATGGCGTTATTTCGCCGCCTGCACAGGCTTGATCCCGTCCAGCCACGCCGCGAGCAGCGTCACGGTCTGCTCCCGCTGCTCCGCGCCGGAGATCGAAGCCGGACCGTCGCCGCCCTGCTCGCCGTAGCTGCCGAACTGGCCGTGGTTGCCGCCTTTGATCTCTTCGTGCCGGGCGTCGGCCGGCAGGTAAGCCCGGCCGGTCTCGTAGCTTTCGCGGTTCAGCACTTCGTCGCCCGAAGCGGTAATCGACAGCGCCGGCATCGACGTGCCGGACAGGTCGCCTTTGCTTTCCGCATAGGAAGCGAGGAAGAAGATACCCGCGATGTCAGTCTTGTGCTCCGCCGCATACCGGGCCGCGAACGGGCCGCCGAGCGAATGGCCGCCGATGACGAAACGCTCGTCCGGATAAGCGTCAACTATTTTGCCCGCTTCATTTTGGCCAAGAAAAGCGAAATTCAGCGGCATTTTGGCAATAAACACATGCCGGCCGGTCTCCGCCAGTTCGCGGGCGAACGCCGCGTAAGCTTCCGCTTTCACCCGGCCTCCCGGATAGAAAATGACGCCCGGCTGCTTGACCGTGCCTGCCGCTTCCGTCTCGATCGGTTCGAACTCGATCCAGTCATCCGTCTGCGATACGGCTACAACATCGTCGCCCTGCAGCGCCGCCCGCGCTTCCGCGGAAGGCCCGTAAGGCGTACTGACGTACACGACGGCCGCGGCGATCAGCACCAGCACGATCACGAGCAGGATCGGCAGCCACTTTTTTCTTTTTTTGCGGTATGGCCCTCCCCCGCTTCGTTTCGGCGTTCCTTTTCGTTTCCCGCTTTCGAACGCCCGGATCGGCGATCTGTCTCCCGTTAACATCTTACGTCCTCCTTACGATTCGTTGGCTGTCCTCGTCCCATTATAAAGAAACGCCTCCTCCCCAGCAAAGCATCCTGCCGAAAAGTCGACACAAAAAAAGCCCGCGCCTTCCGAATCCGGAAAAAGCTTGCGGGCTTGCGGATGTTCCTTCTGTTGGAGAAGCCCGCGGCTTAGACACTTTTCGCTTGACGGTACGCTTCGGCGTACTGCGCCGCTTTCTCGCGCACCTTGTTCATGTCGCCGGTCTTCAGCGCTTCGCTGGTCAGGTCGGAACCGATGCCGACCGCCACCGCACCCGCCGCGATCCATTCGCCGAGGTTGGACACGGACACGCCGCCTGTCGGCATGAGATTGGCCTGCGGAACCGGTCCTTTGAACGTTTTGATGATCGAAGGATCGAACATATTTCCCGGGAAAAGTTTCATGACGTCGGCGCCCAATTCCAGCCCTTTGAGCAGCTCGGCGATTGTGACGACGCCCGGCATGATCGGAATGCGGTACATGTTGCACAGCTTGACCGTCTCTTCGTTCAGGGAAGGCGAGACGACAAAATGCGAACCCGCCATGATAGCCATACGCGCCGTATGCGGCTCCAGCACGGTACCCGCGCCAATGACCGCGAACCGGTCCGAATCGATCGGCTCGTCCGGGCTGTACTTGGCGCTCAGGCGCTCGATCGCTTGAAGCGCGTTCGGTACGGTCATCGTGACTTCGATGACTTTGACGCCGCCCGCAATCGCCTGCTCGGCCATTTCGACGACCTGATCGGGAGAATCCCCGCGCAGGACTGCCACGACGCCGCAATCGAGGATACGCTGCAGCACTTTGATCTTTTTCATCAATGATTCATTCCTCTCCGCTTATGTCCGTTTGCGGCAGTCCGGCCGACCTTCTTTCAGGCAAGCCAGGTACGTTTTTCCGCCGCCGTGTACTCGCTTTCATTGTGGGGCAAACACTTTTGCGGTGTCAATGCAAAAAACGGAAAAGAACCAATAACAACCTGCTTTTCGCAAAAAACGAAGCGATAAAGCGAAAAAGGGTGAAAATCTGCGAAAAAATGAAAATAGCCGCAGACCGCGCCGCTGCAAGGATTTGGAAAGAAATCCGGCCCGAGACGGGGCTTTTTGAAGCTTGCTCGGCGTTTCATCGCAAAAAGGCGGTGGTAAATAGTTTGTGCACGCGGCAATAACAACTACTGAGGAGTGATTGAGATGACAAACAGTCAGTCGAGCAACAAGAAAATGAGTCGCGAGGAAGCCGGACGTATGGGTGGAGAAGCTACGGCCAAGAAACACAGCCGGGAATTCTATCAGGAAATCGGACGCAAGGGCGGCAAAGCTACAGCCAAGTCGCACAGCCGGGAATTCTACCAGGAAATCGGCCGCAAAGGCGGAGAAGCCACTTCCAACTCGCACGACAAAGATTTTTATCGGGAAATCGGCCGCAAAGGCGGACAAAAGTAATCCGCAGCCTACGCGGTTTGCCGAACAACCCTTCAACTCCCTCGCGCGCGCCAAGCGAAAGAGCCGAAACCTTGTATGATCAGCGTGTTCGGCTCTTTCGCCTGGGCGCGCTTTTTCGGCATGTCCGGGCCTGAATTCCCCCCGTTCGGGTCCGGCCTTCGCCGGCTTCCAAGCGCCCGGTCCGATTTTGTTTCTGTACGCTGGATAAAAAGGACATCCTGTGTTAGAATATTTAGAAAATTTAGCTTCTTTTTTTTGCGCTGCAAGCTTTGGCCGTTAACCGCGCTAAAGCAGCGCGCCAATATACCGTTGTGGGGGGAAAGACAGTATGGCACCTAAAAAAATGCGTTCCGATATGATCAAAAAAGGATTCGACCGCGCGCCGCACCGCAGTCTGCTGCGTGCAGCCGGCGTCAAGGAAGAAGATTTCGGCAAACCGTTTATCGCGGTCTGCAATTCGTATATCGATATCGTGCCGGGTCATGTGCATCTGCAGGAATTCGGCAAAATCGTCAAAGACGCGATCCGCGAAGCGGGCGGCGTTCCGTTCGAATTCAATACGATCGGTGTCGACGACGGCATCGCCATGGGCCATATCGGCATGCGCTATTCCCTGCCCAGCCGCGAGATCATCGCCGACTCCGTCGAGACGGTCGTCTCCGCGCACTGGTTCGACGGTATGGTCTGCATCCCGAACTGCGACAAGATCACGCCGGGCATGCTCATGGGCGCGCTGCGCGTCAACATCCCGACGCTGTTCGTCAGCGGCGGACCGATGAAAGCCGGCAAAGACAAAAACGGCCGCTCCATCTCGCTGACTTCGGTCTTCGAAGGCGTCGGCGCGCACCAGGTCGGCAAGATCGACGACCAGACGCTGCTGGAACTCGAACAGTTCGGCTGTCCGACCTGCGGATCGTGCTCGGGCATGTTCACGGCCAACTCCATGAACTGTCTGGCCGAAGCGCTGGGCCTTGCCATGCCGGGCAACGGCACGATTCTGGCCGTCGCTCCCGAACGCCGCGAGTTCGTCCGCCAGTCCGCGACCCAGCTCATGGAACTGATCAAACTCGACCTGAAGCCGCGCGATATCGTGACGGTCGAAGCGATCGACAACGCGTTCGCGCTCGATATGGCGATGGGCGGTTCGACGAACACCGTGCTGCACACGCTCGCCCTCGCGCAGGAAGCCGGCATCGAATATCCGATCGAACGCATCAACGAAGTGGCCAACCGCGTGCCGCATCTGGCCAAGCTGGCTCCGGCGTCCGATTGGCATATCGAAGACGTGCATAACGCCGGCGGCGTCAGCGCCGTGCTGAACGAACTGCTCAAGAAGCCGGGCGCGCTGCATGCGGACCGGATCACGGTCACGGGCAAAACGATCCGCGAGAACGTGGAAGGCCAGGAGATCCAGAACACGGAAGTCATCCACAAGATCGACAACCCGCATTCCGAGCGCGGCGGCCTCGCCGTCCTGTTCGGCAACCTGGCTCCGGAAGGCGCGATCATCAAGGTTGGCGCGGTCGACGCTTCGGTCGGCGGCTACCACAAAGGGCCGGCGATCTGCTTCGATTCGCAGGAAGAAGCGCTTGAAGGCATCGCCAAAGGCCGCGTGCAGGAAGGCCACGTCGTCGTGATCCGCTACGAAGGACCCAAAGGCGGACCCGGCATGCCGGAAATGCTCGCTCCGACGTCGCAAATCGTCGGCATGGGGCTCGGCGCCAAAGTCGGGCTGATCACGGACGGCCGCTTCTCCGGCGCCTCCCGCGGCATCAGTATCGGCCATATCTCGCCGGAAGCGGCCGAAGGCGGTCCGATCGCTTTCGTCGAAGAAGGCGACATGATCGAACTGGACCTGAACAACCGCACGATCCAGCTGGAGATCAGCGAAGAAGAATTCGCCGCGCGCCGCGCGAACTGGAAAGGCTTCGAACCGAAAGTGAAAACCGGTTACCTCGCCCGCTACTCCAAGCTGGTCACCAATGCCAGCATGGGCGGCATCATGAAGATTTGATTTCCGGACTCGCTGCGCGTGCGGACAAGCCCGCGTAACGCGCATACCGCACACATACCGATAGACACATACGGACAGACGAAAAAGGACTTCGATTCCCGCCGCAAGGCGGATGTCGAAGTCCTTTTTCGATACTTACGAGACGCGTAAAGCGCGGCCGCGCGATTGCGGCGGCCGCCTGCATCGACGCGGCGCGGCCGTTAGCGCAAAGCGGCCGCTTCGGCGGGCGTGCCGTCGGAGCGGACCGCCGCGGCGGCCGGTTCCGGCTGCGCGTCTGCCGCTGCCGCAGATTCCCGTTCCACCGCTGCGGGACCGGTCTCGCTGCGCGCGGCCGTGCGGCGGTTTTTGCGTTTGTCCGCTTTGAAATCGCGGGTGAGCATCACTTCCATCGGCATCACCATGATCTTGGGCACGAGGAATTCGCTCTGTTCCTGCAGCCGCGCGCTGCCCGACGGGTGCATCGCCCAGAGCAGCAGCTTCAAGTACAGGCGGGTCGCCCGCGCGAACAGTCCGTCCGGCAGGTCGTGCACCTGAAATCCGAACTGTTCCGGTCCCCGGTTGATCATGCTTACCGCGTAGACCGCTTTGGCTTCGCGCAGATCCGGGTCCCGGCGGATATGGTCGGCGATGCCGGGGAAGCTTTGTTCCGTCCCCCGGATCATCAGAATCGCCAGCTGCACCGCCGAGCGGGAACGGCTGCCGAACTCGAACAGCATCTTGTTGTCAAAATGCAGCTCCACGATCGCGTCGCCGGCATTCAGCAGCCTCCCTTCGCCGAGATCAAGCGTTTTGCCCGAGTAGCGTGTTTTGCGGAAATGGTACAGCGGCGCGTTCTCGGCTTCCTGCAGCCGGAACATGAAGCGGAAGCCCCGTTCGTACAGCAGCCAAGCGCCGACCAGCCCTTTTTTGAGCGGAGAAATTTTGCCCATTTCTTTGACACCCGCTTTCTTCGTCGTTTCCATCAGCCGTTCGATCGTTACGCTGCTGAGTCCCTGGGCGTAAGCTTCTTCCAGAAAACGCTCCAGCGCGCGCAGCATATTTTCCGGCGCTTTGTCGTTCGCTCCGAGCGTCGCGCCGCAGTCGTGCAGCACGAGCACTTCGCCGCCGCGCATTTTGCGGCGCAGCCGCTTGAGCAGCCGTTCTTCGCCGAGGCGCTTGCGCCAGTCGCCGAATATACCCGACCAGAGCACCAGCTTCAGCTCATGCCGCCCGACGAGGTCGAACAGGTTCACGATGCCCCACGGCGGACGATAATAAATGGCGCGCTGCCCGGTGACCCGCTCGATCACTTCGTTCGTCCGGTTCACCTGCTTGCGCACGGAACCCGGCCGCATCAGCCAGTTGGTCCGGTGGACATAGTTGTGGATACCGATGGCATGGCCTTCGGCCTGCATCCGGCGAAGCAGTTCGGGGTGCTGCGCCGCATGCGAACCCACAACAAAAAACGTGGCTTTCGCCCCGTATCGTTTCAATAAATCGAGCAGCTGCGCCGTGTAACGGGGGTCCGGTCCGTCATCGAACGTCAGCGCGAGTTCCGTCCCGCTTTTCCCTTTGCGAAAAGCCCGGAAACCGAAAATCCGGCTGATCAACCCCGGAATGAACGCATAAAAGGAAGAGAGGTAAAAAAGCCATATCAGCAAAGTCGTTTCCATTTCCGCGCTCCGTTTCTTCATCCAAATAAATTCGAGCCACTCTATTCGAGCAAAAGTCCGGTTCGTCTATTGCTCTTCATGCCATCACTTTATTTTATCATAGCTCCTTCTCGAATCAATGCCCAAATACGGACTATCCCCATACGCCTTCCCGGCGCTGGCCGAGCCCGGAATGAAGGTTGCATGAAGGGCTCTCCCCTGCCGTTTTAACGTCTGCCGCTCCGGGTATATGGTTTGCGTATGCCCTATTATTTGTAAGTCTTTGGAACAGGCCGCATCCATTATCCGAACGATGGAAAGGGGACTTCTCATGACCGACGAACAAAAACCGAATCAGGACGCCGAACAGGAACACGACATGACGTTAACGACCCGCCAGGGACATCCCGTCCGCGACAACCAGAACGTGCGCACGGTAGGCAGCCGGGGACCGACGACGCTGGAAAACTATCAGTTCCTGGAAAAGATTACCCACTTTGACCGCGAACGTATCCCCGAACGGGTCGTTCACGCACGCGGAGCGGGCGCGCACGGCGTCTTTACCGCGTACGGCACAGCCGGAGACGAGCCGGTATCGAAATATACCCGCGCCAAGCTGTTTCAGGAAGAAGGCAAGGAAACGCCGGTGTTCGTCCGCTTTTCGAGCGTGATTCACGGCGGACATTCCCCGGAGACGCTGCGCGATCCGCGCGGGTTCGCCACGAAGTTCTATACGGAAGACGGCAACTGGGATCTGGTCGGCAACAACCTCAAAGTTTTCTTTATCCGCGACCCGCTGAAATTCCCGGATATGGTGCACGCGTTCAAGCCGGACCCGCTCACCAATGTGCAGAGCATGGAACGCTTCTTCGACTTCGTCTCGCTCAGTCCGGAAGCGACCCATATGGTCACGTTCCTGTTCTCGCCGTGGGGCATTCCCGCCAACTATCGGCAGATGCAGGGTTCTGGCGTGAATACGTACAAATGGGTCAATACGGAAGGCGAAGGCGTGTTGGTCAAATACCACTGGGAACCGCTGAAGCAGGGAATCAAGAACCTGAAGCAAAAAGAAGCCAACGAGATCCAGTCCACCAACTTCAACCATGCCACGCTGGATCTGTACGAAGCGATCGAACGGGGGGACTACCCGGAGTGGGAGCTGTGCGTACAGATCATGGAAGACGGCGAGCACCCGGAGCTGGACTTCGATCCGCTCGACGACACGAAGCTATGGCCGCCGGAGCAGTTCCCGTTTCTCCCGGTCGGCAAAATGACGCTGAACCGCAATCCCGAAGATTACTTCACGGAAGTCGAGCAGGCGGCGTTCGGCACGGGCGTGCTGGTCGACGGGCTGGACTTCTCGGACGATAAAATGCTGCAGGGCCGCACGTTCTCCTACTCCGACACGCAGCGCCACCGCGTCGGGGCGAACTATTTGCAGCTGCCGATCAACGCGCCCAAGACGCATGTCGCCACCAATCAGAGCGGCGGACAGATGCAGTTCAAAGTCGATCGCGCGCCGGGCCAGAATCCGCATGTCAATTACGAACCGTCGTCCATGGGCGGCCTCAAGGAAGCGCCGAAGCCGGGCAAAGACCATGAACCGGAATACCATGCGAAGCTGGTCCGCGCCCCGATCGACCGTCCGAACAACTTCGGACAGGCCGGCGACACCTACCGCTCGTTCGAAGACTGGGAGCGCGACGAACTGATCGACAATCTGGTCGGCGCTCTCTCGACGTGCAAATCGGATATTCAGGAACGGATGATCGATTACTTCACCCAGGCCGACGCCGATTACGGCAGACGCGTCTCCGAAGGACTGGTCTCCGCCAAGTCCGAAGAGTCGGCCGACGGTCAGGCGAATCCGCACAAAGCCGTCGAACAGTCGCAGGAAAAAGGCCGCGAAGCTGGCCCTTACTGAGCCTGCCGCCTGCATGGCTTCCTCTGTTCCCGATCGGCGATCGGCGCACCAAAAAGAGCTTTGGACTTGTGGTCCAAAGCTCTTTGGCGTGTTCCGCGCAAACGACCCGGGCGGCTTCATCGGGCATCGTCCGCGCGGCCGAGCGTTCGCCGGAGTTCGTTCATGATGCGCTGCCGGCCAAGCGGCGTCCAGCTCATCGCGAACCAGTTCGGAATATCGTACACGTTGCCCTGCTTGACCGCTTCCGCCGCCGACCAGGCCGACGTCCCGGTCAGCTCCCGGTAGCGGTCCGCGCTGCCGGCCAGCACGTGATGCTGATGGATAAACAGATGTTCCGCTTCCAGCACGGGCAGCGCTTCGGGCGGCATCTCCAGACGCCAGACTTCGCGCGGAGTCTGCGTGCACGGCTTCAGCGCCAGCTCGCCGTATACCAATTCGTTCAGCGGATGGTTCGCCCGCCCCTGAATACCGACGGTGCGATGATTGACCTGCAGCATCGTCAGGCGCTCCGAGCCCAGCGCGCGGCGCAGTTCCCGGCCCGTAATCTCCGCCTGTATGTACAACCGGGTCAGCATTTCCGAAGCTTCCCGTTCCCGGCCTACCAATTCGGCGATCTGCTCGAAATTGCGCTTCCAGTCCCAGACCGAGAAATCGAGGAAGACCGGCGCGGCCGTACGCTTGAATTCTTCCTCGAACTCGGCATGGTACTCGTCCGCGACGATCAGGTCCGGCTTGGCTTCGCGCAGCCGCTTGAGCTGGTCCGCAAGCCGCCCGGCGTATTCGTCGTCGCTTTGTCCGGGATAGCGGAACAGGTCGACCGTGCATACGGGCTCGATCTCGATCGACGTCAGATGATCGTGCAGGCTGAGCGACGAAGCGACCGCGACCTTGAGCGTGCCGCGCTTCATGTAGAGCGACGGCGATACGCCGACCCGCCGCTGGAACATGCGGCTGAAATAAAATTCGCTGCGGAACCCGACCTCCGCCGCGACTTCCTTGACCCGGGCGTCTTTGCCGTTCAGCATCCGCTTGCCGTGTTCCATACGGACCCGGTTCAAATATTCGATCGGCGTCGTCCCTGTCTCGTGCCGGAACAACCGCGAGAACGCCGGGCCGGACATCTCGCCCGCGGTCTCGGCCAGCTGCTCGATGCTCAGCTTCTGCTTATAATGCAGATTCATATAAGCAAGGCTGCGCTGAACCCGCTCGTCGACGGCGGCCGCCGGAGGATCGCTGCGCATCAGTTCATGCAGCAGCTGCTCCAGTTGAAGCCGGCCGGAAAAAGAATGCCGCGCCGCTTCCCGCCGGCCCGACTCGTGCAGCCGCTCGAACGCCTGCAGCATGGACTGCGGCCGGTGCACGGGCAGCAGTCCGGGCGACAGCGGACCGAGCAGCATCGGCAGCAGCTCTCCCTCGCACCGGCCGCTTGACCGGGACAGCCGCATCGGCTCGAAGCGGACGACGTAATAATCGAAGCTGCCGCTTCCTTCGGGAATGTCCAACACCATGCCGGGCACGAGCAGATACAGCTGGAACGGCTTGATTTTGTGCAGAACGCCGTCCAGCAGGATGACGCCTTCTCCTTCAATGACGAAGCCGAGCAAATAAGCGGAAATGCGTATTTGCCCGGACCGTCCCGATCTGGGCAGCTTGCGCTTGCTGGCCCACGACAACAGGTACATGCGCTGCGCTTCGTTCAACTGGGATGTCATGCGTCGGGCAACCGCCTCTCATTGGCTTGCTGTTTATGTTCATTATAGCGATCTGCGGCCAACCAGCAAATACAGCATGTAAGGCGCGCCGACCAGGGCGGTGATCAATCCGGCGGGAATTTCGTGCGGGGCGAACAGCTGCCTGCCGATCAGGTCGGCCGACATGACGATCAACCCGCCGAGCAGCGCCGCGGCGGGCAGGCGAACGAAGCTTCGCACGCCGACCAGACTTCGGGCCATATGGGGCGCCATCAGGCCGACAAAACCGATCGTGCCTACCATCGATACGGCCGAACCGGCCAACCCCGTGCTGATCAGCAGGAAGGCGATCCGCATCGGCTCCAGCCGGACGCCAAGCCCCGCCGTCGATTCGGTATCGAGCAGGAAAGCATCGAGCGCGACCGATTTGCTCAGCAGCAGCGCGAACAGCAGAAGCAGCCACGGCAGCAGCGGCCAGAAATGTTCCCACGTTCGGCCGTACAGGCTGCCGGCCATCCAGATCGACGCCTGGGACACGCGGAAAATTTGGCCGGCTGTCAGCAGATACGTGATCAGCGCTCCGGCGATCGCCGAAATGCCGACGCCGATCAGCAGGATGCGCGTGGTGGGATCGCCGCCCCTGCCGCGGACGGACAAGCCGTACACGAGGCCGACGGCGAGCAGCGCTCCGCCGAAAGCGACCCAGGGCATCGCCCGCAGCGGTACGGACGGAACGAGCACCAGAGCGGTGACGACCGCGGCGGCGGCTCCCGCATTCAGGCCGATCACGCCGGGCGAAGCCAGCGGATTGCGCGTGACGACCTGCAGCACGGCGCCGGCCAGCGCCAGACCGCAGCCGGCCAGAAATCCGGTCAGCACGCGCGGCAGCCGGAGTTCGAAGATCGTGAACCGGTATTCCGGATCGCCGAAGCCGGTCAGGCTGCGCAGCACTTCGAGCGGCGGCACGGAACGTTCGCCGAGCATGACGCTCATTACCAGTACGGCCAGGTTCAGTCCGATCAGCACGATCCCTACGGCCGCGGTACGCTTGCGCGTCTGAGGCCTCATAGCGATTTCTCCTTGCGCCCGGCCAGATAGATCAGGAACGGCGCCCCGAAAAAGGCCGTGACCACGCCGACCGGAATCTCCCGGTCCGGCAGCACGAACCGGGCCGCGATATCGGCCGAGAGCAGCAGCAGCGCCCCGAGCGCCGCGGCGCACGGAATGACCCAGCGGTAATCGCCGCCGGTCAGGCTTCGCGCCATATGCGGCACGGCCAGGCCGACGAATCCGATCGGTCCGGCGATCGCCACGGCGCCGCCGGCCAGCAGCACGACCGCCGCGATAGCGGCGATCCGAATCGCGCCTATGCGCTGGCCCAGATTGCGGGCCACTTCTTCGCCGAGCTTGAACACGTTCAGCGGATGGCTCAAGACGAGCGCGATCAGCAGACCGACAAGCAGGTAAGGCAGCACCTGCAGCAGCAGTGCCATATCCCGGCCCGTCAACGAACCGGCCAGCCAGAATCGCATCGTGTCCAGCGACTGTTCGTTCAGGATCAAAATGCCCTGCGTCAGCGAAGCGAACAGCAGGTTCAGCATCGATCCCGCCAACACCAGCTTGACCGGGGACAGGGATGGTCTCGCCGCGCCGAGACCCAAGACGAGCAGGCCCGCAAACGCCGCGCCGAGCAGCGAAGAAGCGGCGAACAGCCGCAGCGAAGAAGTGCCGAGCCAGAACGAAGCCAGCACGGCGGTCAGCGCCGCGCCGTAATTGATGCCAAACAGCTCCGGCCCGGCCAGCGCGTTGCGGCTGATCGCCTGCATCAAGCAGCCGGCCACGGCAAGCGCGCTGCCCACGATCACGGCGATCACGGCTCTCGGCAGCCGGACCGTCCGGATAATAAGCTGCTCGCGCGAACCGTCGAACGCGCCGAACGCGTCCAGCACCGAGCGCAGCGGAACCGGCACGATGCCAAGCGTGAGGCTGCCGGCGAACGCCAGCGCCGTGAGCGCCGCGAGCAGCGCCAGCAGGCTCCATCCCCTACTTTTTGTCATGGTGGTCTCTCCTTCCAATCCGATCATGCAGAAAAATTGGATCGTCGCGGGGACGACCCAATTCGCGGGCAGACTTATAGCTTTGGCCCCCGCCTGGCAAGGCGGGCCGACGGAGAAATCGATCTGCGGCCAGTAGGCCGCGGACGATGCCTTACGAAGGATGAACGACGTGCGTATCCAGGTCGTCCAGCACTTTGTTCGCCGCCTGAATGCCGAGTCCGCTCAGCCAGTATTCCCAGTTCACCGGATAGACGCGTTTGTCCTGCACCGCTTTGAGCGTTGCGAACAGTGCGCTCTGCTCCAGCTTCGCGAAAGCGTCCGGTTCCCGGTCGAACCACAAGATGACGTCTCCGTCGAGATCGGCGATCTGCTCTTCCGTCACGTCTTTGGAAAATTCGGCGGCCTGCTGCGCCGCCGGACGGACGACGCCGGCATCCCGCATAATCGTGCCTGCGAACGTCTCGGTCAAATAGATCTGGATTTTGTCTTCGCGCGGACGGATCAGCGACACTTCCGTAGGCTGCTGCGCCGCCAGGGCTTCGCCCATCTTCGCGGCACGCTGCTCATAGGCGCTCAGCAGTTCGGCGCCTTCCTTGCTTTTGTTGACGGCATCCGCGTGCAGCTGCAGGTTTTCTTTCCACGTGACGCCCAGCGTCTCCACGAACACGGTCGGCGCGATCTGCGCCAACTGCGCGTGGATCGCGTCATGCGTATCTTTGTTGCCGATGATGAGATCCGGCTTCAACGCGTCGATCGCTTCCAGATTCGGTTCGTTGACCGAACCGATATTCTCGATCCCGTCCGTGCCGGGCAGGTAAGCCGGATACGGATCGCCGGCCGCCAAAATGGACGGTGCCCCGACCGGCTTCACGCCCATTTGCAGCAAATTGTCCAGCGCGCCGATGTCCAGCACGACGATTCTTGCCGGATTCGCCGGCACTTCCACTTCGCCGTAGGCATCCTTGACCTTGCGCGTATCGGCGGTCTCGGCCGCCGCCTGCTGCGGCTTCGCTTCGGCGGCCGGATCGGCCGCGCCGGCCCCCGGATTGCCGCATCCGGCAAGAAGCAGGACCAAAGCGGCCAACAGCACCGCATTCATCCAGAAAAACGTTCCTTTTTTCTGTCTTTTGCTTTGAATAGACATAGCGCCCCCTCTTTCCTCGGTAAACTTCAACTAATAATGATTCTCATTATTAATAAAAAGATACCCGATCATGCTTGCTTAGTCCATGCAATAATAATTCGATCTCATATACTTTTTGATTACGTACGCGTAGGTACAGCCGTTTTGGCGCGGCTTTCGCGGCTGGCTTCGGCCAGCGGATTGGGCACCTGGTGCATATGGAGTTCGTCGTCGGCGTACATTCTGCGCTTCGTCAGCTGTTCCACGCCGATCGTGGCCGCAAACGGCGACAGCAGCTCGTACCGCTCCCGGTGCTCGGGGAAACGGCGCTGGTACGAGGCGATAACGGCGCGCACTTCGGTCCAGAACCAAGTCTCCGACAGACCGTAATGTTTGTGCATAAACAGCGCCAGTTCCCCGAGATTGATAAAGAAAAAAGCATCGTGCACGAAGTCCCGCACCTCCGCCGGATCGTCCGCGACCAAAAAGGAATTGCGGTTCACCCGGCGGTGGTATGCCGGCACGTCCGCAAAGGCGGGACAGCGTTCCGGCTGCGCCAGCAGTTCGGGCTTGAAGCGGATACCGTCGTGAAAATCTTTGAGCGCGATCCGCACGGGCCAGCCTTCTTCATGAATAAGCAGCATATTTTGCGCATGCGATTCGAAAGCGATCCCGTGGGCGAACAGCCAGTGAATGATCGGCAGCACCGATACGTTCAGCAGCTGTTCCAACCAGTTCGCCGCCCCGTGCCGCCGGACCCAGGCGTCGATAAACGGCCGCCCTGCGGCATCTACGCAGCAGAGTCCGTTGAACGGCATGGACGCTTCGCCGCCCTGCAGCCGCGGCTGCACGCTCTCGCGCCAGATGCACGACAGGACGCCGTAGCCGTCCGCTCTCTGTTCATCGGACAGATGGCCGTTGTCGTACGCCGCGCCGGCGATCTCGCCCAGCAGGACGAGGCGCAGCTCGTCGCGAAGATAGGCGTCGCGGCTGGCGAGGCCCTGCAGCCAGTCCGTAATAAGCGGGGCATTTTGCGCCGTATGCGGCGCAATGACCCGGCTCGTGGACGTATTGACGATGCTGAGCGACAGCTTCAGCGAATACGCCTCCGGCCGCGAACGGTTGGCCAGCGTGCGGATCGACTGCTGCGCCGTATAGACATCGTCCGTTTCGCCTAGCAGAATCACGCTGCCCTGCCGGATCTCGTCCGCCAACGCCGAAGAGATCACGCTGCGCCACTGCCAGGGATGGACCGGCACGATCCCGTAATCGCGTTCGTCCGCGCCGGCCTGCCGCAGCTTGCGCCGGAATCCGGCATAGACCGCTGCGCCCGACTGATCCGCGATCCAGCCTTCTTCTCCGCCGGAGCCGGAGAGCGAGGCCGAGAAGCCGAACCGCAGCCGCTCCCGGCGCACGGCGAGCCAGATCGGCCGAATACTCTCGCCGAATTCCGGGCCGTACGCCAGCTGGTCTTCCACCCGGAACCCGATCCGCGATTTGTAGCTCGGATGATACGGATGCCCGTCGATCAGCCGCTGCTCCCAATCTTCGTCCGACGGCGCGGCGGACAGCCCTTGCCGGAAGCGGACCGCGTTCCAATGCCGGGCCAGCGTATCGTTGAGCAGCGTCTGTTCCAGTTCCCGGATAAAAGACAGCCGTTTCGCCGGGTCGGGCGTGCCGGACAACGTAATCTCCAGCAGAAACAAAGCGATCGACCGGGCTTCTTCCGCCGCGGGCCGGGCTTCCTCCGCCAATTCGGCAGCCGATTCGTCCGCCGCCTGCGCGGCTGCCGCTCCGGCGTCCGACACGGCTGTCGGCCTGCGCTCCGCGCTGCCGGACGGCCGGGGGCCTTCGCGCTGCACCGGTTCGTCCGTCAAGCGCAGCCGGCCGAACGTCAGATGCGCTCGGCCGGTGCAGCGATAAGCGACCGGCCGGCCTTCGGCGTCGCGTCCCGCCAGCGTCCATACCGTCAATCCATCCGGCCCGGCCGTTTCCGACGCTTCGACGATCCCTTCATACAGCAGCGATTCGACGAGCTGCTTGAATATGCGTCTGCGCGCGGCGGCATCATGCGGCGACGATAACGCTTCGGCATACCGATCGCGCTCCCGATTTTCCTTTTTCTTCATCCAAGTCCCGCTCCTTCCGCCCGTGGCGCTTGATCCGGCCGTGCCGGCCTGTGTGTATGCAGCGGATTGGCCGCGCGGTGCACGCAGTCGCCCGGCCCTTCGTGCAGGCGTCTTCGGGTCAACTGCTCCACTTCGATATCGGCCGAAAAAACGTCAAACTGCGCATACCGCTCGCTCCGTTCCGGGAAGCGCGCCTGATAGTCCAGCACGGCTTCCGCCACCAGTCTCCACCAATCCGTTTCGCTCAAGCCGTACTGTTTTTCTACAAAAAACGCCAGTTCCGTCAAATGGATAAACAGCAGCGCATCCAGCATAAAATCTTTCACTTCGTCCGGACGTTCTTTTTCCAGAAACGAATTGCGGTTCACCCCGTGGTGATTGGCCGGCGGATAATCGACGCCCGGATAACCGAACGGATGCGGCAAAGACGGACAGTACCGTACGCCGTCGTGAAAATCTTTGAGCGCGATCCGGGTCGGCCACCCGTGCTCGACGATCACAATCATGTTCTGCGCATGCGATTCCAGACCCGCCCCGTAAGCATAGAGCAGATGCAGCAGCGGAGCCGTCGCCACGGCAATCAGCTGCCGGCACCAATTCTCCGCTCCGTGCTGCCGAATCCACGGATCGATCGTCGGCTCGCCCGAACGTTCCAGCCGGGTCAGCATATTGAACGGAAACGCCGCTTCGTCGTCCGTCAGATGCGGATGCAGGCTTTCGCGCCAGATCGCGCCCAGCGAACCGTACACGCTTTGCTCCAGCAGGTCCGGCAGCTTCTGGTGGTCGTAAGAGATGCCGACGATTTCCCGCAGCACGATCAGCCGAAGTTCCGTATGCAGAAAAGGATCTTCCTCCGCCATCCGGCCAATCCAGTCGGAGACGCGGGCCGCGTTCAGAATCGTATGCTGCGCCAAAATGCGGCCCGAAGACGTATTCACGATATTCATCGGCAGCTTGACGTAAGGTTGGTCCGGCCGATCGAGATTGGTCAGCGTGCGGATCGACTGCTGGGGACGGTACCTGTCTCCGGCCCGGCCGAGAAAGATCAGTTGTCCGGACGAGAGTTGATCGAGGCAGGCGGTCGAGAGAACCCGCTCCCACTGCCACGGATGCACCGGCACGCACGCATAGTCTTCCAGACTCGCCCCCGGCGCCGCTGCGCCGAACAGGCGGCCGATCCGCTGCGCTTCGGCGGTACCCAGTTGTTCCCGGACAAAAGCCGCGTAACTGCCGACCGAAGCTGACGTCGACAGGCGCACCGCGTCATGCCGGATCGCGATCCAGACCAGCTGGAATTCCGGGCTGAATTCCGGTCCGTACGCCCGGTTGTCGGCCAGCGTAAAACCGATCCGCGATTTGTAGCACGGATGGTACGGATGACCTTCGGTCATCGCCGATTCCCAGCCGTCATAGTCCTTGTCGTACGGACCGAGCCGGCTTGCCGGTTCGGCTGCGGACTGGGCGTCTTTCCACAGCGTCTGCTGCAGCTCGTTCACGAAACGCGCCAGCAGATGCGCGGGCGCGCCGATCTGCGCGGACAATTCGTGCACGAACAGGGCGACCGATTCCGCTTCGTTCGTCCCTTCCGCGCCGATCCGCAGCACAGGCCGGTCGGACAGCCGGATACGATCGAAACTTTGTTTTCGCGCGGCCCGGAACACGTACTGCACCGCTTGCCCTTCCGCCGTTTGTCCTTCCAGTGTGTATTCCCGCTCCGCCGCGTCCGTAATAATCGGGTCCCGAATCATTTGTTCGTAGAGCAAAGACTCGATCAGCTGCCGGAATACGCGCCGCCGAACGGCGGTCATCTCCACCGATCCGGCAAGCGCCGCTGTCAAACCGTCCATCGCGCACCTCCTCCAAATATAGGGACTTTCGTCCGTCGTCTTCCTCCGTCCGTCTTCTTCATTCCCGTAAATAGACATGCTCGGGATGCGGATGGCTCAGAAAATCGTGATGTGAAATCGCCCAGCCGTAAGCGCCGGCATACCGGAACAGCAGCACGTCGCCTACCCGGACGCCGACGTTTTCGGCTGCCGAAACGTCGCTGGCCAATACGTCTTTGGGCGTGCAGAGCTGGCCGACGACCGTATACGGCGCGTTCGGCGGAAGCTCCGGCCGGCCGTAGGCGTGCGGCCACTCGTCGATCGGCAGCACTTCGAACGGATGGCTGTGCTGCCAGGACGACGGCAGCCTGAAATGATGCGTCCCGCCGCGCACGACGACGTAATTGCGGCCGTGATTGCTTTTCACGTCCAGCACTTCGGCGGCGTAATACCCGCTCGAAGCGGTGAGGTACCGTCCGCATTCAAACAGCAGCGTCGTCTCCGGCGGCAGCGCCTGCTCCAGCACGGAAGCCAGTCCGCCGGCGAACAGCGCGCCGTCGAACTGCCGTTCGAGCTGCGCGTAATGGACGCCGATGCCGCCTCCGGCATTGAGATACCGCAGCGGATAGCCGTACCGCTGCGCCCATTCCTGCGCGAAGCGGCAGTAATAGTCCACCAGCTTCACATGCTGCTCCGCGTCCAGATTATTGGACAGGGAATGGAAATGCAGCCCTTCCACCCGAATATGCGTCAGCTTCGGAAGCTGCTCCATGACGTGCGGAAGCAGGCTTTCGTCGATTCCGAATTGGGTCGGGCGTCCGCCCATCGCAAGCGTCGCCTGCGGCAGCGGACCTTTGAGGTTGATGCGCAGCAGCACGGACACGGCCGCGCCGCGGCGGCCGGCCAGATCGTCCAGCTTGCGCAGCTCATGCAGGCTCTCGACGTGAATAAGCCGTACGCCATGCCGGATCGCGCCTTCCAGTTCGGCTTCCGTCTTGCCGGGTCCCCCGAACAGGATCGGGATGTCCGCGGACACTTCCCGCACTTTCTCGACTTCTCCCAACGAAGCGACTTCGAAGCCGTGCACAACAGGAGCAAGAGCGCGCAGCACTTCCTGTTCGGAATTCGCTTTGATCGCATAGAACAGCTCGGTCCGGGCAGGCAGCCGGCGAACCAGATCGCCGACATGCTCCGCCAACCGGTCGAGATCGCGCACATAAGCGCACAGCGGTTCGCCGGGCCGCTTCAGTTCGCGCACGCAGGCGCGCACGCGGGCATCCGACCGCTGCTGCGCCGACGAATCGCGGGCCGCCGTTTGTTCCGGATTGCGCGACTCCGCCTCCCGTCGTTGCGCATCCGACGTTTCCATGTCCCGTGGTTCCGCCTCCCGTCGTTCCACATTTCGTCGTTCCGTTCGTCGTTCCGTATCCCGCTGCCCCGTATCCCGTTGTTTTACATCCATAACCGCGTCCCTTTGCCCTGCGCGAGCGCCCGCTTGTACACTTCCGCCGCGCTGGAGATGTCTTCGATCGCCATCCCCATCGGGTTCAGCACGATGATCTCGTCTGCATGTTCGCGGCCGGGCTTGTCGCCCGCGACGATCTCGCCCAATTCGGCGTGCAGCCGTTCGCGGGAAAAAGAACCTTCCTGCACGAGCTGATGCAGCGTTTTTTTCTCCCGATTCGCTTGATCCCAATCGTCCACGACCACTTTGTCGGCTCCGAGGAAAACGTCTTTGTGCAAATCCATGATCGAGATATTGCTGATGAACGTGCCTCTGGATATCCAGGCGTACGGAATATGCGGGCTTGAAGCGACCGTGGCCGTAATCAGCACTTCGGCTGCCCGGACGGCACGCTCGGACGTTTCCGCTATTTCGATCGTCACCTGCGGGAAACGAAGCCCGATCTCCGCCGCCAACCGGCTCGAAGCTTCGGCGTTCAGGTCGAACAGGTACAGCTTGCCGATCGTTTCGAACTGCTCCAGCAGCGAGACGATCTGCATTTTGGCGATTACGCCGCAGCCGATCACGCTAACGGTACCGAAGCCCGGCCTGGCCAAATGTTTGGCTCCGATCACCGTGACGGCCGCCGTGCGCATGCCGCTGATCAGGCTGCCTTCCAGGACGGCGACCGGGTAATTGCTGTCCGGATCATTGAGAATGATCAGGGCGCTGGCCCGCTCTTTGTCCCGTTTCTGCGGATTGTCGTGCTTGCTGCCGATCCATTTCAGTCCGCTCATGGCGACGTCGCCGCCGACGTGGGCGGGCATGGCGATAATCCGGTCGGCGATATGTCCATTCTCTTCGTCGACGCGCAAATAAGGCTTTAAAGGCTGTACCGTTTCTTGGCGGGCATGCAGCTCCAGCGCCCGGGTAACGGCTGTGACATAAAGATCGGAGCGAAGCCCTTCAAGGTCTTCGATATCCTGTTTGCTCAAAAAGAGCAGGCTGTGCGTTTGAACGACGCTCATGTGCGGTTCCCCCTTGTGATTTCTATGAATATTCGGTCGGCTGTCGGCTCATGGATTCAGTTGACGGCTTCGGCGGAAGCGATCCGGCCTCCCGGCAGGTTCTCCACCCAGCGTTCGTTATACACGCTGTCCAGATACCGCTCTCCGCGGTCCGGCAGCAGCGTCACGACGTTGGCCGAAGGCGCAAGCGTAGGCACAAGCTTCTCGAGCGCGGCAATAAGCGAACCGGACGAGCCGCCGGCAAAGATGCCTTCCCGATCCAGCAGCTTGTAGCAGCCGCGGACCGATTCCCGGTCGTCCACATGGATGACCTGATCGATCTCGGCCGGATGCAGCAGCTCGGGAACGCGATTCGCCCCGATTCCCGGAAGCTCCCTCGGTCCGGACGGCGTGCCGAAAATAACGGAACCGACCGCGTCGACCGCCACGATCTTGGCGTGCGGATTGGCTTCCTTGACCCGGCGCGAGATGCCGAGCAGGCTGCCGGTCGTGCTGACCGCGCACACCAGCACGTCGATCCGCCCGCGCATCTGCTCGACGATTTCCGCGCCGGCGCCGTGATAATGCGCCTGCCAATTCAGCGGATTGGCGTATTGATTCACCCAATACGCGTTCGCATCGCGGGCGGACAGCTCCTGCACCCGCCGAATCCGCGATTGCAGATAGCTTCCGTACGCATCGGCTTCCGTCACCCGATCGATATTCGCGCCGAGACATTCGATCAGGCGCAGATTGGTGGACGTGATTTTCGGATCGACCACGCACGTAAACTTCAGGCCGTATTTTTTGCACATGAGCGCCAGCCCGATCCCAAAATTGCCCGAAGTGCTCTCGATGACGTGGGTATGGGGCTTGATCGTTCCGTCGCGCAGCCCGTGCTCGATAATGTACTGCGCAGAGCGGTCTTTCATGCTTCCGCCGGGGTTCATCAATTCCAGCTTCGCGTAGACGGACGCTCCCCGTTCGCCGAACAGGGACTTCAACCGAACCAGCGGAGTATGGCCGATACAATCGATAATAGAATCCGCGACACCGGGCGATTGACCTTGCGCTTGCACGGCATTTCGTTCCATGAATACGCACCCGCTTTCCAAATCGAATAGGTATCCGCAGGCTTTACATGATAATGATTATCAATATCACCTCGGATACAGCCCCTATTATGCTATCGCTTTTTTCCCGCTGTCAACCGTGAAATATCGTGCATGTATTTGTAAAAAAGCTTAATTGACAATGATAATCATTATTGATAATCTGGTTGAACTTGGATTTTAAGTTGCCAAAATCGGGGAGGTGAATCGCTTGCATGAAGTCTTCGCCCGCCTGGAATAACAGCCTGCGCCTCTTGTCGGGCGGACGTTTTCTGTCCAGCGCGGGATTGACCGGGATCAGCCCGTTCATTCCGTATTACCTGGAAGAAATGAACGCGGGCACCCCGCAGGAAGTGCTGCTGTGGACCGGACTGTCGGTGTCGGCACCCGCTCTGTCGTATGCGCTGCTGACTCCTGTATGGGGCAAAATCGGTGATCGATGGAGCCGGAAATGGATGGTGGTGCGGGCGCTGGTCGGGCTCGCTCTCAGCATGATGTTGATGGGGTTCGCCCAGACTCCGTTCCAATTTTTCCTGTTCCGTCTCTGTCAGGGCGCGTTCGGCGGCATTTCGGATGCCAGCAGCGCTTTTGTCGGGTCGCATGCTCCGGCCGATCGGCGGGGCTCGGCGCTGGGGACGCTTGAACGCGCTTCGGCGGCCGGACTGCTTGCCGGGCCTCTGCTCGGCAGTCTGTGCGTCCATTTATGGGGCAGCCGCCCGCTGCTGTTCCTCACCGCGGCTCTGACGCTGGCTTTTGCGCTGCTGGCCGCCTGGAAGCTGGGCGACGCGCAGCAAAGCGATCGTCAGGTTGACTCTTCGCAGGTATCGCGGCCGCCGGCCCTATCGGCGCAAACCGACGGCCGCGGCGGGATCGGGCATGCGTTTCGCTCCCTTCTGTCTCACCCAATGATCGGCCGCCTCGTGCTGGCCGGCATTCTGTTCAAGCTGGTCGATTTTGCGACGTTCACGATGTTCACGCCTTACGTTCGGGAACTGATTCCGTCCGACGATGCCGTCTTGTTCGTCGGCCTGCTGCTGGCGATGTCGTCTGTCGGCGAGCTGCTCGGCTCTTCCTGGTGGGGCAAACGCAACGACCGCCGGCCGCCCGAGCGCAATCTCAAGCTCGCCGGGCTGCTGTGCGGCGTATGCGTTCTGGCACATGCTGTTCCGCTGGGCGTGGCTTGGCTGATCGTCGTTCGCCTGCTGCAGGGGTTTGCTTACAGCGCACTGCTGCAGACCGTCATGCTTCAAGTGCTCGACTCTTCGAGCGATCGCGACCGCGGCGTGCGGATCGGCGCGACGAACAGCCTGTTGATGGCCGGCCAGCTGATCGGGCCGATGCTCGGCGTGCGGATCGGCGGCTTATGGGGCCTGTCTTCGGTCTACGTCGTGATGGGCCTGGTCATGCTATCCGCCCTGTTCCTGATCCCGCGGAGCTCGGCGGCCGCCAAAAAAGCCGCCGAACGGCTGCCGCTCCAATCTACGAAGAAAGGGTGAATTCTTATCGATATTCAACATACAGACGCCGCATATGCCGCGTCCGGCCCGCTTGTCCGCCCCGAATCCGCGGGGACCGGCGAAGCCGCTTCCGCCTTGGCGCAGCGCGAGACGCTAACCCGGATTCTCAATGCCTATTTGCGCGAAACGGGGCAGACCGATCCCTTCATCGACGACCCTTCCCTGCCGGGTCTGTCGCTTGCGGCCTTGCTGCCCGCTACCGGGCAGCGCATCTACGGCACGCTGCGGCATCGTTCCGATGCCGGCCATCATGAATACGGCGATCGGCTGTACGGGATCGAGATCGAAGCGCGGCCGGTCGACGACTGGCAGCCGCTTGCTTTCGAGCAGGTCATCGAGCGGCTGCTGAGCGAGATTGCGGCGGCCGCGCAGCTTGGCCCGAATGCGCTGGGTCCCGTTTCGGCCGACTTGAAGCGGAGACAACTGGAAGAGGCGATCGGCAACAGCCTGCATCGCATGACCGCGTATCTGCGGCATGCGTCGCCTGCCGGCGCTCCGGCCGCGCTCGATTTCCGCCGCGCCGAGCAGTCGCTTCTGTGCGGCCATCCGTTTCATCCCACGCCCAAAAGTCTGGAAGGCTTCAGCCCTTCCGATTCGCTCGCGTATTCGCCGGAATACGGCGTCGACTTCGCGCTGCACGGCTTCGCCGCCGCCCCGGAACTGATCGCCGAAGACTGGCTCGAAGCCGGCGGCGGCGATCCCGACGCGGCGTGGGTTCCCGCCGAAATGCGGGAAGCCGCTTCTCGGCTGCTGCCGCCGCGGGGCAGGCCGTACCGGATTCTTCCCTGCCATCCTTGGCAGGCCCGCTATCTTCGCTCGCTCGACAGCGTGCAGCGGCTGCTGGCCGCGGGCGACCTTGTCGATCTGGGCCCGATCGGCCCGCGGGTCGTGCCCACTTCTTCGGTCCGAACCGTATGGAACCCGACAGAACAATGCTTCTACAAGCTGTCGCTGCATATTCGCATCACCAATTTTATACGCGAGAACAGCGAAGAACAGCTGCTTCGCACGCTGGACGCTTCCCGGATCGCGGCTGCCGTGCAGCGGGAGAACGATTCCCCGCGGTTTGGTCTCCTGCTGGAGACCGGCTACCGGACGCTGTCGCTTCCGGATACGGAAGCGGCCGAGCGGGAGACGCTCATGTCCGGCTTTTCGATGATCGTGCGCGAAGCGCCGGATCTGTCGGACTCTTCACGCAGCGTACCGTACGTGCTGGCTTCGCTGCTGGAAGTGCTGCCCGGCGAAGCGGAGCCGCTGCTGTTCCGCGCCGTGCGCGAAAACCGGCGCAGCACAAGCGGCCCGGGCAGCCCGAACACGCCGGACGCCTCTGGACGCGATCAGCCGGCCGATCAGCCGGCAGGCCGCTCCGGCACGGAAAGCGACCGGAACCACGCGAGCGGCTGGAGCGGCTGGATCGGCTGGTTCCGCGACTATGCGGATGTGTCGATCGTACCGATCCTCCGGCTGTATGCCCGGTTCGGCATCAGCCTGGAAGCGCATGTGCAAAATTCGATGCTGCGCCTCGAAAACGGCCGGCCTTCGGCGCTGCTCGTGCGCGACCTGGAAGGCATCAGCGTCGATCGCACCCTTGCGCAGAGCCACGGCTGGATCGGCACGCTGGTCCGCGCGGACAGCCCCGTCCTGTACTCGGGCGAAGAAGCGCTGCACCGATTGAAATATTACTTTTTCGTCAATCATCTCAGTCACGTGGTGCAGCGGCTCGCTTATTATTCCGGGCAGGCGGAGCCTCTCTTCTGGACCGTCGTGCGGCAGACGCTTGCGACGCTGGCCGAAGACCCTTCGGACGCGCGGCTTCGCGCCGTCGCACACGACCTGTTGACGTCGCCGACGCTGCCGGCCAAAGCCAATCTGCTCAGCCGCTTCCACCAGCGCGGCGAGACGCCGCTGTACGTCGATATCCCGAACCCGATCCTTCCGAAAAAAAGATAAGCAAAAAGCCTGTTCCGTGGAGGAACAGGCTTTTTGCTTATACTCAACCGGCTTGCGGGACGGTTAATCCGACGAACTCATTCCCGCTCCGATCAGATCGTGAATTTTGAAATCGAATCTTTCAATTCGTTCGAAGCGTTGCTGAGCTTGGCCGACAGTTCGACCAACCGCACGCCGACATTCTGCTGCTCGCTGCTGAGCGAAGCGACTTCTTCCGACGTGGCGGAAGACTGCTCGGCGACGGCGCTGACGCTCGTCATCGCTTCGGCCATCGTCTTCTGGGCACTGCCCAGTTCGCCGATCGACGCTGTTACGCCGTCCAGCTTGCCGGAGAACTGCTGCATCTGATCCTGCACCGAGTCGAAGATGCCGCTCGTCTGCTTCACGGACTGCACCTGCTCCTGGAACATCGGGTAGACGGTCGACAGCGTACGCACCGTCTCGTCCATCTCGGACTGGATATTGTCGGTAATCTCGCCGACCATGTCGATCGATTCGCGCGAACGGCTGGCCAACTGCCGGATTTCGCCGGCGACGACCATGAAGCCCTGCCCCGCCGCTCCCGCGCGGGCCGCTTCGATCGTCGCGTTCAGCGACAGAATATTGGTCTGCTTCGTAATGTTCTGCATGACGTCGAGCACTTTCATGACCGAAGCCGTGCTTTCCTTGAGCGCGTCGACCCGCGTCACGAGCGAACGCACCATATTCTCCGTGCTGCCGGTCTGGGTCAGCAGCTTGTCCAGATGGACCGTTCCCTGACGGCTCGCCGTCTGGACTTCCCGCGCCGAAGCGTCCATTTCGCGGTTGGCGGAGACGACGTTTTCCATCCGTTCGCCGATTCGCTCGGTCAACTCCGTGCTCTTCTCCGCTTCCTGCGCCAGGCTCGACGCTCCGTTCGCGATTTCTTCCGTCGCGATCGCGATCTCGCGGGCCGAAGACGCCGTCTGCTTCGAAGCGGTCTCCAGTTCGCCGGCCGTATCAAGCACCTGCTGCGCCGTATCCGTCGTCTGGCGAACGAGGTCGGTAATGCGGTCCATCATCTGGTTGAACGCGGTCGACAGTTCGCCGATCTCGTCTCTCGAACGGTAATCGGTGCGCACGCTCAGATTGCCTGTCGCGCCTTCCTGCATCAAGCCTTTGAGGTGGCCGAGCGGACGGCCGATCATACGGACCATCCAGATGCCGATCGCGATCGCCACGAGCACGGCCACCGCAACGAAAATCACGATCAGGATCAGGATGCCGGACGCGCCTTCGAGCAGCACTTTGACCGGAACCGTTCCGATCAGCTTCCAGCCGGAGGACTCCATCGTATTGTACGCGGCCAGCACCGTGGTGCCGAACTGCTTCGCTTCGAACTTGCCGCTCTCGCCGAGCTGGTCCTGGTCGAACACGTAAGTGCTCGGCTGGCCCGCCGATCCTTCCTTGTCGGAAGCGACGTTCGTGCCGTCGGCCGAGACGAGTTCGATATGGCTGCCTTCCCCGAACTGGACAGAGGCCAGCTGTTCTTCCAGCGTCTGGACGTCAAGCTGCAGGCCGATGACGAACTTCGCTCCGCTGCCGTTCGTCGTGGACATGAGCCGGACCAGCGAATAACTGCTGCGTTCGACGTCGGTCGGAATCCACTTCACGTTCGTCTTGCTCGTCGTCAGCTCTTTGTACCAGGCCGTGCCGCGGATTTCTTCCGCCGTCGGAAGGCGGTTGCCCGCCGTGAATAAATCGTTCGAGGCTTCGTCGGTCGACAGGAAGAAGACCGACTGCAGCCCGCTTGTGACGTTAACCTGATTGCTCAGCGATTCGTTGATCTCGCGATAAGCCTGCAAACGGTCGAAATCGCTCGTCGCCCGCTGCAAGTTGTTGATCGCGTCCTGAATTTCCGGATTGAAAAAGATCTGCGTCGACGAATCCATGTAGCGCTGCAAAATGATGTCCAGCTTCTCCGAAGTCTGGATAATCGTCTGCTCGTTGGCCGTCGCGGCGTTTGCCTTGATCGTGTCGCGGGCTTTGACGTACGAGAAAATGCCGAGCGAAGACACGAAGACGACCATGCTCACGAGGAAGATAAGAAACAGGCGAACGCCTACCGACTTGCCCGGATCGAGCACGCGCCAGTTTTTGAGCGCTCCGCCCATCGCGCTTCCCCACTCGCGCGCGGAACGTTTCGGCAGATTGGAACGGCCGCCTTTTTTCGAGCCGAGGCCGGGCAGCAGCCGCGCAGCCATACCCTTTAAAGCGTTCTCATTTCGTCCAGTACCTTCAGAACCATTTCTAAATGTCCCCGGAACGACCTTCGGCAGCTTTGGCTTTTTCTCCCGGACCTTTTTCGGTTCTTTATTTTTTCTCAAAAGGTTCAGCGAAGGTTTCCCTTTTCCTTCCGCTTGTCCGCTCTCCGATTCAAGGATCGGATTTCCCCCGTTATCCCCTTTTTTCTTCATCATACTCATGCTCCCACCCGCCAGTCTTTAGAATCAGCGCTGCAACACCGGAGTTTAGAAAGCGCTCTCTCACTTGCCTATGTACCTACTTTCTTCTTAAAAAGCCCGGGATTACAAAATGCTGGTTATCTCTATTATCGGCCCAAGCAAGCAAAATGAACAGCAAAATCAGTCTTTTTCCAAAAAAATTTGACATGAAAAGAAAACCCTTCAACTCCTTTGAAGGAATTGAAGGGTTTCCCAAGACCTACGACGTAAGTCTCCTACTTTTTGACGTTCTTTTTGCGCATCATGTCGAAATAACGCAGCGGACGCTCAACTTTGAACTTCACGCGCTGCATCGGATGGCGGGCCGCGTCGAGCTCATTGCCGTCCTCGTCCCAGATCGTGCCGACCGTTTGTTTGAAAAACGTGCCGCCGGGACCGAAAAATTCGATCTCCGTGCCGGGTTTGAAATGGTTGCGCTGCTGGATCGTCGCCATCTCCGTCGCTGCGTCGTAATCGAGCACGAGTCCGGCGAAGTCGTAAGGGACCGATTTTTGTTCCGGCTCGTAAATATGGTCTTCATGATCCGGCGTATCATAGAAGAAACCGGTATTGAGCGGACGGTTGGCAGCTTTGCCCAGCTCTTCCATCCACTCCGGCTTCAACACATAATGCTCCGGGTCAGCCATGTACGCGTCGATCGCCTGGCGATAGACGTTGATGACGGTCGCCACGTAATGGATCGACTTCATTCGGCCTTCGACCTTGAAGCTGTCGATGCCGACTTCGATCAGGTCGGGAATAGAACCCAGCATGCACAGGTCTTTGGAACCCATCGTGAACGCATTGTCTTCGGAACGGAACAGCGGACTGCCTTCGCCGGCTTCGGCCTGCTGTTCTTCGGAGACCCATTCGCCTTCAGCGGAAGGACTCTCGAACAGGTCGTATTTCCAGCGGCAGGACTGGCAGCAGCCGCCCCGGTTGGAATCGCGGTCGGTAAAATGGTTCGACAGGACGCAGCGCCCCGAATACGACGAACACATCGCGCCGTGTACAAACGATTCGATTTCGACGTCGACATGCTTTTTGATCTCGGCGATCTCTTCGAGACTTGTCTCGCGGCCCAGCACGACGCGCGGCAGTCCTTCTTCTTTCCAGAACTGCACCGCCTGCCAGTTCAGCGTCGACTGCTGCGTGCTCAGATGCACTTCGATACGCGGAGCCGCCGTTTTGGCCGTCTCCACGATGATCGGATCGGCCGTAATGATCGCGGCGATGCCCGCTTCCTGCAAATTGCGCAGGTATTCGGCGATGCCGTCCAGGTCTTCTTCATGCGCGTAAATATTCGTGGCGACGAACACTTTCGCGCCGTATTTGGCGGCGAACTCCACGCCTTCCTTCATTTCTTCGAAAGTGAAGTTGTCCGCGCCCGAGCGCAGGCCGTATTTCTGCCCGCCGATATAGACGGCATCCGCGCCGTAATGCACGGCGAACTTCAACTTTTCCAGATTGCCGGCCGGAGCCAGCAGCTCCGGTTTGTCCAGCCGGTACCGCTTGCCTTTGTGCTGCGGCTTGGCCTGAACCGGCGTTTGTGTCATTTCCACGATGCGATCCCCTTTCTCAATACACCTGTTCCTTATAGAAAAATCCGAACGACAGCTCGCGCTCCGGGTCCTGAAGCGCCCGAATCTCGTCCAGCCACGTCTCGTCGAACGCGTACCCGGCCGGATCTTCGGCGAACAAATCGATCGCCCGGCGATAGGCGCGGGCGGCCGCGACGTTGTACGCCGCGCTTTGCAGGATACCTTCGATCTTGAAGCTCTGCACGCCCGCCTCCATCAGCAGATGCAAATCTTCCAGAATGCAGATATCGCCCGAACTCATAATATGCGTGCCGTTCGCGTCTTCGTAGATCGGGAACCGTTCGTCGCGGCGTTCCGCTTCGATCAGGTACAGACCGCGGGTCAGACCGACGTTATCGTCTTCGACCGGCCGGCCCTGATTCGCCATGTAGCTGTGCACGAGGCTGCGCTTGGAATGATAAATGTTCGTCATCCCGTGCACCTGCACCTGGGCTTCCACTTCGAGCGACGGCATCATGCCGGTCACTTCGTCCATGTTCAGCTCGCGCGCGAGCACGACCCGGGTCGCCCCCCGGCGTCCCCAGTAGTTCGCCGTCCCGTGGTTGGTCGACGTCATCTCGGCGTTCCAGTGCAGCGGCAGTCCCGGCAGCAGGCTTCGGGCCTGCATAAGCACGGACGGATCGCCGAACTCGATGCCGTCCACGCCGAGCTCTCCCATACGCTTCAAGTACTCCGGCAGAAGCGGCAGCTTCTCGTTGTCCATCAGATTGTTGACGGCCGCGTAGATTTTGATACCGCGCGGATGCGCGAAGTTCACCGCTTCCCCGATCATCTCCGGCGTGAATTCCCCCGGCAGGCGCATGCCGTATCGTTCTTCCCCCAATAAAAAAGCGTCGCAGCCGGCTTCCGCCAGCGCCTTCAATTCATCCAGTGTGCCGCAAGTTGCCAACAGTTCGGGCTTTTTTCCCAAAACGGCCACTCCCTTCTTCGACTTCGTTTGCGCCGCGTCCTCTTGGCTTAGAGACGCGCGGCCTTTGTTGCGATGATGCGGAACTTTCGCTGCGTTCCATTCAAGCGAGCCCGGCCATGAAGCCTAGGCGGCTCGACGTCTTCCTTACGGAGTACCGCCGGCCTTGCTCGCTTCGATGTTTTGTTCGTGCTGCGCGAACGTCTCGGCAAACAGATGCTCGCCGGACCCGTCCTTTTTGGTTACGTAGAAGAAATAATCGGTCTTCTCCGGCTGCAGCGCGGCTTCGATCGACTTGAGGCTTGGCGCCGCGATCGGACCGGGCGGCAGGCCGTCGTATTTGTACGTGTTGTACGGACTGTCGATCTCGAGATCCGAATACAGCAGCCGGTCTTTCTGCTTGCCGAGCGCGTATTGGACCGTCGCGTCGATTTGCAGCTTCATCGGATCGTTCAGCCGGTTATAGATGACGCCGGCGATGATCGGACGCTCCGAATCGACGACGGCTTCCCGCTCCACGAGCGAAGACAGCGTCAGCAGCTCATGCACGCTCAATCCCCGTTCTTTGAGCAGCGCGTCGAAGTTCGGGATCGATTCGAGCTTGCGCTTCGTCTCCTGCACGAGGCGGCGGACGACGTCTTCTTCCGTGGCGGAAGCGGCGAACTCGTACGTATCGGGAAACAGATACCCTTCGAGCGGATAGGTGATGCCGGCTTCGGCCGGAATCCCGGCGGGCAGATCGTCCGCGAATTTCTGCGGTTCCCGCGCCAGTTGGCGAACAGTCTTGGCATCCCAGCCGCCCAGCTCGTTCAGGCGGTCTGCGATCTGCTTGATCGTCAGCCCTTCCGGAATCGTCACTTTGACTACCGCTTCGCGTTCGACTTCCCCGGTTCCGTTCAGCGCGGCCGTAACCGCGGCATAATCGGAACCCGGCAGCAGCCGATACGTGCCGGCTTTGAACGCTCCGCCTTCTTTTTCCATTTTGAGGTATACCTTATACAACAGGGCGCTGCGAATCAGCCCTTGCTCCTGCAGGCGATCGGCGATCTCCGCTCTTCCGCTGCCTTCGGCCACTTCGAACGTGACCGGCTCGTCGGAAGAGGCCACCGGACGCATCGAGGCATACACGAAAGTCGAAATCGAAGCGATCAGCAGCAGCACGATCAACAGCAGGACGAGCGGGGCTTTCGATCTTTTTCTCTTTTGGATCACTACGGCGCACATCCTTTGTCGGACTTGAATCGCGGGCACTCCCTGTCGGGAAATCCCGTCGTCTTTTATTTTTGCGCACGGCAAAACGGACCAGGCTAGCCGGGTCCGCTTGCTTTACCGATTCCCTTACATTTCTTCCGGGAACGTGAGTTCGTCGAACAGTTCGGCCACGTTTTCCCACTCGTCATCATCGTCGATCGTCGCCAGCTGAACTTCGCCTTCCGGGGAAGTCTCGATCTTGAGAATTTGCACATCGTCCTCGGCTCCGGCGGTCTCGTTCTGGAGAACCGCGTAAGCGCCGCCGCCCACTTCGAACTCTTTCAAGATCCGGTACGTGACCGATTCGGCATTCTCGTCGATCAACTCGACTTCCAATCCGTACACCTGTTCCAGCTTGTTCGTGTATACGACCTGACTTGCGGAAAATTCCGTCATCGCTTCTATTCCTCCCCGTCCAGTTCGGCAACCAGCGTATTGAAAGTCTCTTCGACGATCTGCCACTCCGCTTCGTCCTCGATCACGTACAGCTTGAGATCGTCGTTCTCTTCTTCGTAACGGAAAGCGTACACTTCGTCCGTCTCTTCGTCTTCGGAATCGAGCGGAACGACCATCATGTACTTGCTCTCGGAACCGTCCACTTCAAACTTCATGATGACTTCGAAGCCTTCTTCCTGGCCTTCTTCATCGGGGATATAGATAATTTCCGGCTCTTCGCCTACGAGATTAGAATCATTTGTCATGCCCGTCACCCTTTCACCGGTTTGATATGGAATCGAGATAATTTTGCAAGATCAGACCCGCGGCAATTTTGTCGACGACCTGCTTGCGCTTCTTGCGGCTGACATCGGCTTCGAGCAGCGTACGCTCGGCGGACACCGTCGTCAGACGTTCATCCCAGAGGTGAACGGGCAGACCCAGCCGTTCGCGCAGCGACTCGGCGAATTCGATGCACAGTTCGCCGCGCGGGCCGATCGTGCCGTTCATGTTTTTGGGGAGACCGACGACCACTTCCCCGATCTCGTGCAGCTCCGCGAGTTCCGCGATGCGCCGCAGGTGAGAATCGTCTTCGCGTCGTTGGACCACTTCGATCCCTTGAGCGGTCCAGCCGAAGACGTCGCTAACCGCGACGCCGATCCGGCGATCCCCATAATCGAGGCCCAGCAATTTCATTGTTCGTATCTCCTATCGAAGCTTGGACAAATAAGAACGAACCAGTTCTTCGATCAGCTCGTCGCGCTCTTTTTTGCGAATCAGGCTTCGTGCGTTGTTGTGTCTCGGGATGTAAGCCGGATCGCCGGACAGCAGGTAGCCTACAATCTGATTGATCGGATTGTACTCTTTTTCCACAAGCGCGTCGTACACGGTAAGCAGAATCTCCTGCGCGGAGGTCTCTTCGTCGCCCTTCACGTTGAACTTTACAGTTTTGTCCATGGAATCCATAAGGATTACACCTCGCTTCACAAGGCATCCGCGTGCGCGCGGCGCGCCTTGACGCCTTAGTATTGTATCTTATTCATCATATCACACTTTCGCCCGATCAAGAAACGGGCAATCGGGCGAAGATCGGCAATCCGGATCAGCCGTTCAGCGATTGTTCGAGCATGGAGACGGCCGCTCCGAGCGCTTCCTGCAGCTTCGACGCGTCTTTGCCGCCGGCCTGCGCCATATCCGGGCGCCCGCCGCCGCCGCCGCCGCAGACGGAAGCCGCTTCTTTGACCAGCTTGCCGGCATGCAGCCCGCGCTTGGTCAGTTCCTGGGGAACGGCCACGACGAAGTTGACTTTCTCGCCGTCTACCGCCCCGAGCACGAGCACCGCCTGCGGCAGCTTCGTTTTCAGTTCGTCGGCGAGCGAACGCAGCGCGTCCATGCCCGAAGCCGACACCGCTTCGGCCAGCACCTGCACGTCGCCCACGGTGCGCGCGCGGTCCGTCAGTTGGCCCGCTTCGATCGCGCCCAGCTTGCCGCGCAGCGATTCGATCTCGCGCTCGGCGTCTTTGAGCTGCTTGTTCATGCCGTCGATCCGTTTCGGCACTTCGGTCACCGGCGTCTTGAGCGCCGCGGCCGACTGCTTCAGCAGATCGAGCTGCCCGTCGAGGTACAGATACGCGCCGCGGCCGGTCAGCGCTTCGATCCGGCGTACGCCGGAGCCGATCCCGCTCTCGCCCACGAGCTTGAACAGGCCGATCTCGGCCGTGTTGCGCACGTGGCAGCCGCCGCACAGCTCAAGGCTGTAATCGCCGATCTCGACGACGCGTACGATATCGCCGTATTTTTCGCCGAACAGCGCCATCGCGCCCATCGCTTTCGCTTCCTCGATGCCTTTGAGTTCGATCTGGACGTTGACGCCTCTCCAGATCTGCTCGTTCACGCGGCGTTCCACGTCCGCCAGTTCTTCCGGCGTGATGCTGCCGAAGTGGGAGAAGTCGAACCGCAGACGCTGCGGCTCGACGAGCGATCCCGCCTGATTGACATGGGTGCCGAGCACTTCTTTGAGCGCTTTGTGCAGCAGATGCGTCGCGGTATGGTTTTTCTCGATCGCCGCGCGCGAATCGCGCTCCACGCTCGCCCGGACTTCGTCGCCGACATGCAGCTCGCCCGATTGTACCGTGACCTGGTGCACGTGCTGGCCGCTCGGCGCTTTGACCAATCCTTCGACGTTCAGCGTGCCCGTGAACGAAGAGATCGTGCCGACGTCGCTGACCTGGCCGCCGCTTTCCGCGTAGAACGGCGTTTGGTCGAGCACGACCAGCGCCGTATCGCCTTCGCCGACCGAATCGACGACTTCGCCGTCGCGGATCAGCACGGCGATTTTGGTTTCGACGGACGTCTGGCCGTAGCCGACGAATTCGCTGCCGGCTTGCAGTTCGGACAAGGCGCCGCCCTGAATATTCATGCCGCCGCCTTTTTTGTGCGCTTCGCGTGCCCGTGTGCGCTGCTGCTGCATCGCCGCCTCGAAGCCTTCGCGATCGACGGTCATGCCGTGCTCGTGCGCGAAGTCTTCGGTCAGGTCGAGCGGGAAGCCGTACGTGTCGTACATTTTGAACGCGTCTTCGCCGCCGATCAGGCTCTGGCCCGCCGCTTTGGCGCGCTCGGCCGTCTCGGTCAGAATCGCGAGACCGTCGGACAGCGTTTTGAGGAACCGTTCTTCTTCCAGACGGATCACGCGCTCGATCAGTTCGCGGCTGTCCAGAACCTGGCTGTAGTAGACGCCCATGACGTCGCCGACCGTGGCGACCAGCTCGTGCAGGAACGGACGGTCGAGTCCCAATACGCGTCCGTAACGGACCGCGCGGCGCAGCAGGCGGCGGATGACGTAACCGCGGCCTTCGTTCGAAGGCTGCACGCCGTCGCCGACGGCGAACGTCACCGTGCGCACGTGGTCGGCGATCACTTTGAGCGCTACGTCATGCTCTTCGCTCACGCCGTACTGGATGCCGGCCATTTGGGCGGTGCGCTGGATCATCGGCTGGAACAGGTCGGTATCGAAGTTGGAGTTCACTTCCTGCAAGATGGAAGCGAGACGTTCGAGACCGGCACCGGTATCGATGTTTTTGTTCGGAAGCGGCGTGTAGCTGCCGTCCTTGTTATGGTTGAACTGCGAGAAGACGAGATTCCACACTTCGAGGAAACGTTCGTTTTCGCCGCCCGGGTACATCTCCGGATCGTTCGGGTCGAGCGTGCCGTAAGCGTCGCCGCGGTCGTAGAAAATTTCGCTGCACGGACCGCACGGGCCTTCGCCGATATCCCAGAAGTTCTCGTCGCCCAGCTTGATGATGCGTTCCGCAGGCAGGCCGACTTTTTCGTTCCAGAGCTTGAACGCTTCTTCGTCTTCCGCGTACACGGTGACGCTGATCCGCTCGGGATCGAAGCCGATCCATTCCGGTCCGGTCAGGAATTCCCAGGCCCAGGTAATCGCTTCTTCCTTAAAATAGTCCCCGATGGAGAAGTTGCCCAGCATCTCGAAAAACGTATGGTGGCGGCGGGTTTTGCCCACGTTCTCGATATCGTTCGTGCGAATACACTTTTGCGAATTGGCGATTCTCGGATTTTCCGGTTTGACCCGGCCGTCGAAGTAAGCTTTCAGGGGCGCCATGCCGGCGTTGATCCACA
This sequence comes from Saccharibacillus brassicae, assembly GCF_006542275.1. Classification (NCBI taxonomy): domain Bacteria; kingdom Bacillati; phylum Bacillota; class Bacilli; order Caryophanales; family Paenibacillaceae; genus Saccharibacillus; species Saccharibacillus brassicae. Next base: position 930,898 of record NZ_CP041217.1, read on the forward strand.
GCAGGGACGGATCGTTGTGCGGCACGAGCGGAGCGCTCGGCTCGATGTGATGGCCTTTTTGTTCGAAAAATTGCAGCCATTTGGAGCGGATTTCACTAGCGTTCATGGTTGGGAGACCTCCGTTTGGGAATAGTAAAAAACATAAAAAACGCCCCTGAAAAAATTCAGGGACGATTGCTCGCGGTACCACCCTGGTTACCGTTTGTACCGCGCTGCCTTCTGCCTGTCGCAGAAGCGGAGCCGCGAAAAAAACGATCGCCTCGTTGAGTCCGTTAACGGGGACGAGTCGGCCGCGGCCTTCGCTTGGCGAAAGTTCGCGGCACTCCGGAATCAGCTTTCGGTCCGTCGGCCTTCCAGGCTCTTCCACCCAGGCGCGGATCGCGCAAGGAGCCTGTTCGCTGAGAAGGCGTCGCTTCGGGACGTACTTCATTCCATCATCGATTTGTCGGTTATCTTCAATGCCTTCCCAGTATATCGGGCGCCCGATTTTCTGTCAATGCACCGACGGATCGCGAGCCCGGCAGGGACAGGCGACGGGCGCGGCGGCGCTTCGACGAAGGGCAGATGCCGGTCTTTTTTCCACGCAAAAAAACCGGACAGTCCGGCGCACGGCCCGTAAAGGCGCGGCGCCGGACTGTCCGGCCGTCTGCAAGCAGTCCGCTTTAGGAGGTTGCCTGAAGCTGCGACAACGACTCGGCTTCTTCCAGGCAGAACAGATCGTCCAGCGAGCTGAGCGTACCGTCTTTTTCGACCTGGAATACCGACATCCTGCCGCCATTGACCGTCAGTTCGATAAAGCAGCTCCAGCAGTAGAACTGGTGCGAGCCGATCTTGCCGATATCTTTGGAACTGCAATTTGGACATTTCATTATGGGGATCACCTATCCGTCCGCTTATTTGAAAGTCGCGAAGAAATGCGTATCTCTTCCGATTGAATGATTATTCACAAGATAAGACCCAGGCAATCGGCCCGTCGAACAGTGTCCGCATGAAGGCGGAAGAACTCTGCCCTACCGAGCGAACAGCGTCCTTGCGGAGCGCTCAACGCTTCATACGTACGCGGTTCATAATCGTTTCAATAGTTTTGACGACCGTCTCGATTTCCTCCGAATTATTACCCAATCCGAAGCTGAATCGAATCGCGGAATTCAAAACATTTTCAGGAAGATTCATGGCGCGCAGCACATGCGAAGTCTCAAGGGACCCCGACGTACACGCCGATCCGCTGGCGACCGCAATACCGGCCATATCGAGGTTCATCAGCATTGTCTCGGTCCCCACCGCCGGAAAGCTGACGTTCACGATATGGTCCAGATGATGGTCCGGATCGCCGTTGACTACAAAAGAAGATTCGCCGATCGCCGCCGACAGGCCGTCCAGCAGCTGCGCGCGCAGCGCAAGCGTCCGCGCCCGGCGCGCCTGCGGATCGGATACGGCCAGTTCGACCGCCGCCGCGAAGCCCGCCATGCCGGCCAGGTTCTCCGTCCCCGCCCGGCGCTTGCGTTCCTGGTTGCCGCCGCGCAGCAGCGCCGGCAGCTTGATGCCCGGCGCCACGTACAGCGCCCCGATTCCCTGCGGCCCGTTGATCTTGTGCGCGGAGAAGCTGATCAGGTCGGCGTTCAGGTCCGCACAATCAATCGGCAGCGAGCCGAGCGCCTGCACGGCGTCCGTATGGAACCAGACGCCGCGCTCGCGCGCGAACGCCCCGATCTCGCGTACCGGCTGGATCGTGCCGACTTCGTTGTTGGCGAGCATGACGCTGATCAGCGCCGTGTCCGGGCGGGTATGTTCGCGAATCCAGTCGACGCTGACGCGTCCGAGCGTATCGACCGGAATGTATTCCACTTCGAAGCCCTGCTCCGCCAGGCTCTCCGCGGCATGCAGCACCGCATGATGCTCGACCTCGGAGACGAGCAGATGCCGTCCGTGCTCCGCGCGCGCGGCAGCCGCGCCAAACAGCGCGGCATTGTCGCTCTCGGTGCCGCCCGACGTAAACACGAGGTCGGCCGGCTTGGCGCCGATCGCGGCGGCGATCTGCTCGCGCGCGGAACTGACGATCCGCTTGGCGTCGCGCCCGAACGCGTGCACGCTCGACGCGTTGCCGTACGTGCCCGTCATGACCCGCAGCATCTCTTCGGCGACGAGCGGATGCACGGGCGTCGACGCGGCGTGATCCATATAAATTTTGTTCATGCTGGATTCACCTCGGTTAGATATAGAACATGTAACTGTCCGGCTCGCCTTTTTCGCGGTACGTGATCAGTTCGCCGAGCGTCGTCGAATCGATTACGTCGGCGATCGCGTCGCGGATTCTTTTCCACAGGTCGCGCTTGGCCGGGTCGTCTTCTTCCGTAAAGTCCACGACGGAGATCGGTCCTTCCAGCACGCGGATGATCTCGCCGGCGGTCACCGTGTCCGGGTCGCGCGACAAAATGTAGCCACCGTAGGCGCCGCGGACACTTTTGACGAGTCCACCGTTGCGGAGCGGCGCGATCAACTGCTCCAGGTAATGTTCGGACAGCGAATTTTTCTCGGCAATGCTTTTGAGGGAAGTCGGGCCTTCGCCGTATCTTCCTGCCAATTCCATCATAATGGTCAAGCCGTAACGGCCTTTAGTCGATATTTTCAATAGAGGCACCTCTTTCGGTTCATTCGGGGTTATGGCCTGTGTATACTCAGACTATCGTACCATACTCGCGGAGCCGGATGCACTACGCAATGCGTGCACAGACGGAAAATGTCCGCGTAAGGCGCGGAACCGGATGCACTACGCAATGCGTGCACAGACGGAAAATGTCCGCGTAAGGCGCGGAACCGGATGCACTACACAATGCGTGTACAGATGGAAAATGTCCGCGTAAGGCGCGGAACCGGATGCACTACGCAATGCGTGCACAGACGGAAAATGTCCGCGTAAGGTGGAAATAGCCGCTGCGGAAAAAGCGTGCGGCAGTCGTAAGGCGACCGTTTTTGTGGTAAAATGCAGTCAGACGCGCGGGGCGCGTCTATTGATCTGCCCACCTTCCCCATTTTTGCCCATACCTCAATAGAAGACGGTGATATTCATGAATAAATCTCCACAGGAGACCCGGGTCGTCGTCGGCATGTCCGGAGGCGTAGACTCTTCGGTCACGGCGCTGCTGCTCAAGGAGCAGGGATACGACGTAATCGGCATCTTTATGAAAAACTGGGACGATACCGACGAGTTCGGCCACTGCACCGCGGAAGACGACGCCGAAGACGTGCGCCGGGTCTGCGAGAAGATCGGCATCCCTTATTATACGGTCAATTTTGAAAAAGAATATTTCGATAAAGTGTTCACGTACTTCCTCGACGAATACAAGCGCGGCCGCACGCCGAATCCGGACGTCATGTGCAACCGCGAGATCAAGTTCGGCGAGTTCCTGAACAAGGCGCTCGATCTCGGCGCCGACTACGTCGCGACCGGCCATTATGCCCGCGTCGTCGAAGAAGACGGCGAATTCAAGCTGCTGCGCGGCGTGGACGCCAACAAGGACCAGACGTATTTCCTCAATGCGCTGAATCCGTACCAGCTGTCCAAGACGATGTTCCCGATCGGCCATCTGCCGAAGCCGGAAGTGCGCCGCATAGCCGAAGAAGCGGGCCTCGCCACCGCGCGCAAAAAAGACAGCACCGGCGTCTGCTTTATCGGCGAACGCAACTTCCGCGAATTTCTGAGCGGCTACCTGCCGGCCAAGTCCGGCGAGATGATCGATATCGCCACCGGCGAATCGAAAGGCCGCCACGACGGGCTGATGTACTACACGCTCGGGCAGCGCCAGGGTCTCGGCATCGGCGGCTCCGGTTCCGGCGAACCGTGGTTCGTCGCCGACAAAGACCTCGAACGCAATATTTTGTACGTCGTGCAGGGCGACAAGCACCACAGCCTGTACTCTACCGCGCTCGTCGCAAGCGGCGTGACGTTCGCTTCGGGACGCGACGAACTGGCGGCGGGACCGAAGTCGTGCACAGCCAAATTCCGCTACCGCCAGCCCGATCAGGGCGTTACGCTGACCGCTCTTGCGGACGGCTCGGTCCATGTGGCGTTCGACGAGCGCCAAAAAGCGATCACGCCCGGCCAGGCGGTCGTCTTCTACGACGGCGACGTCTGCCTCGGCGGCGGAACGATCGAGACGGTCGAGAAAGTGCCGGCCGAACAGCCGCAGCAAACGCTCAGCCTTTAAGCGGTATGCAGCGCGGTATTCAAAAATCGCGAACATGCGTACCTTGTAAAAGCGAATCTCATAAAAGCGAACCGTATAAAAAACGAATCGTGTAAAAAACGAAAAAGCCCGCTTCCCCCGTCTGACGGGGAAAAGCGGGCTTTTCGTTATACGGCGCGGCGTGAGCACTCCGCCGATAAAGCGGGACGTTCGCGCCGGCACTCATCGTCCACTGGGCCAAAGCCGGGACGCGGCGTTATTGCGTGATGACGTTATTGGCCGACGTCTCCGGCAGGCTGGCCTTCCTGATCCGTATGCGAATCGCCGCCTTCGTCGGTGTCGTCCACGATCAGATCGGCCGGCGCGGAATTCGGGTCGAGCCATTTGTTGATCGACTCGATCGTTTCTTCCAGATCTTCGTCGTCCAGCTCGTAATACCACGCATCGCGCGATACGCCTTCGCCCTGGAGCATATGGCTGCTGATCGTCGGCGTCGAATCGTTCAGAATGACCGTTTTGGCCAGCGACAGCATGAATTCGGAATTCATGTTCGTCTTAAAGTTCTGTCCGGCAATCCCGATCAGTTTCGGGATCTGGGTCAGATTCTCGACGCTTTTCAACCGATCCAGTACCTGCTTGAGGAAGATGCGGTGACGCTCGGTCCGCTTGAAGTCCGAATCTTCGCGGTAACGGACGTAATTGAGCGCTTCCGTCCCGTCGTAGATCGGCTTGTTGGCTTCGATCGTAAATTTCTCGTGGTCGGCCTGCTTGTTCTCGATCGTCTCGGTAATCGGCAGTTCCACGCCTCCGAGCGCATTGACGACGTCCTTCAGTCCGTTGAAGTTGATCGTCGCGTAATAATCGACGTCGTGGTCAAGCAGCGCCTCCACGGTATCGACGCTCATCTGCGCGCCGCCGTAAGCGTAAGCCGCATTGATTTTCGTTTTCGAACGCGTGCCTTTGATCGTCGGCGTACCGACCATGTCCACGTAGGAGTCGCGCGGGATAGAGATCAGCAGCACTTTGTTGTCCACCGGCCGTACGACCGAATAGATAATGGAATCGGTCCGGGCCAGTTCGTCGTCCCGTTGGTCGGTTCCGAGCAGCAGCACAGAAAAAGGTTCTTTGGTGAGTTCGGCGACGGTCAGTTCTTCCGCGCCTCCGCCTTTGGGCGGCTGATCCAGCGGAACGAAAGAATCGTCGAGCGTGTTTTTGACGGTATCGGCCAGGAACGTATCGAACGCGAGCACCATCAATTCTTTGCGGAAAATAAATCCTCCGAGCCCCAGCACCAGCACTACGCCCAGTGCGATCAGCCAGGCTCTGCCTTTGTTTTTCTTCGTCTTTTTCTTGCGATGCCTCTGTGCTCTTGTGAGAACGCGAGCCTCGGCCGGCTGGTTTTTATCCATTTTGTTCGTACCTTTCTCTCTCCACAAAAGTCGTCGGCTTGCCACGTTGACCGGGCTCTTGCGAACCTGTAACGCAGTCAGCGTACTACGGACCTTATAATCCCTTATGGAAGCTAAAATAAAAGCGCGTGCAGGGCAAACCGTCTTCGGGCGGGTGCCCGAAGTTCAAGACATCTCTTAGATTACTACATTTCGTATTGTTCTGACAATTCTAACATACGAATCGCGTTTGCGGACCGTACGGCGCAAATTTCGAGAGATCCGGCCGTTTGGCCGCCCCGTTCAGCCTTTATCGCGGCGTCGCTGTTGATTCAGGCGGATTTTCGACTCGTTGCCCTGTTCGGTCGCTTCGTAAAAGACGGTACCCTGCAGTTCGGCGGGCAGATACGCCTGCTCCACGTAATGATTCGGAAAGTTGTGCGGATATTTGTAGCCTTCGTGCCCGAGCTGCTCGGCTCCCTTGTAATGGGTGTCCCGCAGATGAAGCGGAACTTCCGTCGTCGCGGTGCGGCCGAACGCGGCTTCGGCCCGGGAAATCGCGGTATACACGGCGTTGGACTTGGGGCTTTCGACGGCGAACAGGATCGCCTGGGCGATATTGAGCTTCGCTTCGGGCCAGCCGTTGTTGCGGTAGGCTTCCAGCGCCGATACGGCCTGCACCATCGCCTGCGGGTTGGCGAGCCCGATATCTTCGCTGCTCGCCGCGATCAGGCGGCGGATAAACGTCATCGGGTCCATGCCGAGCTTCTCGACGGCATAGAGGAACCAGTACAGCGCGGCGTCGCTGGAGCCGCGAATCGATTTGTGGAACGCCGACAGGACGTCGTACTGCGTCGACTCGTCGGCGCGCGCGATCGGGCGGCGCACCGATTCTTCGGCCGCTTCGCGCGAGATGACGACGCTGCCGTCCGGCTGGGGCGGCGTGGTCAGCGCCGCAAGTTCCAGCGCGTTGAGCGCGCGGCGGATATCGCCGCCCGACATCGCCGCGATATGGTCCAGCGCTTCTTCGTCGGCGCGCAGGTCCATGTAGCCGAGACCGCGCTGCGGGTCGGCCAACGCGCGGCGCATCGCGATCAACGCATGCTCCGCCGTGAGCGGCTCCAGCTGGAACAGCGTCGAGCGGCTCATGAGGGCTCCGTTGACGTAGTGAAACGGATTCTCCGTCGTCGCGCCGATAAAGATGATCGTGCCTTTCTCCACCGCCGGCAGCAGGGCATCCTGGCGCGAGCTGTTGAAGCGGTGGACTTCGTCGAGGAACAAGATTGTCTTGCTGCCGTGCAGCGCTTTGTCGTCGGCCGCCTGCCGGATGACTTCGCGCACGTCCTTGACCGTGGCGTCCACCGCGTTCAGGCGCACGAACTTGCCCTGCGTATGATTCGATATGATGTGGGCCAGCGTCGTCTTGCCGCATCCCGGCGGTCCGTACAGCACGATCGAACCAACTTTGTCGGCCTCGATCGCGCGGCGCAGCAGCCTGCCCGGCCCAACGATGTCTTCCTGGCCGATATATTCGTCCAGCGTCAGCGGTCGCATGCGGTCGGCCAGTAGGCCGCTGCCCGTCTGCGCGTCCGAGTCGCCTCCGTAAGAAAACAGATCCAAGCTTGTCACGTCCTTTCGTTCTTTATCCAATATAGAGGGCATCTGCCCGGAACGCAAATCAAAACCGTCTCCAAACTTCCAAAAAACGCCCAATTCCGTACGATCCCGCACGAAAATCGAACATTCGGCGCCGAATCGAAGCGGCAGGTTCGTTTTGGCGCAAAATCGCTTACAAGTTAGCTTCCATTTGCCGATATATGCTTTGTATGCAACGACGGGTCGCCGAATCGGGTAACTCCGCACAAAACCCGCCCAATCCGAGGGAGTGACGAAGATGATTTCGCCAAGCCGTGAACGGCACCGAAACGAAACGAAGCTGGGCGCACTGCTGGTCCGGTTCAGCCTCGCTTTCCTGGCCGTATTCGCCCTGCTGTTGGGGGGCGCCTACCTGTTTCAGAACCATTTTATCAAAAGCAGTTACCTTCAGGTTCGCGATCTGGCTCTGCTGACCGAAAATCTCGACCTGCTGGAAAAAGCGCTGGTCGAGCAGGAAAGCGGCCAGCGCGGCTATAGCATGACCGGCGAACAGTCGTTTCTCGATGCGTATAACCGCGGCACTGCGGACTACGAACAGCTCGTGCAAAATCTCCGGGACCGCGCTTTTTTGACGCCTCTTTTCGAAACCGATATCGAGTCGCTGCTGTCCGATATTCAGCGTTGGGAAAACCGGCATATCCGGGCTTTGTTTGACCAATCGCTGCTGGGCCGCTCGGCCAGCGCGACGCAGCTCAAAATCGACGAGGCCGCGTTTCTTGCGCTGAGCGCCGAATTCGACGACGTCCTGTCGCGCATCGTCGTACAGCGCGATCTCGAACGCGAACGGCTGCTCAGTCGGATCAGCCTGACGCTTGCGCTGGCCGGCACCGCCGCGCTGCTGGCGCTCGGCCTGTACGTCTTCTTTATCATTAAACATATTCGCAGGTTGATCGATCCGCTGGCGGCGCTCGATCGCGCCATCTCCTTCTATGAAGGAAGCCGATGCGAGCCGGAACGGACCGATTATACGTCTTCCGGCGAATTGGGCCGGCTCGTCGGCGCTTTCAACCGGATGGGCGAAGACATGCGGCGCGAAAGCGAGCAGCTCGAAGACACGTACAAAATGATCAACGCGCTCAATCAGGCCGCTTCGCTGCAGGACGTCTACCGGGAGACGCTGGTGCATATGCGCGCGCTCGTTCAATGCGACAAAGTCAGCCTGATTATGCAAAACGCGGACCGGCGCTTTTATTTCAAAACGGTACTGCAGGGCGAACACCTCAAACCCAAAGAAGCGCTGCTGCCCGGCGAGCAGGCACAGTTATGGGAGCTGATCCGCGGCGGCGTGTCGGTGCTGCATGAAGATTGGGACATGCGCAGGCCCCGCGGCGAGCTGGCCGACCGGCTGTACGGGAGCGGGATTCGCTCGTCCGTCCAACTGCTGCTGCGCAAAGACAAACGGATCGTCGGCGTCCTGAACCTGATGTCCGCGCAGCCTTTCTTTTTTACCGCGGTCAAAAAGCAGCGTCTGGAAAAGCTCGTTCCGCTGATCGTCACCTCGATCGAGAACGTGCGGCAGACCGGGCAGATCCAGTCGCTCGCGATGCGCGACGGCTTGACCGGCCTCTGGAATCGCCGGTATTTCGAAGATTCGCTCGTCAAGCTGCATAACGAGACGTTCCCCAAGCACAATCCGAACGCGCACCCGCTCAGCCTGATTCTGCTGGACGTAGACCATTTCAAACGGCTCAACGATACCCGCGGCCACCAGGAAGGCGATACGGTGCTGAAGCATATCGGCCTGCTGCTTCGGGCGTACAGCCGCTTCGGCGATCTGCCTGTCCGCTTCGGAGGCGAAGAATTCGCCGTGCTGCTGCCCGATACGCCGATCGAAGAAGCGGCGGACGTCGCCGAACGGCTGCGCAGGCTGATCGAATTCGATTCGCCTTCGCCGGATTACGTCGTCACCGCAAGCTTCGGCGTCGCGGAGCTTCAGGCGCGGCAAAATGCGCAGGAGCTGATCCGCACGGCCGATTCCGCGCTGTACCGGGCCAAAGCCGCGGGCCGCAACCGGGTCTGCATTCACGGCGAAGATCTGAACGATTCCGCCTGAGACGCGGTTGCGAGCGATCTCCGGTCATGATTATACGCAAAAGGACGGCCCGCGGGCCGTCCTTTTGTTTTGCTCTTTTTTAAAAAGATAAGTCACGCGTCAACAAGGACGGGCCGAAGCGCTCAAGCTTCGCCGTCCGGCCAGCCGGGTACGCTCCACTCGCCGGAAGCGTCCAGAAAAGCCGGCGTCGCGCCGCCGTGCAGCACCCAAAGTTCGTGCAGCGCCCGCGTGCAGCCGACGTACAGCATCTTGGCGTCCCATTCGCTGTCTCCGTACCGGCTCGCTCCCGCGTCCGCAACGACGACCGCGTCGAATTCCAGTCCTTTGGACAGATGCAGCGGCAGCACGGACAAGCCGCCTTCGTACTGCGTCATGCTGCCGTCGATCAGGTTCAGCTCGGGGAACTCCGGCTGCAGCGCCGCATGCAGTGCCCGGGCCTGCGACTGCGTCCGGGTGAGCAGCGACACCGTTTTGTGCTCCCGTCCCCAGAGCGCTCTCAGCGCTTTGGCCGCAGCGGACGCGGCAGCCGCGCCGGCTGCTTCGGCATCGCCGGCTTCGGCTTCAAGCCCGAAATCGATCAGCCGCACGGGGTTGCCGCTCCGGAACACCGGCACCGCTTCGATCGCGTTCGCCACGCCGCCGGCCAGAATCGTATTGGCAAACCCGATGATCTCCATCGTCGAACGGTAGCTTCGCGTCAGCGCGTGATACGAAGTCTCCCCGGTGCCGAACAGACCGCTCATTTCCTCCCATGCCTGCACGCCTTTGTACGCATGGATGCCCTGCGACAGATCGCCCAGAATGGTGAACGAATGGCCGCGCACGAACCGGTCGAGCACCGTCACCTGCAGCGGCGAAAAATCCTGCGCTTCGTCGATGACGATATGGTCGAACCGTTCCGACCCTTCGATCCCGTTCAGCAGCAGATGCAAATAGAGCAGCGCCGGCAGGTCTTCTTCGCGCAGCCGGTTTTCTTTGAGATCTTTGCGCGTCGACTTCAGCACGGCGGCGGGAATGCCGGCGAGCTTCTCCTGCGGCAGGATGCCGCGGGCGTCTTTGGCTGCTCCGAACATCTGCTTGTACAGCGTCAGCGGACTGAAATCGGGCCATTTTTTGGCGTACGCTTTTTCGCGCTGGGCCGCTTTCTTTTTGAACTCTTTGCGCAGCGTCTCCGGCTTGACCGGCTTGAGTTCCATTTCGATCCAGCGATGGATTCTCGCCAGCACGCGTTCTTTGCGGCCGGCCGCCGAATAATGCCTGTACTCGTCCGCGTACCAGTGCAGGATCGTTTCGTACGGCAGCACTTTGCCTTCCCACGGCGAAAATTCAAGGTCCGGCGCGCCGGAACTTTCGAGCGCGGCCGCCGCGGCGTCGAGCATGCCCCGGAACAGGTCCGAGCCTTTGAAACGTCCCGGCGCATCGTCGCCCGGGGCTTCCCCGGCGGAGCGGCCGAACCAGAAGTCCAGCGTCTCGGCCGGATCGGCCAGCATCGATTCCGCGTCCAGCTGTTTGACCGCCCAATCGGTGAACGTACGCTGCTGGATATCGCCTACGCCGAGTTCCGGCAGGACGCCGGAAATATAATCGAGGAACATGCCGTTCGGCGCGAAAATGATCATTTTCTCCGCCGATACCTGCTCTTTGTACTGATACAGCAGGAACGCGAGCCGGTGCAGCGCGACAGTCGTCTTGCCGCTGCCCGCGACGCCCTGAATGATCAGCGCCGTGTTTTTCTCCGCCCGGATGATCCGGTCCTGCTCGGCCTGGATCGTCGAGACGATATCGCGCAGCCGGTTGTCTTTGTTCTCGCCCAGCCGGTACAGCAAAAACTCGTCCGAGACGGCCGGTTCTTCGCCGCCGCGCGTGTAGGTGTCGACGACGCGTTCGAGTTCGGAGCGGCGCACCATAATATTGCGTTTGAGATGCACCGCGCCTCCGATCAGCCCTTCCGGCGCTTCGTACTCGACCCGTTCTTCTCCCCCGGTAAACGAATAGAACAAACTCGCGACCGGCGCCCGCCAATCGACGACGATCGGCAGACTGGCGGGATCGCGTCCGTCGAGCCCGGTCTTGCCGATATAGAGCGGCGCCGGCGCGGCGCGGCCTTCTTCCTCGAAGTCCATCCGTCCGAAATACGGCTCGGGTTCCGACTTGATCAGCCGTTGGCGGCGCTCTTCGCGTCCCGCCTCAAGCACCTGCTCGGTAAAATCGTGCCCGGTATAGACCGGCACGGCCCGAAGGCGCGCAAGCTGCGTTCCGATTTCTTGCAGAACGGAATCCAGCTTGTGTTGCTCTTCTTGATAGGCACTTTGAAGATTGTCGCTCATTTCAGTTACCTCCTAAGATGAGCATTTTGTACAGAGGTTCTCTCGAACCGGCGAACTTGGCCGCACAAAATGCCGAAATCAATCGGCATTTTCGCCCGCCGGATTCGGGGACGAAAATGCAAAAGGATTACCAGCATAGCATATTCCCGTGCAAAGCACCTTAATTTTTTCGGCGCGCGCAGCAAAAGGCGCTTCCTGGCGGAAGCGCCTTTTACGAATTCGGTATGAAATTAAGTCTGATCGAGCATCGGATGGCCGCCGATGATCAGCAGGTCTTTGATGGCTTCGCTGACCATGATCAGCCCGGCCACCGGAGGCACGAAAGCGTTGCTGGCCGGAGGCTGCTTCGCTTTGCGGATCTTGGCGCCGGCCGGAGCGATCTGCTCGGTCACGTCCGCGCGCGGCTTGATCGGCTTTTCGGTCGAAAAGACGACTTTGACCCCTTTTTTGATCCCGCTCTCTTTGCGCAGCTTTTTGCGGATGATCCGCGCGATCGGGTCCATTTTCGTTTTGGAAATGTCCGCCACCTGGAAGCGCGACGGGTCCATTTTGTTCGCCGCGCCCATGCTGGAGATGATCGGAATGCCGCGTTCGAGACACTCCTTGATAATATGGATCTTGTAGACGATCGTGTCGGAAGCGTCGATCACGTAGTCGATGTGGTGTTCGAACAGCGTTTCGTACGTTTCTTCCGTGTAAAACATATTCAGCACGATCGTCCGGATGTCGGGATTGATCAATTTGACCCGCTCGGCCATCAGTTCCGTCTTCTGCTGGCCGACCGTCGTCGTCAGCGCATGGATCTGACGATTGATGTTCGTAATGTCCACGACGTCTTTGTCGATCAGGATCAGCGTGCCCACGCCGGAGCGGGCCAGCGCTTCGGCCGCCATGGCGCCGACGCCGCCGATACCGAGTACCGCTACCGTGCTGTTTTTAAGCGCTTCGAGCCCGCCGGGGCCGATCGCGAGTTCCGTTCTGGAAAAAGCATGCAGCATCGTCCAACAACCTCCTCCTGCGTACGTTTAGGCTTGTTCGCTTTCGGCTGCCGCCGGCTTTTTGGCCGGTTTCGGAGCCAGCTTGATATGCAGCTGTTCGAGCTGCCCCTGATCGACCGCGGACGGCGCGTTCATCAGCAGGTCGGTCGCGCTTGCCGTTTTCGGGAACGCGATCGTCTCGCGCAGGTTCGTGCGCTGCGTGAGCAGCATGACCAGGCGGTCGAAGCCGAACGCGAAGCCGCCGTGCGGAGGCGTGCCGTACTGGAACGCGTCCAGCAGGAAGCCGAACTGCTCCTGCGCCGTTTCTTCGGAAATGCCGAGCAGTCTGAACATTTTCTGCTGCAGGTCGTGTTCGAAGATCCGCAGCGAACCGCCGCCGACTTCGTAGCCGTTCAGCACGAGGTCGTAAGCCTGCGCGCGCACCGCACCCGGGTCGGTCTCGAACAGTTCCAGATCTTCTTCGAGCGGACGGGTGAAGGGATGGTGTTCCGCCACGTAGCGCTTCGATTCTTCGTCGTAGCTGAGCAGCGGGAATTCCAGTACCCAGGCGAATTTGTAGATGCTGTCGTCGATCAGGCCGAGCTGACGGCCGATTTTGAGACGCAGCGCGCCGAGCACGTCGGCCACGACCTGTTTTTTGTCCGCGGAGAACAGCAGCAGGTCGCCCACTTCGGCGTCCGTGCGCTCGCGCAGCGCCTGAATGACTTCTTCGCTCATGAACTTGACGATCGGGCCTTTAAAGCCGTCTTCCTTGACCTGAATCCAGGCCAGGCCTTTCGCGCCGTAACGGGCGGCGTAAGGACCGAGATCGTCGATCTCTTTGCGCGTCCACGTGCCGCAGCCTTTGGCGTTCAGCACTTTGACCTGCCCGCCGCTGCCGATCACGGAAGCGAACACTTTGACTTCGCTCGTCTCGACGATGTCGCCGACATCGACCAGTTCCATGCCGAAGCGCAGGTCCGGCTTGTCGGAGCCGTATTTGCTCATCGCTTCCGCGTGCGTCAGACGCTGGAACGGCAATTGAACTTCGACGCCGATCGTCTCGCGGAACAGCTTCGCCATCAATTGTTCGATCAGGCCGAGAATTTCGTCGCGCGAGACGAACGACAGCTCAAGGTCGACCTGCGTGAATTCCGGCTGACGGTCGGCCCGAAGGTCTTCGTCGCGGAAACAGCGCGCGATCTGGTAATAGCGTTCCAGGCCGCTGACCATCAGCAGCTGCTTGAAGATCTGCGGCGACTGCGGCAGGGCGAAGAATTCGCCTTCGTGCACGCGGCTCGGCACGAGGTAATCGCGCGCGCCTTCCGGCGTGCTTTTGGTCAGAATCGGCGTTTCGACTTCCACGAAGCCCTGTTCGTCGAGATAGTTGCGGAAGATTTTGGCCGACTGCGAACGCAGCATGAGCGTCTTTTGCATTTCCGGGCGGCGCAGGTCGAGGTAGCGGTATTTCAGGCGCAGCGCTTCGTCGACTTCGATGCCGTCTTCGATGAAGAAAGGCGTCGTTTTGGCCGCGTTCAGCACTTCGATCTCGGTTACGCGCACTTCAAGTTCGCCGGTCGGCAGGTTTTTGTTGACCGTCTCTTCTTCGCGTTTGACGACTGTGCCTTTGATGGCCAGGACGTATTCCGTCCGTACGCGTTCCGCCGTTTGCAGCGCTTCGCCCGAGTAAGCCGGGTTGAAGACGGCCTGCACGATGCCGCTGCGGTCGCGGAGATCGATGAACAGGACGCCCCCGAGGTCGCGGCGGGTCTGGACCCAGCCGTTCAATGTAACCGTTTCGCCGATTTGCGCGGAAGTGATCTGTCCGCAGTGATGAGTTCTGAGCATCATAAGGTCATTCTCCTTTGGTTCGGACACGACCGGCCGGAGCCGGCGTTGTCCGGGTGTGGGTGATTCTAGGTCGTACGCGATTTCAACACCGATTCCAGCTCGCCGAGCGGCACCGTGACCTGCTCGCGCGTCTCCATCGATTTGACGGCAATCTCGCCGCGTTCCAGTTCGTCGTCGCCGAGGATCGCCGTGTAGCGCGCCTGCAGCCGGTCGGCCGACTTCATCTGGGCTTTCATCTTGCGGCCCTGGTAATCCCGCTCGGCCGAGAAGCCGAGGCGGCGCAGCTTGTGCAGCTGCTTCGTGATCTCCGCATTGGCTTTGTCGCCAAGGGCGATCAGGTAAATGTCCAGCGGCGGTTCGGCTTCGATCTCCGTCTGCTGGTCCGCCAGCAGCAGCTGCAGGCGTTCCATGCCGATCGCCATGCCGATGCCCGGCTGGTCCGGTCCGCCGACTTCGGCGACCAGCTTGTTGTAGCGTCCGCCGCCGCCGATCGTATCGATCGCGCCGATGCCGCTTTCCGTTTTGAACTCGAACGCCGTCAGCGTGTAATAATCGAGTCCGCGTACGAGGCGCTGATTGATTTTGTACGGAACGCCCATCGCCGCCAGATGGCTTTGCACGGCTTCGAAGTGCACGCGGCTTTCTTCGTCCAGGCTGTCGAGGATCGACGGCGCGTCCGTGAACTTGTCCTGATCGACTTTGCAGTCGAGCACTCGCAGCGGATTGCGGTCGATCCGGCTCTGGCAGTCTTTGCACAGCGTATCGCGCATCGGATTGAGGAACGCCAGCAGCCGTTCGTTATACTCGGCGCGCGACGCCGCGTTGCCGACCGAGTTGATCTCGACGCTCGTGCCTTTGAGGCCGATGTCTTCGAAGAACTGCATGCCGAACGCGATGACTTCGGCGTCGATCGCGGGATCGACCGAGCCGATCGCTTCGATGCCGAATTGGTGGAACTGGCGGTAGCGTCCCGCCTGCGGCCGTTCCTGGCGGAACATCGGGCCGATGTAGAACAGCTTGGATACGTCGGGCTCGCCGTAGATTTTGTTCTCCACGTAGGCCCGCACGACGCCTGCCGTACCTTCCGGCCGCAGCGTCATGCCGCGCCCTCCCATATCCTGGAACGAGAACATTTCTTTTTGCACAATATCCGTCGTCTCGCCTACGCCGCGCTGGAACAGCTGCGTGTATTCGAAGATCGGCGTGCGAATTTCGCGATAGTTGAAACGTCTGGACAAGTCGCGGGCTTTATTCTCCACGTACTGCCATTTTTCTACCGTACCCGGCAGAAAATCGAGCGTGCCTTTTGGCTTTTGAAAATCCATGTTGTTTTCCCTTCCTTTCCGGCCTGCGCGTCCGGGTTCTTTTTATAACATACCAAAAAGCCCCACGTCCGCCGTCTATGCCGCTATCTTACGCATAGTACAGGGACGAGGGACCGTATAAACGAATCTCCCGTGGTGCCACCCACATTTCGGGTCTTCTGCTTGGCATGCCGGATATTCCCCGCATCCCTTACAGTCACAACCCGCTTCATTGAAGACGGTTAACGCCCGCCTGATCTCGCGCATCGGCTACTTGAACTCCAAAAAGCGAAGCCGGATACGAAATCCGCCGCTTTTTCCGTCGTTCGCCGTGCGTTCTCGGGGAGGTCTTTGGTCCGGCCGCCGCGCGGAATTCTTCCAGCCATGGAATTCCTCTCTTGTGCGCCTTGGGATCGGACTACTTTTTCCCGTCATCGAATCCTGATATTCGCCGCAAGCTTCCTGCCGGACCGGCCAGAAAATACTTACTGCGCTTGTTATATTTTATGATTGTAATCAAGTACATGATTAAAGTCAACCGTTTGGTCTGCGCAAAATCGGTTCCCTGCACATGGTTGCGCTTACTTGGTGAATCTGTGCGCAAAAAAAGGGCCCTCAGGCAGATGCCTGGGGCCTTCCAAATATATCTAAGGGGGTCATACGTTTAATATAACCGCTTCTTGTTAAGGAAAGATGAACCGTACATTACGGTTGTATGACAACTTGCCCGCGAAGCTCGGATCAATCGTATACGTGCACGTAGCCGTTGTTGTTGCGCAGCTTGCGTACGACGTCTTTGTAGTCTTCGTCTTTGACTTTGACGGAAAGCGTGTAAGACAAATCGCGCAGATCCTTGTCGGAAGCGTCATCATAATTGTCTTCGTCAACGTCCTTTTTGTCGATCGGCTGACCGCCGATATCGCCCGACTCGCTGTGGGCCGGAACCGGAACGGCCTGATCGCCGATCATGCTGCCCGCGCTGCCGGAACCGACTGCGCCGCCGTTGAAGCCCGCGTTCGTCGTGCCGGACAATGGAACCAATGGAACGACGACGCGTCCGGTGCCGCCGTTATTTCCGCCGTATCCGACGCCGCCCTGCAGTTCTCCGACTTCGAGCTGCTCGGTGGTGAACGTCATCAGACTCATTCTTGCGCCTTCCGCTTCGCTTTCGGTTTTGAAATAAGCTTGGATATGTTTGGACATTGTAATTCCCTCCTTTGGAATGGGCATTCGTCAAAACGATCGGTGGTTCCGTCGGGTCGGATTCTTGGGAGTCTATGAGGAAGCAAAACCGGCAGAGCCGGCTTTACCGAACCTTCAGGACAGCACTTTCAGGATTTCGCGTACGAAGGCCGGTTCGTCATCCGGTGTGCGGGACGTAATGAAGTTCCCGTCCACCACGACCTCTTCGTCTTTGAACTGTGCGCCGGCATTGACCATATCGTCCTGCAGAGGCGGATACGAAGTGATCGTGCGGCCTTGCAGCAGATCGGCGCTGGCCAAAATTTGCGGGCCGTGGCAGATCGACGCGATCGGCTTCTTCGCTGCGTTCACGTCTTTGACGAATTGGAGCACATGCGGATCGAGGCGCAGATTCTCCGGCGAGGAACCGCCCGGAATGACGACGGCGTCGTAGTCCGACGCTTTCGCTTCGGAGATCGCCTTGTCCGTCGTATATTCGGCTTTTCCCAGTTTGCCTTTGACCGTTTCTCCGGCCTGGAGTCCGATGATATCCGCCGTATGACCGGCTTTTTTCAACTCGTCGTACGGAACCTGCATTTCGGAATCTTCGAATTCGTTGGCTAGCAAAAATGCGACTTTACTCATATCGGTTCAGAACTCCTCTCTATCCTCCGTGATGTAAGCTGTTCTCGCTTTCTTATTACCCTGCCGACTTGGAATTCAAAACAAACGCCGAAAAAGAAAAGCCGCCCCGGCTGCCCGTGAAGGCGGCCGAAGCGGCTTGCAATGTTGAGGCGATCAATCGCGGCTGTCGACGATCAACGTGACCGGTCCCCAGTTGACGAGCGAGACGTCCATCATGGCGCCGAACGTGCCGGTCTCGACCGTCAGTCCTTTGGCCCGCAGCGCTTCGTTGAACGCTTCGTAGAGCGCCAACGCCGGTTCCGGGCGCGCGGCGGCCATGAAGTTGGGACGCCGGCCTTTGCGGCAGTCGCCGTACAGCGTGAACTGGGACACCGACAACACCGCTCCGCCGATATCCTGGACGCTGTAGTTCATCCGGCCGTCCCCGTCTTCGAAAATGCGCAGCCCGGCCGTTTTGTCGGCCAGGTACTGCGCGTCTTTTTCCGTATCGTCGCCCGTCACGCCCACGAGCACCGTCAAGCCCGCGTCGATCCGGCCGACGACCTGCCCGTCGACTTCGACGGACGCCCGTTTGCAGCGTTGAATCACGAGTCTCATGGAAGCTCGAACTCCTTCTTCACCGGGCGCGGCCTGAAGGCCGCCGCCCGTTTATTGCATGATCCGGTGAACCGTGTACACGTCGCGCACACGCTTGATCCGTTCCACGACCGATTGCAGATGCTCGGTGTTGCGGATCAGAATCGTAATATGCACCAGCGCCATTTTGTTTTTGTCCGCGCGTCCCGAGACGGCGGTCATATTCGTTTTGCTTTCCGACACGGCCTGCAGCACTTCGTTCAGGAAATCGCGGCGGTCGAGTCCCGTAATCTCGATATCGACGCTGAAGTTCGATTCCACCGCGTCTTCCCATTCGACTTCGATGACGCGCGCCGCTTCCTGGCCGTCGTTCGCGCCCGGAATGTTCGTACAGTCGGAGCGGTGGACAGACACGCCGCGCCCGCGGGTAATATAGCCGACGATGTCGTCGCCCGGCACCGGATTGCAGCAGCGCGCGAAGCGAACGAGCAGATTGCTTGCACCTTTGACTTTGACGCCGTTGGTCGGACGCTTCTTCTCTTTGTCCGCCGGGGCCGCTTTGACTTCGCGCACCTCGTTGGTCAATTCCAGATGGTTGCTGCTTTCTTCCTGCTCGCGGCGCCATTTTTCCGTCAGTCGGGTGATGACCTGCGAAGCGGTGATGCCGTTGAAGCCGATCGCGGACAGCATGTCGTCGGTATCGTTGAACGCGAATTTGTTGGCCACTTCAAGCAGCTTGTCGTCGGTCAGCCATTCCGAGACTTCGAGCCCGAGCTTTTTGATCTCGCGCTCCAGACCGTCCCGGCCTTTTTCGACATTTTCTTCGCGCCGTTCTTTTTTAAACCACTGTTTAATTTTACTGCGCGCATGCGAGGATTGAGCGATTTTGACCCAATCCTGACTCGGTCCGTACGAATGTTTGGATGTCAAAATCTCCACGATATCGCCGGTTTTGAGTTTGTGGTCGAGCGGGACGATCCGCCCGTTCACTTTGGAGCCGATCGTCCGGTTGCCGATTTCCGTATGGATGCGGTAAGCGAAATCGAGCGGTCCCGAACCGGTCGGAAGCTCGATGACCTGTCCTTTGGGCGTGAACACGAAGACGAGATCGGAGAAGAAATCCATCTTGAGCGATTCGACAAATTCCGACGCGTCTTTGGCTTCGTTTTGCAGCTCGATGATTTCTTTGAAAAACGGCATTTTGTTCTCGATCCCGCCGCCTGTCGCCGTCGTGCCTTCTTTGTAGGCCCAGTGGGCCGCGATGCCGAATTCCGCCGTGCGGTGCATGTCCCAGGTGCGGATCTGCACTTCGGTCGGTTCCCCGTTCGGGCCGACGACCGTCGTATGCAGCGATTGATACATGTTCGCTTTAGGCATGGCGATATAATCTTTGAACCGTCCGGGCATCGGCTTCCACAGCGTATGGATGATGCCGAGCGTGGCGTAACAGTCTTTGACGTTGTCGACGAGCACGCGGATCGCCAGCAGATCGTAAATTTCGTTGAACTGCTTGTTTTTGCTCGTCATTTTTTTGTATACGCTATAAATATGCTTCGGGCGTCCCGACAGATCGGCTTCCACGCCCATTTCGTCCAACTTTTCGTTGATCCGTCCGATGACGTCGGAGATGAACTGCTCGCGCTCGGCGCGCTTTTTGTGCATCAGGTTGGCGATCCGGTAATACTGCTGGGGATTCAGGTACCGCAGCGCGATATCTTCCATCTCCCATTTGATCGCCGAAATACCGAGCCGGTCGGCGACGGGACAGAAAATTTCCAGCGTCTCGTAGGCGATCCGCCGCTGTCCTTCTTCCGACTGGTGCTTGAGCGTGCGCATATTGTGCAGCCGGTCGGCCAGCTTGATCACGATGACGCGAATATCCTGCGCCATGGCGATAAACATCTTGCGGTAATTTTCGTTCTGCTGTTCTTCCTTGGATCGGAATTTGATTCGTTCGAGCTTGGTCAATCCGTCGACGAGCATGGCGCACGTCTCGCCGAAGTGCTCGCGGATCTCGTCGAGCGATACGGTCGTATCTTCGACTACGTCGTGCAGGAGGGCCGCTTCGATAGACGTGGTGTCCATCTGCATGCCCACGACAATATCTGCAACCGCCAGCGGGTGCAGAATATACGGCTCGCCGGATTTTCGGACCTGCCCGGAATGGGCCTGATCGGCGAATTCGTAGGCTTCCCGAATGCGGGGGAGGTCCGATTCACGGATATAAACGGACGCCTTTTCAAGTAATCGTTCAATGCCCATTGAGTCCTTTCCGATTCCTTTCTATAAGAAAATGAAGCCTGCTTGCGGAATTCGCATTCAGGCGTATCGATAGGGTTTTCCTTTCATTATGCCTTTTAGGTGTATCGCCGTCAATGCGTGCACGGAAATTGTTGCTTTCTTCACCAAAAGCTCATCGCTGCGGGACGGGACGGGCTTTTTGACGGGAAATGTGCTAAACCCGAAAGTTATTGCGTATTTTGGCGAAAATGTTATTGAAAAAAAACAAAAACCTCTATAATCTAGTTAAGATGATCAAGCGCGTACGGATTTTGCCGCTTCGGCTTACGCTTTATGCCGGATTGTTACCCGTTTTTCTCATCCGCCTTGAGCCGCTCTCCGATCGACCGGAGCGGCTCCAACCTATGCCCTAAGGAGTGAGCGTCTTTGCAGCGTGAAATTCAAGTCAACGAAAGGCCGGGCTTCGGTCCGGGCCTGCTGCTCAGTTTGCAGCATCTGTTCGCCATGTTCGGCAGTACCGTCCTCGTCCCGAACCTGTTCGGCGTGGACCCGAGCGTCATCCTGCTGATGAACGGGATCGGCACCCTGCTCTACATCCTGATCTGCAAAGGCAAGATTCCGGCTTACCTCGGTTCGAGCTTCGCGTTTCTCGGCCCGGTCGGCGTCGTGCTGGCCTGGTCCGGCGACCACATGGACAATTACTCCAAAGCGCTGGGCGCCTTCATCGTAATCGGGATCGTCTTCGTGCTCGTCGCCCTGCTCGTCAAAGTCGCCGGCACGGCCTGGATCGACTTCCTGTTCCCGCCCGTCGTCATGGGCTGCGTCGTCGCCCTGATCGGCCTTGAACTGCTGCCGGTCGCGGCGGACCTGGCCGGCCTGCTCGGCACGAAGGACGCCGTCACCGGAGCCGTCGCCTACAACGCCAACGCGATCTGGATCTCGATCATCACGCTGAGCGTCACCGTGCTCGGAGCCGTGCTGTTCCGCGGCTTCCCGAAAATCATCCATATCCTGATCGGTATCGCGGTCGGCTATATCGTCGCTTACCTCATGGGCGAAGTGAATACGGCGGCCGTGGCCCAGGCCGACTTCCTCTCCTGGCCGGACTTCACGACGCCGAGTTGGGACGTTGCGGCGATCCTGACCATTCTGCCGGCCGCGCTCGTCGTCATTGTCGAGCATGTCGGCCACCTGCTGGTCACGAGCAACATCGTCGGCAAAGACCTGTCCAAAGATCCCGGCCTGCACCGTTCGCTGCTGGGCAACGGCATCTCGACCGTCCTGTCGGGCTTCGTCGGCTCGACGCCGAACACGACGTACGGCGAGAATATCGGCGTCATGGCACTCACGCGCGTCTACTCCGTGTTCGTCGTAGGCGGAGCGGCCGTTATCGCCATCTTGCTGTCGTTCTCCGGCACGTTCTCCTCAGCAATCGCCAACATCCCGGGACCGGTTATGGGCGGCGTGTCGCTGCTGCTGTTCGGCGTCATCGCCGTATCGGGCCTGCGCATTCTGGTCGAGCAAAAAGTCGATTTCTCCAAATCGGTCAACATGCTGCTCGCCGCGCTCATTCTGGGCGTCGGACTCAGCGGCATCACCCTTACGATCGGCAGCGTCTCGCTCAAGGGCATGGCGCTTGCGACGATCGTCGGCATCGTCGTGAACGTCGTGTTCCGCTTGATCGTGCTGGTCGGACTTTCCAACGAAAAAGAAGAGCCTTCGACGGAAACGAAAACGCCGGATCTGTAATCGAACGCTGCAAGTCGGGTAAAAAAAGAAAAAAGGCCGTGCGCCCCTTCCGAGGAAGGAGAACACGGCCTTTTTTGTGTAGGCTGCACGAGTTATTTTCCCATGATACGGAGTTGTGGAGAAGAATCGCTGCCGCTCCATGTTATAGGAAAATAATTCATGTGACGCTGGGCCTTACCTGCCCTAAGCGCTTTTTGCCAAACTTCCGATTCGAACCTCCCTTTATTGAAGCTTGTCTTTATTGCAGTCTGCCTCTACTGAAGCTTGTCTCCGCCGGGCTTCGATTTCATCGGAATGATCTTCGTGACGAACTTGTGCACCATCGCCGATTCCTTGGTCAGGAAAGGTCCGAGTACGGCCAGGATCAAAACGTAAATCGCCGCGAAAGGCTGAAGAATCGCCATCAATCCGCCGGCCGCGCCCAGATTCGCCATGATAATGGAAAATTCGCCGCGCGATACGATCGTTAAGCCGACGTTGGACGAAGCTTTGGGCGACAAATTGCCCGTGCGCCCAGCCAGCATGCCCGCCGTGTAGTTGCCGATGATCGTCAGAATGACCGCGCCGATCGCAAGCCATACCGCGCTGCCTTTGAGGCTGAGCGGATCGATCGTCAAGCCGAAGCTGAAGAAGAACAAAGCGCCGAAGAAATCGCGGAACGGCAGAATCGCTTTTTCGATCCGGTGCATATGCTTCGTCTCCGCCAATACGAGGCCGACGAGCAGGGCGCCGATCGCTTCCGCCACGTGGATCGTTTCGGAGAAGCCGGCTACGAGGAACAGCATCGCGAACACCGTCGTCAAAAAGACTTCGTTCGAAGAAATGCCGAGCAGTTTGTTCAGCACCGGCACGAGCAGTCTGCCGACGACCAGCACGAGCAGCATGTATCCGAGCGCGATGCCCGCGGACAGCAGGATGCCGCCGAGCGTGGTCGCTCCGCTGAGCAGAAGACCGGACAAGATGGACAGGTACACGGCGAGGAACACGTCCTCGAACATGATGATGCCCAGAATCATTTCCGTCTCCGGGTTGGCCGTCCGTCTCAGGTCGACGAGAACCTTGGCCACGATGGCGCTGGACGAAATGGTCGTAACCCCCGCGATAACGAGCGTTTCGAGAATCGGAAAACCGCAGATAAAGCCGTACAGCAGTCCGAGCGTGAAATTGATGCCGATATAAATGGAACCGCCGATTGCGATCGACTTGCCGGCTTTGGCCAGGCGTCCGACCGAAAATTCGAGTCCCAGATAGAACAGCAGGAAGATGACGCCGAGCCGGCCCATGAAGTTGATCAGCTCCGCGCTTTCGATAAAGCGCAGGTCGATCAACCCGAAATGCGGCGCATGCGGCCCGACGGCCATGCCGGCGAGAATGTAGAACGGAACGACGGAGAAGCGGAGCTTAACGGACAGGAACCCGGCGAGCGCGATAAGCAGTACCGCGATCCCGACTTCGAATACCATATGGTCCATTACGCCTCACCTGCTTCCAGCATCCTTTTCAACGTCTGAATGTTTTGGCGTTCTCCGGCCACGACGAGCGTCATGCCTTCGGCCAGCACGTATTCCGGTCCCGGACTTACGGTCTGCTTGTGCGACGTTTCGATAGCCGCGATCACGATCGTTCCGGTATTTTCCCGGATCTTCAAATCGCCGATCGAACGCCCGATCGCTTTCATGCCTTTTTTGAGCTTGTACCATTCGATCGACAGCTGGTCCAGCGTATGCTCGACTTTCTCGAGCGCTGTCGGCTGGTAGTTCATACCGCCCACGATGCCGCCCAACTGGCGGGCTTCGGTGTCGGTCAGCGTCATGACGCTCATCAACTCCTCCGGATCCTCCGGCGACGGACAGAACAGTTCGCGCTTGCCGTCTTCATGCAAAATCACGATGAAGCGGTCGCCTTCTTCGGTGTCGATCAGGAATTTACGCCCGATTCCCGGAAGGTCGGTTTCTCTAATGACGGACATGGTATCCCCTCCTTAACCTGTAAAATGCGGACCGGGTAAAAAGAACCGCCCAAAACGAAAAGAGGCTCTTTTTCCGAGTCTCCCCCTACTCTACGGCCCGCAATCGAAAAGGTTTCAAAAAAAGGCGATTTATTTTCGTTTTTTGTTCTTTTGGGCTTAAAAAGCACTAAACATAAACAAAACCCGTCATTTGCTCCCGCTTGCTGCGCAGGATGTCAAATAACGGGTCTTTAAGCTCTTATTTAATAAAATCGGAACGACATCGAGCCGGCTTGCGGACGCTTATCAGCCTTTGATCAGGTTGAACACTTCGACGTCTTCCAGGCGGCCGCGGCCGTTCAGCTCTTCCAGTTCGATCAGGAAAGCCGCGCCGACAACGTTGCCGCCGAGCTGGCGAACGAGGCTGACGGACGTGGCGATCGTGCCGCCGGTCGCGAGCAGATCGTCCGCGATCAGAACGTTTTGCCCTTCTTTGACAGCGTCGATATGCATAGCGAGCGTGTCTTTGCCGTATTCGAGATCGTATTCGATTTCAACGGTCTGGTAAGGCAGTTTGCCGACTTTGCGAATCGGCACGAAGCCGACGCCGAGCGCGTAAGCCAGCGGCGCGCCGACGACGAATCCGCGTGCTTCCGGTCCGGCGATCAGGTCGATTTGCAGATGTTCGACCTGTTTCTTCAGAGCGTCGATCGCCTCGCGATACGCCGGTCCGTTGCCGAGCAGGGTCGTGATGTCTTTAAAGCTGATGCCCGGTTTCGGAAAATCGGGAATCACGCGAATATGTTCGTTAAAATCCAAATCAATCTCCTCCTAAGTCTGGTTTCCCGGATGGGACGGCGAAAGAACGGCTTCCGCCCTCTTACACCGAAAAAGATAAAGCCGCGTCCGGATTTGCGGCACGGACCGCCTGCATCCGCTGCGCAAGCCAGATGCCGATGTCCTCGCCCGGACCGAGCAGCCGGCGTTCCAGCGCTTCGGCTTCCTGCAGCGTGCGATAGGCCGCGGCCGAATCGAGCGCCGCCTTGGGCGGGCTCGGATTCGCGGTCACGGAACCTTCGGCCCGGACGATGAACCGCAGTTCTTCGAAGACGTCCAGCGTCATGCGAATCATGCGCGGCGAACAGCCGGACGTCCGGCACAGCCGCTGGACCAACTGCCGACCGTCCACGGGCTCGGCCGCGGCTTTGCGCAGCTCGACGTAGATGGTCTTGATCCGCTCCCGGCTCGGGTCACTCAGGCGTTCGGCCGAAGGGCCGCCTGCCGGATACATCAACACGATGTTTTCCAGAGCTGGGAATTGCGCCAGCATCCGTTCGAACGGTTCCGCCGTGTCCGGCAGATCCAGAACGAACAGCGTGCGCGTCTTGGCCGGGTCCGCTTCCGCATGGCCGCTTTCCGTTTCTTCAATCCCGGAATATTTATCATACAGCCAAACCGGCAGTTGCGCCAGAGTCTTATGCGAAACTTTTAGCGTCTCCGGCCGAACGGCTGCCGCGATCTGATCCGGCCCGCAGGCAAGCACGGATTCGGCTTTTTTGCGGAAGCGTTCGACGTCTTCCGCCGACGCCGTCGCCGAGCGGCGATCGAATACCTGGAACGCCGGAAGCGCAAGATCGCGCACCATCAGCTGCGGCTTGCGGCTGCCGCGCCATTCGTTGATCCCCGGTTCGGCCAGCAGATCGAGCCGGTCGCCTTCGACCACGTACTCGGCCAGGGCACCTTTGCCGAAGGCGACCGCTTCGACGACGCAGCCGTCCTGCTCGACCACGAGTTTGAGATGCGTGTTCGTCTTGCCCATCGTCAGCACGCGCTGCACTTTGACGCCCCGGAATACGAGCTGGGGAGTCGGGTTGCTCATGCCAAACGGAGCCATCCGGTCCAGTTCTTCGATGACCGGCAGCGGAATATCGGCCAGCGAGCACTCCGTCTCCGCTTCGATGACCGGCACCAGATGTTCCGGCTTCAGCACGTTCGCCGCGTAAGCGTTCAGCCCGGCTTCGAACTCGCCGATCCGGCCGCTGCCCAGGCTCATGCCCGCCGCCGCGGGATGGCCGCCGAAATGGTCCATCGTCTCTTCAACCGACAGCAGCGCTTCGTAGATGTCGAAGCCGGCGATCGAACGCGCGGAGCCTTTGCACGTTCCTTTGTCCGCGTCGATCCCGAGAATGATCGTCGGACGGTAATACCGTTCGAGAATTTTGGAAGCTACAATGCCGACGACGCCGACGTTCCAGCCTTCGCCCGCCAGCACGATCACGTTCGGCACCTCGCCCGCGTCCGCGATTTTCTTCTCCAGCAGGACGACCGCTTCGCCGACGATGTCTTCGACGTTTTTCTGCCGCTCTTTGTTAAGCAGATCCAGCACGGACGACAGATGTTCCGCCCGGTCGCGCTCTTCGGTAATGAGCAGGTCGACCGCGCGGTTGGCGTGATCCAGCCGGCCGCTCGCGTTGATGCGCGGCGCGATCGCAAACGCGATGCCGACCGAAGTCAGCTGGTCCGGCGCGCTGCCGGCAACAGCCAGCAGCGCTTCCACGCCCGGCGACGGATTTCGCCGCATCGCTTCGATGCCCCGCGAGACGAGCAGCCGGTTCTCGCCGGTCAGCGGCATCAGATCCGCGACCGTGCCGATCGCCGTCAGGTCCATCCATTCCTCCGGCGCCTCTCCCAGAAGCGCATGGGCCAGCTTGAACGCGACCCCGACTCCGGCCAGGCCTTTGTACGGATATTCGCACAGCGGCAGCTTCGGATTGACGAGGGCGAATGCCTGCGGCAGCACGGCCGGCGGTTCGTGGTGGTCGGTCACGACGACGTCGATGCCGAGCTCCGCCGCGTAAGCGATCTGATCGACGGCGCTGATCCCCGTATCGACGGTCACGATCAGCTTGACGCCTTCGGCCGCCGCTTCGTCGATCGCATGGCGGTGCAGGCCGTATCCTTCTTTGGAACGATGCGGGATATACGTTCCGAAGTCGGCGCCGAGCCGCTTCATCAGCCGGATCATGAGCGCGGTGCTCGACACCCCGTCGGCGTCGTAGTCGCCGTAGATCCAGATCCGTTCTTCGCCGTCCAGGGCGGCGCGTATACGCTGCACCGCCGCCTGCATGCCGTGCAGCAGATACGGATCGTGCAGCCCGGACAAGTCTTCGTCTCCGTCCAGGAACTCGGCCGCCGATGCCGGCTCCGTGTACCCCCGGTTCGCGAGCAGCGACGACAGCAGCGGGGACAGGTTCAGTTCTTCGCCGAGACGCTTTACCGCCTCGCGCTCCGGACTTGCGATTTTCCATTGATATTGCGAATGCAGCACAAGCTCACCTGCCTTTTCTTTTTTTGAATAGATATCGATAGCGTTAGAGCCCCGACCGGCTTCGGGCTTCAGTTCATACTTCAGTTCGGGCTTCAATCAGAATTCAGTTCGGGCTTCAAATCGAACAAACGCGGATTGCTCCGCGTTCGAATAGATGCTGAATATTCATTGCACGATCGTCGGTTCTTCGCCGCTGCTGAGCAGTTCTTCGTTCGACTTGTACGGATAACCCGTATGATACGGTTCGACCCGCACATCGACTTCGATTACCTGCACGAAGCGGTGCATGAGCAGATCGCGGGACCGCTGGGCGATCTCTTCCGCTTCCTTGACCGTCATGCGCGGATTGACGCTCAGCACCAGCTCGATGCGGACCGTTTCCAGCGACCGGACCGCTGTCAGTTCGCGCACTTCGATTACGCCGCGAACGCGCTGGACCGTTTCCACAAAAGGCTTCGGATTTTCTTCGACCTTTTTGACCGCGGCCGGCGATTGTTCCAGCACCCGCAGCATCAGGCGAAGCGCTTTGACGATCGCCACGAACGCGACCGCAATCGAAGCCGCCGAATCCGCGTACATCAGCTGCGGCCTGTCGTACAGGCTGCCCGTGATCGACAGCGCCATGCCCGCGGCCACGACCATCGAAGCGTACAGGGAAAAGCGGTGTTCGGCCGCGAAGCGGCGGGCCGCCGGACGGTCCTGGGCCGCGAGACGTCGATAGCGATGCACGAATAGGCCCTGCCCGATGATCACCGCGACGAAAAAGGCGGCAAACGCACGCGCGCCGGGTGACTGCGGTACACTGGCCGCCAGATCGTCGAAGCCCGAAATCGATACTTCGATCGCCCCGACCAGAATCAGCGCGGCGAACAGGATGCGCACGACCGGCACCGACAAGCCTTTTCCTCCGCGCGGGCTGCGCACGGCGTCGGAAGCGGAGTTCAGCGCGTCGGCCAGCAGCGCCGGGCTTCCTCCCATCCATCCCCCGATGCCTTTGATCAGTGCCGCGGCACCCAGTATGCAGGCATCGGTCCAACCTGAAGCTTTCCCGCCGCGTTGTTGACGGACCGCCATAAGCATTCCCCTCTCGTATTGAATCGGACACAGCCGCGCCGATCTGTGCGGAGCCTGTTACACAAGAAAAGCCGCGCCTCGAATACGGGACGCGGCTTTACGGCACTGCCGTAACAATCTTAGTTCGTCGCTTTGGATGGAGCGGCCGCGGACGGCTTCTTCTTGCTTCTGAGCGCCAGCCACAGCGGGCTTGCGATAAAGATCGAAGAATACGTACCGAACAGCAGGCCGATGACCATCGCCAGCGAGAACATGCGAATCGACTCGCTGCCCATGACGAGCAGGGCAAATGCCGCGATGAAGACGGTGAATACGGTACCGAGCGAGCGGATCATCGTCTGCGAAATGCTTCGGTTGACGAGTTCTTCCAGATCGCCGCGCGTCTGCTTTTTGGCAAAGCGCAGGTTTTCCCGGATTCGGTCAAAAATAACGATCGTATCGTTGATCGAGAAACCGATGATGGTCAGGATCGCCACGATGAACGTCAGGTTGACTTCAAGCCGCAGGATCGAGAACACGCTGATAACGAGAAAAGCATCATGCAGCAGAGCCACGATCGCCGACAAGGCAAAGCGCCACTCGAAACGGATCGTGACGTAAATCATGATGCCGATACTGGCTACGGCGATCGCCAGCAGCGCATTGCGCTCCAGTTCCTTCGCCATTTCCGTATCGACCGTGTTGATTTCGTAAGATGCTTTAGGATCGATCTGGCTGTTGAATGTGGATTGCAAAGATTTGACCTGGTCGTCCGTCAGCACTTCCGGGAAACGGATATTGACGCGATCGCTGCCCGCGGTAATGGTCGCTTCCGCATCGAGTTTGGCGTCGCTGACGACTTTCTCGACTTCTGCCTGGCTAACGACTTTGGATACCGCAATATCCACGTTCGAGCCGGAACGGAAATCGACGCCGTAGTTCAAGCCGAACACCGAAAGACTGATAATGCCGGCGAGCGTCACAATCAAAGAGAACATATAGAAAAATTTGCTCTTTTTTACAAAGTTGAAATTCCAGTTCGAATGGTTCGATTGATTTTTAGAGCTCACGAATTTCACTCCCCTTCACTCCGAAATACCCCGGCTTCTTCAAGGATTTCGCCTTAACGAGCAGAGAGAGCAGGAATCGGGACAGGAAGACGTTCGTAATGATGCTGGTCACGATATCGATCATCAGGACGAGCGCGAAGCCCCGAACCGATCCCGTACCGAGCCAGAACATGACGGCGCCTGCAATCAAGGTTGTAATCTGGGCATCCATGACGGTGCGGAACGAACTTTTGCTGCCGGCGCGGAACGCCGACAAAATGCTTTTTCCGCTGCGCAGTTCTTCCTTGATCCGTTCATAGGTGATGACGTTGGCGTCGACTGCCATCCCGATCCCCAATATGAAGGCCGCGATGCCCGGGAGGGTCAGCGTAATATCGGCCCAGATAAAGACCAGAATCGTGCCCCATGTATGAATGATCAGGCAGAATGCCGCAATCAGACCCGGAATCCGGTACATGAACATCATGAAGATCAAGATGATGATCGAACCGACGATGCCGGCCCGAAGCGTCTGGTCCAGCGACATCTGTCCGAGCGTCGCTCCCACGCTCTGGGAGTATTTCTCGGTCAGCTGCAGCGGCAGCGCGCCCAGGTTGATCGTATCACGCAGGTTCTGCGCTTCTTCGCGCGAATAATCACCCGAGATTTGCGCCGTTCCGCCGGTGATGCGATCCCGCACGACCGGAGCCGACAACAGTTCGTCGTCCAGGAAGATCGCCATAGGCTGTCCGATCAATCTGCCGGTCACTTCCGCAAACTTGTCCGGGTCGTTGAGTTCGATCGAAATCATCGGTTCGTTCAACGAAGTGTACTGGACCGAAGCGCCGTTCGGCTTGAAGTCCTGGCCGGTCAGCTCGATCTTGTCGTACCCCTGGAACGGATCGGCTTTCGCAGCGTCGGTCTCAGTGCCGGCTGCTTTGTCGGTACCCGTCGCTTCGTCCGTACCGGCTGCCTTGTCGGTACCGGTCGTTTCGTCCGTGCCGGCCGCTTTGTCGGTACCGGTCGTTTCGTCCGTACCGGTTCCTGCGGCGGCATCGGTCTTCGTGTCTTCCTCGGCCGGAGCCGCTTTGTCCGTACCGGCTGCCGCATCCGCGGGATCGGTCTTTTCCAAAGCGGCTTCGTCTTCGGCTGCCGCGCCGGTGTCACCCGCCGCGCCGGTCTCCGAAGCGTTGCCCATACTGCGGAACGTCAGGTTGGCGGGTTCTTTGATGCGTTCCCTCACGGCCATTTCGTCCGTGACGCCGGCGATTCTGAGACGGATCCGGTTCGTGCCTTCGGTCGTAATCTCGGGCTCGCTTCCCCCAAGGGCGTCTACGCGTTTTTCAAGACTCTTGGCCGTTTCGGTCAGGGACTCTCGGGTGACTTCTGCTCCGCCCGTCATTGGCGACGCCTCGTACAGAATCTCGAAGCCGCCTTTTAAGTCCAGTCCCAGTCGAACCGAATTCAACAGGTTAGGCGTACTCCAGACCATGACCCCGATCGAGACGAGCACGATCACAATGAAACTGACAATTCTCTTCATGCCGTTTCTGGTTCCCCCTTTTTTCTCAATATTCCCATTATAGCGACGCCGGAAAATGGAGTCAATGAAGCAAAATTAAAGACTCTCCTTTAGGAAAAGGGAGCCTCTTTCAGCGCCGCCATCGTTAGGTGGTTCATCAGCCCGTCTACACGGAGCGTCAGAATGTCGTTCACGATCTGATGCAGCGGCGGATCGACCTTGCCCGCATACCTTTTATTGACGCAGCGCCACACGTCTTCCCAGGTCGCCCGTTCGTATCCGAGGAAATGAAATTCGTCGGCTTTGCGCCGGCAAAGCTCGATTACGGCTTCCGTCAAGTCTTCTCCGGTCAGTTCTTCCGCCGGGGGCTCCTGCCGGTTCAACTGCTCGTCTGTCATGAATGTCCTCCTTGTGTACGGTCTTTCGCCGAACAGGATACGCGCTTGCCGCGCCCGAACTCGGGCGGTCGGCGTCTATGCTTCTTTCGACGCCGACCTTCCCCTTTCCTGCCGCAGACGGGCAAAAGAAGCGCAGGCCTTACAGGATATGAGCGTACAGATACCAGCCTCCCGCCCCGAGCGCCAGCAGCGTGAGCGGGAACGCGACGACCAAGTAGGAGAAATAGGAGAAGCGGTATCCTTCTTTCTGCGCGAGTCCCGCCGCCAGTACACCCGCGACCGAACCGACCAGCGTACCGCTCGAACCGATGCCGCAGCCGAGCGCAAGCGCCCACCACAGCGGATTCAGATCGGACGGCCGCACCACTTCCATTTGCAGCCCGATCGTCTGCACGAGCGGAATGGCCGCGGCCGTCAGCGGAACGGGGTCGAGCACGGCCGACAGCAGACCCGACACCGCGAACAGCACAAGCGCCGTCAACGATTTGTTCTCGTTCGTCAGCTCCAATAGCCGCGTCGCGATCTCGCCCGTAATCCCCGTCTCGACCAGGCCGCCGGCCAATATGTAGAAACCGATCAGCACGCCGGGCGTTTTGAAATCCATCCGTTCGCGGATCTGCCGGGCTTCGCCCGCGGAGCGCACATTGACGAGCAGCATGAGCAGGGCCGCGTATACGGCGATCGCTCCGCTGCTCAAGCGCAAATGCTCCTGCCCCAGCAGTCCGGCGACCAACAGGATCAGTACGCCCAGCGACAGCAGCGCCCGGGGACGATCACTCACATCAAGCGACGGTTCCATCGCTTGAATCTCGGCTCTACGGCTTGCTCCGCCGCGCATTTCCCGGCGAAAGATGACCATCAGCAGCACGAGATGCACGAACAGCAGCGACAGCCCGGGGATCCACAAGTGCGCGGCGAACGCCCGCGTATCGAGCTCCGCGGCGGAACCGATCATCATATTCGGCACGCTGCCGACAAGCGTCGTCATCCCGCCCAGATTGCAGGCGATCACGCTCATGATCAGCAGCGGCACCGGACCGATCCGCAGCGTGCGCCCGAGCCGCAGGATCAGCGGCGCGAGCAGCAGCAGGGCCGGACCGCTGCCCAGCAGCGCGGAAGCAGCCGCGGCCGACAGCGTGACCGCCGCCAGAATCGCCGGCAGGCTGCCGCGGCACAAGCGGATCAGCTTGAGCGCCGCAAACTGCACGATTCCGCTGCGGTCGGCCGCCGCTGCGGTCACGGTCATGCCCAGAAGCAGCAGCAGGGCATTCCATAGAATATGATGCGTCAGCGCGGCATTCCAGTCGACGATGCCCATGACCAACAGCAGAAGCGCGCCGACACCGGCCGCCAAACTCCCGTTTATCTTTTCCGTTACGACCAGCACATAGACGATCGCGAACACGGCTGCCGCCGTATAGACCGGCCAAAATGCGGTATCGAATGCGGAAATCATGCGTTCACTTCCTTTCGAGCTTTGCCTTGAGCCTCGGGTTGGATCGGACCCGATCTTGTCCCGCTATCTATATAGAGTGTATCTGCGCGGGAAGGTTTCGGTCCGGCCGGCAATTTAAAGGTTCTCAAAAAAAGAAACTGCCGGAGAACGGAGTGATCCGTTCGGCGGCAGCTGCGGGGAAAGGCCGAAGCGGTCCACCCCCGCCGGCGCTTCCTTGTTCGATTAAGCTTACTTTTTTCTTAGCTTACTTTTCTCTTAACTTACTTTTTTCTTAGCTTACTTTTTGTCGAGGCTGAGGCCGGAACCCGCAGTCGTGACATGGCTGATCGCGCTGCGATCGAAAGTCAGCTTCGTGACGTCGTTTACGCGAACGACCGCGATATCGCTGGTGATTTCGAGGATCGTGCCGTGCAGGCCGCCGATCGTGACGATCTTGTCGCCTTTTTTGAGCTGGCCGAGCATGGCGTTGCGCTGTTTTTGTTTTTTCTGCTGCGGACGGATCAGCAGGAAGTAGAAGATGGCGATCATGAACACGAAAGGCACGATGGTCATGAGCAGTCCGCCGCCCGATCCGGCAGCAGCCGTAAGCGTTGTAGATGGAAACATGGTGAATCCCCCTTATTGTGCGAATGGCCGTACGACGAATCGTACTGGACCCGTGGGGCGTTTAGAACCCTTTATCATTAGCGTGCATGCCGTACTGCTCGAAAAATTCGTCGCGGAAATCCAACAGACGGTCTTCGCGGATCGCTTGCCGAACGCCGCGCATCAATTCGAGCAGGAAGTGGAGGTTGTGATAAGTGGTCAGCCGGAGGCCGAACGTCTCGTCCGCCTTGATCAGGTGACGCAGGTACGCCCGGGAATAGTTCCGGCAGGTATAGCAATCGCAGTTCGGATCGAGAGGACCGAAGTCTCTCGCGTACTGGGCATTGCGTACAACTACCCGGCCCTGGCTTGTCATCGTCGTTCCGTTACGCGCTATGCGCGTAGGCAGCACGCAGTCGAACATGTCGACTCCGCGAATGGCGCCTTCGAGCAGAGCATCCGGCGAACCGACGCCCATCAAATAACGGGGTTTGTTCGCCGGGAGCAGCGGTACCGTATACTCCAGCACTTCATACATCAGATGTTTCGGTTCTCCCACACTCAGTCCACCAATAGCATACCCCGGGAAATCCATCGAAGTCAAATCAGCCGCGCTCTGGCGCCGCAGATCTTCGTGCATGCCGCCCTGAACGATCGCGAACAGGCCTTGATCCTGCGGACGCGCATGAGCTTCGAGGCAGCGTTCCGCCCATCTCGACGTCCGTTCGAGCGAACGTTTGAGATACGCATGTTCCGCCGGGTAAGGCGGGCATTCGTCGAACGCCATCATGATGTCCGAACCGAGCGCGTTCTGAATGTTCATCGCCACTTCCGGCGACAGGAACAGCTTGTCTCCGTTAATGTGGGAACGGAAGTTGACGCCTTCTTCGGTAATCTTGCGCATCTCCGCCAGGCTGAACACCTGGAAGCCGCCGCTGTCCGTCAGAATCGGGCGATCCCAATTCATGAATTTGTGCAGGCCGCCGGCTTCGCGGATAATGTCGTGTCCCGGACGCAGGAACAGGTGATACGTGTTGCTCAGAATGATGTGCGCGTCCATTTGCTTGAGTTCTTCCGGGCTCATCGTTTTGACGGTGGCCAACGTGCCGACCGGCATGAACGTCGGCGTATCGATGATGCCGTGCGGCGTGTGCACGCGGCCGAGCCGCGCGCCCGACTGCTTGCAGGTTTTGATAGGTTCGTAACGGATTGCTGATGTCATCGGATCGTTCCTTTGCAAGAAAATTTAATAGATAAACATGGCGTCGCCGAAGCTGAAAAAGCGGTACTCCCGCTCTACCGCTTCCCGGTAGGCCGCAAGTACGCGGTCCCGTCCGGCAAGCGCGCTGACGAGCATGACAAGCGTCGACTTGGGCAGATGGAAATTCGTGATGAGCGCGTCGACGATTTTGAAGTCCTGGCCCGGATACAGGAAGATCTGCGTCCATCCGCTGTCGGCGCCGAGGCGTCCCTGGTCGTCCAGGGTGCGCCTTGCCGCCGATTCGAGCGTCCGCGTCGACGTGGTGCCGACCGAGATCACCCGGCCGCCGCGTGCGCGGGTCCGGTTGATCAATTCGGCCGTTTCCGCCGAAAGTTCGTAATATTCTTCGTGCATGACATGTTCTTCGACGTTCTCCACCGAGACCGGACGGAAAGTGCCCAGTCCCACGTGCAGCGTCACGAAGCCGATCTCCACGCCTTTGGCGCGCAGCCGATCCAGCAGTTCTTCGGTAAAATGCAGGCCGGCCGTCGGAGCCGCGGCCGAGCCTTCGTGCTTGGCATAGACCGTCTGATAGCGTTCCCGGTCGTCCAACCGTTCCTTGATATAAGGCGGAAGCGGCATTTCGCCGAGACGGTCGAGAATTTCCTGGAAGATGCCTTCATAACGGAACTCGATGATCCGGGCGCCCATATCGCCTTCTTCCAGCACGACCGCTTCCAGTTCGTCGCCGAAACGCAGCACCGAACCGACTTTCGCTTTTTTGCCGGGCTTCGCCAGCGTCTCCCACCGGTCGCCTTCGATATTTTTGAGCAGCAGCAGTTCGATCCGCGCTCCCGTCTCCGGCTTGATCCCGTGCAGGCGCGCCGGCATGACGCGGGTGTCGTTAAGGATCAGCGTATCGCCCGGATGCAGCATGTCCAATATATCGTAAAAATGCGCATGCGCCATCTCGCCCGTACGTTTGTCCAGCGTCAGCAGCCGCGAAGACGACCGCTCGGCGAGCGGCGTCTGCGCGATCAGGCGCTCGGGCAGTTCAAAATCGTAATCTTCTACATTCATGGAGTCTTCAGTCCTTAACGAGTTCTACGTTATTGTAATAGCGAAGCAGGATGTCTTCGTAACTTTGTCCCTGGTCGGCCAGTCCTTTCGCTCCCCATTGGGAGAGGCCGAGACCGTGGCCGTTGCCGCGGCCGACGAAAAAGAATCCGGTGCCCGACGTCACCGCGGACGTATTGCTGCCGACCGCCGCGAGGCTGCGGCTGATCGTGCCCGTTTTCGCGGAAGCGCCGATCTTGAGCTGCGCCGATCTTGAGCTGCCGGAAGCCGTCGCCGAAGTGATCGCCGTGTAGGCATCCGCCGACACGACGTCGAACAGCGTGCTCGGCAGCCCGCTGAACGCGGTCCGGAACATGTCCGGATATTTCACGTCGACTTTGGTACCGTTCACTTTCACTTCCGTCGCCCGGCCCGAAGGGCCGCGCTGGCTGACCTGAATCGTCTGGATCGTCGTCGGCAGCTTCGTCGTCGTGCGCCCTTTGAGCGAAGTCAGCAGTTGGGACGACGTATACGGCCCGCGAATCCATTCGTACGTATTCGATTCGCTAACGACTTCCAGCACGAGCGCTTCGTCGCCCGGATTCATTTTCGACAGTTCCGACACGCTGCTCTGAATCATCGGCAGCGGACGCACTTTCGTGCTCGGGGCCGTCACCGTCATTTTGCGGAAGCCGGTCGCGTCGGTCCCTTTGTCTTTGACGTTATCTTCGCGCACGTAGCCGACCGTTCCGTTGGCCAGGGCGACGTGATACCATTTTTTGAGATTGGCCGCCGCCGCGCTGTCCGATTCGGACGGAACGCTGGAGAACAGGCTGCCGCCCCCGCTGTTCCATACTTCGACCGGATCGGAAGTGACGCCGCCCGCATTGGAAGAAAACAGCGCTTCGACCGGCTTGCCGTTCTGCTCGAGAATCTCGCCGTTCGTCGCGTCGACGGCCGCGTTGACCGTCTTGCTCTCGGAAGCGATGCCGTTATACGCCTGGCTCAACGTGGAGTCGACGACGTCGGCCACTTTGAACTTGGTCGTCGTCTGCGTCTGCACCGTCGCGTAGCTGCGCGCCGCCACGGCCTGCGCCTTGAGCGATTCCGCCGGCCACGAAGCCGGAACTTCCGAACCGACGACCGAATAGAGATACTGCTCCATCGGCAGCTCGTTCACCAGGTACAGCTGGCTGCCGTAGACGCCGATTTCGAGGCCGCCGCGGTAAGAACGCTTCGAACGCTCTTCGACGCGGATGCCGCTCTCCGCCGTGCCGTCGACCCACAACCGGTCTTTTTCCCCGAGCGTCAACAGATACAGCGGGGAAGCCGTGCCGGCCGCAAGGCCCGCCGTAGCGTCGCTGCGCAGCGCGATCGACGCCGAAGCGGAGTCCGGCGCAGCCGGCAGCGCGCCGCCGAGTGCGCCGGAAGCCGCGGCTTTGATCGCGTCGAGAGCGGCCGACGACGTTTCTTCGCCGATGCGGACGCTGTAGACGGCTTTGCCGGCGGCGTCGCTCGATACGGCGACGACTCCGTCCAAGCCGGCATCCAGCGCTTTTTGCAGCGCCGGGGCAGCTGCGCCGAGGGATGCGTAACTGCCCGCGTTCAGCGAGAAGGAACCGGTCGCTTTGGGCGAGAGTCCGGCGATCCCCTTGACGGCCGGACTAGCGGACAGGCGCGCCGCCGCGTCGGCTGCCGCTTTGTCGCTTGCGTACGGACCGGCGTACAGCTGATACACGTCCCGTCCGCCGCGGCTGATCTTGTAGACGGACACTTTGTCGGAACCGGACTTCAGCTTGGACGCAACCGAAGAGACCGCCTGAAGATCGGAGCTTTCGCCCAGTTTGACTTTGGCGCCGTCAAGCGCGAAAGCCGCTGCGCTGCCGGCTGCGATCGAGAACCCTTTGGCGTACCCGTTGCCTGTTCTCAGTCCGAATGCCACGGTGCTTTCCGGCGTAAGGGTAATCTTCTGCGTCGTTTGCTTGTACGTGCTCCCCAAATTCAGGAACAATCCTACCCGTACCGCGTTATCGGCTTCGGCCGCATGGGCCGGTGCGCTCAGCGGCAGGCAGGATAGGGCGACGGCCGCTGCCAGCAGCGGTTTCCCCCATTTGAGGGGCTTGGCGTTCGAGCGTTGCTTGATCATGCTTGCGTTCCTCCTTGTGGATCGGGGCCTCTTCATCGGTCGAGGCGAATTATTTTCCGTCTTCCGGCATCGGCAGTCCCAGATGGGCGTAAGCCTGGGCAGTCACAACGCGGCCTCTCGGCGTGCGCTGGATGAATCCGCTTTGCAGCAAATAAGGCTCATACACGTCTTCGATGGTCTGGCTCTCCTCGCCGATCGTCGCGGCGATCGTATCAAGCCCGACCGGTCCCCCGCGAAAACTTTGAATCATCGAGCGCAGCATCTTATGGTCGATGCTGTCGAGTCCGCGCGGATCGACCTGCAAGCGCGACAGCGCCTCGGCCGCGATCTCGGGCGTAATAATCCCGTCTCCGCGCACCTGAGCGAAGTCCCGCACGCGCTTGAGCAGCCGGTTCGCGATCCGCGGCGTTCCCCGGGCGCGCAGCGCGATCTCTTCGGCCGCATCGCCGATGATCTCGACGTTCAGCGTATCAGCGTTGCGCGAGACGATAAAGGCGAGGTCTTCGACGCCGTAGAATTCGAGCCGGCTCACGACGCCGAAGCGATCGCGCAGCGGCGCGGACAGCAGTCCCGCGCGCGTCGTCGCGCCGATCAGCGTGAACGGCGGCAGATCGAGCCGCACGGAACGCGCGCTCGGACCTTTGCCGATCATAATATCGAGCGCGGAATCTTCCATCGCCGGGTACATCACTTCTTCGACGGTCCGGTGCAGCCGGTGAATCTCGTCGATAAACAGCACGTCGCCTTCCTGCAGATTCGTCAGCAGCGCCGCCAAATCACCGGGACGTTCGATCGCCGGTCCCGACGTCGTGCGCAGGTTCACGCCGAGCTCGTTCGCGATAATGTTCGCGAGCGTCGTTTTGCCGAGTCCCGGAGGTCCGTACAGCAGCACGTGATCGAGCGCTTCCCCCCGCATTTTGGCCGCTTCGATATATACTTTCAGGTTTTCCTTGACCTGATTCTGACCGATATATTCCGATAAATAGCGGGGACGCAGACTCAGTTCCACCGCCTGGTCTTCCATCATCAGATTGGCCGATATGATCCGGTCATCCATAAGTCCACCGTTCCTCCCCGTTTATACTGTACCGCATTTAGCCTTTGTAAAGAACCTTCAAAGCCCGTTTCATGAGCAGATCGACCGGTTCCCCCGGCTGCAGGTCTTCTTTGAGGTGCATCCAGACTTTATCCAATTCCGCTTCCGTATATCCGAGCGCTTCGAGACCTTCGCGGGCTTCTCTCCAGCCGCCGCCGTCGAGTTCCGCTTCGGCCGCGGCGTTGTTGTCGAACAATCCGCCGAGCGCGGGCGCCGCGAATCCGTCCAGCCGATCTTTGAGATCGAGCACCATGCGCTGCGCCGTCTTTTTCCCGATGCCCGGCAGTTTGATCAGGAACGTGAGGTTCTCCTGCTGGATCGCCGAGACGACTTTCTCCGGGGTTCCCCCCGCCAAAATGCCCAACGCGACTCGCGGTCCGATGCCCGATACTTCGATCAGGCGGCGGAACAGCTTTTGTTCTTCCCGCGTGGAAAAGCCGTACAGCAAAATGGCATCTTCCCGCACGCTATGATGGGTGTAGACCGTTACCGGTTCTTCTCCCTTGGCGGCAAAAGCGTAAGGGTTCGGGCAAAAGACCCGGTACCCGACGCCCTGCACGTCCACGACGATATATTCCGTTTCCAGATGAGCCACTTGCCCTCGCACAAAATCGATCATTTTCGCAATACCTCATTCAGTTTGGAATTTAGTGTGGACGAATGCGCGTGGCAGATGGCGACCGCCAAAGCGTCCGCCACGTCGTCCGGCTTCGGAATGGCCTGCAGCTTGAGGAACATGCGTACCATCTCCTGTACCTGCCGCTTTTCGGCTTTGCCGTATCCGACAATCGCCTGCTTCACCTGCATCGGTGTGTATTCGCCGATCGGCAGGCCTTTCTGATGCGCCGCCAAAATGAGCACGCCGCGAGCCTGGCTGACCGGCATCGCCGTTGACACGTTCCGGTTGAAAAACAGTTTCTCGAACGCCACTTCGTCCGGTTTGTATTTATCGATCAGCTGCACCATCGCTTCGTAGACATGCAGCAGCCGTTCTTCGTCGGGCGTGTGCGCCTCGGTCTGAATACATCCGTATTGAACGGGAACGCATTTGCTTCCCTCTTTGTCGATAAATCCGAAGCCGACGATCGCAATCCCCGGGTCGATTCCCAATATCCGCAAGTTGATCTCTCCTTTTCCCCGAAAAAGCAAACGACGGCATCGCCTTGCAGGCTATCCGCTGCGCGTCTTGTCCAGTCCGGCCCATACATTCCACCGAACATATGTATCCGTCTTTTCATTATAGCAAAAGATGAAAAAAGGAGACACCCAAAAAGGAAGTCCGCTTCTTCAATTTCGGCATCCCGGCGGCAAAATCTTTGATCGTTCAGACCACAA
Source organism: Saccharibacillus brassicae (assembly GCF_006542275.1). Classification (NCBI taxonomy): domain Bacteria; kingdom Bacillati; phylum Bacillota; class Bacilli; order Caryophanales; family Paenibacillaceae; genus Saccharibacillus; species Saccharibacillus brassicae. The sequence continues at coordinate 971,204 of NZ_CP041217.1, forward strand.
CAAAAAAAGACTGCTTTCGAGCCGGAAATTTCCGCCTGAAAAGCAGTCTTTCTTATCCGCGTCAGAAAAGACGCTTGTTGAAAATAAAATGGCGCGCCCTGAGAGATTCGAACTCCCGGCCTTTTGATTCGTAGTCAAACGCTCTATCCAGCTGAGCTAAGGGCGCAAAAAACAATGGAGCGGACGACGGGAATCGAACCCGCGACCCTCGCCTTGGCAAGGCGATGCTCTACCGCTGAGCCACGTCCGCAAAACATTATTTAATTAAAATGGCGGAACCGACGGGATTTGAACCCGCGATCTCCTGCGTGACAGGCAGGCATGTTAACCCCTACACCACGGTTCCAGGCCAAAAGGTGAAACAATTGCGGGGGCAGGATTTGAACCTGCGACCTTCGGGTTATGAGCCCGACGAGCTACCGAGCTGCTCCACCCCGCGTCAGAGTGTATACTTACTATATCCGACTTCGTCACTAAAGTCTTCATGGTGGAGGCTGAGGGGCTCGAACCCCCGACCCTCTGCTTGTAAGGCAGATGCTCTCCCAGCTGAGCTAAGCCTCCATGTTATGACCCGTAGGGGATTCGAACCCCTGTTACCTCCGTGAAAGGGAGGTGTCTTAACCCCTTGACCAACGGGCCTCATTGTCATTCGCTTCCTGCAGGCGTCTCGCTCGTTTCAGCGTTTCGTCCGCGGCGACAAGAAATAATATACCATGCAGGCATTAGAACCGTCAACCCTTTTTGATAAAAAACTTAAAAGAATTTAAAAACGCCTCTGTAAAGCTTGCAGCCGTGCCCTTTTTTACCCGTCATACAGCCCTGTCCAAACGCTGCGGCGCAAAAAAAGCCCCCGGTCTGCCGGGAGCTTTCCAGGCCGTTTGTACAGCCCGATCCGAACGATTGCATGCTATCCGTTCTTCTCGCTAGGGTCAGTCCTTGGGATCGGCCCACAGCTTGTACAGCGCCTGGGTCCCTTTGTCGGCATAACCGGCATCGGCCAGCTTGCGGTAAAGCGATTCCGCCAGCTTCAAGCCGGGCAGCTCCAGCTTCATCTCGGCGGCCGATTCGAGGGCGATGCCCATGTCTTTAATGAAATGCTTGACGTAGAACCCCGGCTCGAAGTCGCCGTCAAGCATACGCGGCACGAGATTGCTGAGCGAAAAACTGCCGGCGGCTCCGGTCTCGATACTTTTCAGCACCTTTTTCGGATCAAGCCCTGCCTTCTCGGCATATACGATCGCTTCGGTGACGCCTATCATATTGGACGCAATCGCGATCTGGTTGCACATCTTGGTGTTTTGTCCGGCTCCCGGCCCTCCCTGAAGCACGATATTGCTGCCGAGAATCTCCAACAGCGGAAGCACCGCTTCGAAATCCGCCTGTTCCCCGCCGACCATGATCGACAGTTTGGCATTCTTGGCGCCCACGTCTCCGCCGGAGACCGGCGCGTCCAGCACATGCAGCCCTTTGCCTTGTCCCTGCTCGGCCAGACGGCGCGCGAGCAGCGGGCTGGAGGTCGTCATGTCGATCAGGTAGCTGCCTGCTTTGGCATGGGGAATCAGGCCGTCCTCGCCCGTATAGACCTGTTCCACGTCCTGCGGATAACCGAGCATCGTGACGATCACGTCGCAAGCCGCAGCCAGCTGCCCCGGCGAATCCTGCCAGACCGCCCCGCGGTCAATCAGCTCCTGCGCTTTTGACGGGGTCCGATTGTACACGTGCACCTCGTAACCTTTGTCCAAAATATGGCCGGCCATGCTTTTGCCCATGACTCCGATACCGGCGAATCCGACGATCATTTTTGCGGAATCCAAATCTATCCACCCTTTCTTTCTCGATAAAATGTCGCTCAGCAGCGAGCTTGCGGCGAAATGCCCGACTCGAACGGCTTCGCCTCTTCTCAACTTTAGCATACCCGGCAAATTTGTTTCGTTAAAAACTTGCAAAAAATAGGTAACCCTTTTATATTAGTACCAGGTACTAATGTAAAGTGCTAAAGGAGCTGACCTGCGTAATGACCCAAATTCATTCGACTGCACGCATCGCCGCTCTCGGCACTTACGTTCCCGAGCGCAGACTGACCAACGACGACCTGGAAGCGCTGGTCGAGACCAACGACGAATGGATCGTTCAGCGAACCGGCATTCGGGAAAGACGGATCGCCGGCGAGGACGAATTCACTTCGCATCTCTGCATAAGAGCTGTGGAAGATTTGCTGCGGCGTTATCCGGGCGCGCTCGAAGGCGTCGATCTGGTGTTGGCCGCCACGACAACGCCCGACTACCCTTTTCCTACCGTCTCCTGCCTCATCCAGGATGCGTTTAAGCTGCCCAACGCCGGTACGCTGGATCTGAGCGCGGCCTGCACCGGCTTTACGTACGCGCTCCATCTGGCCAACGGAATGATCACCTCGCGTATGCATCGCAAAGTGCTCGTCGTAGCCGGAGAATGCATGAGCAAAACGATCGATTACACCGACCGCAGCACCTGCATCCTGTTCGGCGACGGAGCCGGCGCGGCAGTCGTCGAATACAGCGAAGAAGGCGCCTTTCTCGCGGCCCACATGGGCAGCGACGGGAGCGGAGGCCTGCATGTGTACCGCGCCGGTATGTCCGATACGTTGAACGGACAGCCTTTGGACGGCAACGGGAAAGTCGTGCAAAACGGACGCGAAGTGTACAAATGGGCCGTTCGCACCGTTCCGGAAGGCGTTCAACAGCTGCATGCCTCCCTGCCGGAAGGCACGCCGGCGGTTGACTGGTTCATTCCCCACAGCGCCAACCTGAAAATGATCGATTCGATCTCCGAAAAAGCGGGCTTTACCAAAGACAAAACGCTAACAAGCGCCGAATATTACGGAAACACTTCAGCCGCATCGATTCCTTTGGCTCTTCAGCTCGGTATCGACGCGGGCAAAGTCAAACGGGGCGACCTGCTTGCGATGTACGGATTCGGAGCGGGACTGACCCATTTGGGGCTTGTTGTTCGATGGTGAGGGCCGCGGGCCCGTTTCGACCTGCGCTTCGTTGCCCTCCCCCTTTTCTCGATTGGAATTAAAGCATCTGGTGGAAAAAGGGGAAGGACAAAGGCGCTCCGGTTCGAAACGGGCCCGCTCCTGGGTGGGAGAAGGCCTCTCAACCCTCCAGGCGCTTGAGAGGCAAGCGGGAATGCTGTACGGTCAAGCGGGCTGTTATACGCCGCAGGGAAGAGGCAGCGGCTTCGCCGGCTGCAAGGGCGCAAAATTAAGGGCAAGGGATGAAATACTCTTTAAACAACAAAAAAGCCTTTACCGAGTAAGTGGTAAAGGCTTTTTCTCTTTGGCTTGGCGGCTTCCTACTCTCCCAGGACCCTGCGGTCCAAGTACCATCGGCGCTAGAGGGCTTAACGGTCGTGTTCGAGATGGGAACGTGTGGAACCCCTCTGCCATCACCACCAAACCTAGGCTTACGAAGTAAGCCGGAACAGGTTTTTATTTGGATTGCCGAACCCCTTCGGGCACGAGCAATTCAAATCAGCTCTGTTTTGTAACTCAAGGTTTGCACCTTGAAAACCGGATCCGAAACGATCCACTTCGCGTCATGAAGTGTTTGCCTGCGCAGTGTGCTCAACCGAAGCAGAGGCTTCCGAAGAGCCTGGCTGCGCCAGTCTATAGGATAAGCCCTCGACCGATTAGTACAGGTCAGCTACACGTATTGCTACGCTTCGACCTCCTGCCTATCTACCTCGTCGTCTCCAAGGGGTCTTACCACTTGCGTGTGGGAAATCTCATCTTGAGGGGGGCTTCACGCTTAGATGCT